>CAIMXF010000320.1 GCA_903845345.1 uncultured beta proteobacterium
ACCGCCGACGTCGAGGAAACCCACCAGGGCGGCGTGATGCAGGCGCTCGGCGAGCGCAAGGGCGAGCTGGTCAACATGGAGCCGGACGGCAACGGCCGCGTCCGCCTCGAGTACCGCATCCCCGCCCGCGGCCTGATCGGCTTTTCCAACGAGTTCATGAACCTGACCCGCGGTTCGGGCCTGATCTCCAACATCTTCGACGGCTACGAGCCGCACAAGGGCGAGATCGGCGGCCGCAAGAACGGCGTGCTGATCTCGATGGACGCCGGCGAGATCTTCACCTACGCGCTGGGCAAGCTGGATGATCGCGGCCGCATGTTCGTCAAGCCCAACGACCCGGTCTACGAAGGCATGATCGTGGGCATCCACAGCCGTGACAACGACCTGGTCGTCAACGCGACGCGCACCAAGCAGCTGACCAATTTCCGCGTGTCCGGCAAGGAAGACGCGATCAAGATCACGCCGCCGATCGATCTCACGCTCGAATACGGCGTCGAGTTCATCGACGACGACGAGCTGGTCGAGATCACGCCGAAGAGCGTGCGCCTGCGCAAGCGTTACCTCACGGAAAACGAGCGCAAGCGCGCCAAGAAGTCATGAAATCGGGCCCCCACGGTCGCTAGCGCTCCCTGCCCGCCGAGGGGGCGCTCCGCGAGCGGCCCGGCAAGCCGGTTCCGCCGCTCCCTTGAACTTCGTTCGAGGCGGGTCAGCGGCAGCGCCGGGGAGGGGCGCTCCGCGAGCGCCGTGCGGAGCCGGTTCCGCCGCTCCCTTGAATCACCCTTCATTCGTTTGGGCGGCAGGGCCGGGGATCCACCGCCGACGACGAAGCGATCCGCCGAAGGGCGGGTCGCTTTCCTGTTTTCCGAGCCGATCTGCGACACTGCCACGCGATGGACGCGACGCCTTCCCTGACCCACGCCCGTGCCGCCTTCGGCATGGTCGTCGTCACGCTTCTGTGGAGCACCGCGGGCGTCGTCAGCCGCTCGCTGCAGGCGGCCGAGAGCTTCGAGGTGACGTTCTTCCGCAGCCTGTTCAACCTCGCCGGGCTGGGCCTCGCGCTCACGTGGAGGCGCGGCTGGGTCCTGTGGGCCGAGCTGCTGCGCTCGCCGCGCGTGGTGTGGATGTCGGGCGCATGCTGGGCCGTGATGTTCACCGCGTTCATGGTGGCGCTGACGATGACGCGCGTGGCCAACGTGCTGGTGACGATGGCGATCAGCCCGCTGCTGACCGCTGTGTTCGCGCGCGTGTTCCTGCATCACCGGCAGCCGCCGCGCACGTGGGTCGCGATCGCCGTCGCGGGCGTGGGCATCGCGTGGATGTTCGGCCGCAGCATGCAGACCGCCGATGCGCGCAGCCTGGTGGGCATGGCGGTGGCGTTCGCGGTGCCGCTGTCGACGGCGCTCAACTACACCGTGCTGCAGCACGCCGGCCGCGCGCAGCCCGTGGCCGACGACAGCCTGCAGACGCCCGCGTCGCAGCCCGACCTGTTCAGCGCCGTGCTGATCGGCGCGGCGATCTCCGCGCTGGTCACGCTGCCGCTGGCGTGGCCGTTCAAGGCCAACGCGCACGACCTCGGCCTGCTGTTGGGTCTCGGCATCGTGCAGCTGGCCATTCCCTGCCTGCTGCTGGTGCGCGTGTCGCGCGCGCTGCCTGCGCCCGAGGTCGCGCTCATCGGCCTGCTGGAGGTGATCTTCGGCGTGCTGTGGGCCTGGGTCGGCGCGGGCGAGTCGCCGGGCAGCTCGGCGCTCGTCGGCGGCGGCATCGTCGTCGGCGCGCTCGTCTTCAACGAATGGCTGAGCCTGCGCGGACGCCAGGCCGCGTCGGCCGCCTAGGAACACCGTCATGTCCAATCCCGCTTCGTCCACCGTCCTCGCCGAACGCCGCAATCACCTGGGCATCCTCACGCTCAACCGGCCACAGGCGCTCAACGCGTTGTCGCTGGAGATGATCCGCCTCGTCACCGCGCAACTGCTCGCTTGGCGCGACGACCCGCAGGTCGGCGCGGTGCTGCTGCGCGGGGCCAACCGCGAAGGCAAGGCAGCGGCCTTCTGCGCCGGCGGCGACATCCGCTATTTCCACGAGGCCGCGCTCGCCGGCGACCCGACGCTGGAAGACTTCTTCAGCGAGGAATACGCGCTCAACCACCTGATCCACACCTTCGGCAAGCCGACCTTCGTGCTGATGGACGGCATCACGATGGGCGGCGGCATGGGCCTGGCGCAAGGCTGCTCGATGCGCATCGTCACCGAGCGCGCGAAGCTCGCGATGCCCGAGACCAACATCGGCCTGTTCCCCGACGTCGGCGGCGGCTGGTTCCTCGCGCGCACGCCAGGCTACCTCGGCGAGTTCCTGGGCCTGAGCGGCCAGGTGCTGGGCGCGGCCGATTCGCTGGCCGTCGACTGGGCCGACGCCTGCGTCGCCAGCGATGGACTGGACGCGCTGGTGCAGGCCATCGCCGACGCCACCGCCATCGACGGCGTGGGCGCGCTGTCGGCCGTCAACGCGTTGGCCGCCGACGCGGGCGCCGCGTCGCTCGCGGCGCAGCGCGACCTGGTCGACCGCGTGTTCGCGGCCCCCGACCTCGCCGCCATCGTCGCCGCGCTGGCGGCCGAGCCGGGCGAGTTCGCGGCGTCGCTCGAGAAGACGCTGTCGCTGCGCTCGCCGCTGATGATGGCCGTCACGCTCGAACAGATCCGCCGGGCGCGCACGATGACGCTGGCCGACGACCTGCGCATGGAGCGCGGCCTCGTGCGCCAGTGCTTCCACCTGCGGCCGGGCGCCGCGAGCGAGACGCTGGAAGGGATCCGCGCGCTGGTCGTCGACAAGGATCACGCGCCGCGCTGGAACCCGGCGGCGATCGCGGACGTCGACGCCGCGATGGTCGAAGCCTATTTCGCGTCGCCGTGGCCGGCGCATGCGCATCCGTTGCGCGACCTGGCCTGAGTCTCAGCGGCGGCGGGCGCGGCGACCGAAGATCAACGCCAGTCCAGACAGCAGCAGCACCCACGTCGGCGCTTCCGGGATCGCCGGCGGCGGATTGACAGGCGGGCCGCCCGGCTCGCCGGGGCCGACGGGAACGATGGGGCCGATGGGGCCGATGTCGCAACACGGCCCGCCACCGCCGCCGATCGAGCCGCCGCCGATCGGGAAGCCGCTGGCGGAGGATCCACCGCCGCCACCGGCGCCGGGCGATGCCGGCGTGTCGGGCAGTCCGCCGCCGCCGCCCGGAATCGGGATGAAGTCTTGCGGCGAGATCGCGTCCGGCGGCGTCGTTGCAGGCGTCGTGGCCGGCGGCGGGGGCGGGCCGGCGGCCGGTTCGATGTCGATCGGACCGTCGTCCAGCGCCGCCACGCGATCGGGCTTTCGCGAGACCCGCGAGACGTTGTTGCAGATCGTCGGCACGATCACGCAGGCGTCGTCGGCGCAGTAGACCAGCCCGCGCTCGCGGCGCGTCGCGCTCCAGGCCGATCGGTCGACGCTGCCGTGGCACACCCGGCCGCCGCCGCTGTGCATCTCGCGCAGGTCGGTGTAGCCGCGGGCGCCGGCGATGTCGTCGCGCGTGATCGTCGCAACGTCGGTGTAGCGATGTCCGGCCATCATCGATCGCAGCTTCGCGCGCGTGGGCTCGGGCATGTCGAAGTCCGCCAGCGCCTGCACCGGATCGCCGCGGTACGGATTCGCGCCCGGGTGCGCCCACGAGCATCCCGCCGGCGCGACCACGACAGACGTGGACAGCACGAGCTGCAGGAGGGCGCTCATGGCGCGAGGCGATCGAAAGCAGGTTTCACCCGCTCGACACGGCAATGCGCGCGCCAGCGCGACCCATTGCGAACCCTGTCGAGTGGCAAGCCAGCATGCAGGCTCGAGTCTCGAGGGAGGTCGAACTCGTCCAGCCGCGCCTTGCGGCGCCGAAGCACGCTCGACCGTGGCGTCGACCACGGGCTGGATGATCAACGACAGGGTCGATCAAATGGTCGCATGCATGGTCCGGTATGCCGGCAGGTCGGCGCCCTTCAGCGCGGCCGCGCGAACGTGGCCGGCAAGGCGCGGGAACCGTGGAGACAGCCGCACTGCCGTCGATGCGCTCATGCCCGGCAGCATCGGGCGCGAGGCCGGCTTGCCGCGGTGATTCACTGCTCCCGCTTGCGCAGGTACATCTGCTGGTCGGCGTGCCGGATCAACGTGTCGACGTCCTGGCCGTCGTCGGGATAGATCGCCACGCCGACGGCCGCGCCGAGCTCCGGCACGAGTTCGCTGCTGCCGGTCAGGATTTCCAGCGGTTCGCGCAGCACGGCTTCTATGTTGGAGCGGACGCGCTCGGCGTCCTCGCGCCGCTCGATGGCGTCGAGCATCACCAGGAACTCGTCGCCGGCGAAGCGCGCCACCAGGTCGCCGACGCGCACGACTGCGCTCAGTCGCTTGCCCAGCTCCCGCAGCACCGCGTCGCCCATGTCGTGGCCGAACTCGTCGTTGATCTGCTTGAAGTGGTTGATGTCGACGAACAGCACGCCGAACGGCCGCGGGTCGCCGCGCCGGCGCTGCTGCACGATGCGATCCTCGACGCGGCGGATCAGCGCCTCGCGGTTGGCCAGCCCGGTGAGCGGGTCGGTCAGCAGCCGGCGCTGCATCTCGCCGAAGCTGCGGGCGAGGTCGCCCAGTTCGTCCTTGCGCTGCGATTCGGCGATCGGCGCCACGCTGCCCTGGCCGACCTGGCGCGCGGCCGCGGCGAGCTTGCGCAGCTCGCGCGTGACGGTGGCCAGCACCAGCGTGCCGGTCAGCATCACGACCAGCGCGGCGAGTGCGGCCAGCAGCACGGTGTGGCGGAAGTTCTCGAGGATGCCGTGCAGGAAGTCCTCGCGCGGCACCGCCACCATGATCAGCCAGTCGAGTCCCGCCTCGTCCTGCAGGCGTGCGTAGCCGACCTGCACGGCGTCGCCGTCGACGTCGGTGAAGACCGTCGTGTGCGGGCGCGCGTCGGCGTCGGTGTCGGCCAGGCCGCGCACGGCGGCGTAGGTCTGCGACACCAGGCGATCCGTGCTCCTGGACGCGTTCAGGCGCACGGCGGTGCCGTCCGCCAGCTTCTGCACGTGGGCGCCGCGCGAGACGCCGATCAGGTTGCCGTCGCGCTCCATCACCATCGCCACGCCGTTCGCGCTCAGCGCCAGCTTCTGCAGGAACGAGGTGACCTGCTGCAGCGAGATGTCTGTCGCGACCACGCCCTTGAACGCGCCGTCGCGGTCGTTGACGCGGCGCGCGCGCGTGGCCACCAGCTCCTGCAGCTTGAAGTCGATGTAGATCGACGTCCACGTCTGCAGCGTGTTGGCGGCGCCGGCCTTGTACCAGGGGCGGTCGCGCGGCTCGAAGATGCGCGTCTCGACGTCGCCGTGGCCCAGGTCGCCGTTGATGCCGCTGAAGTGGTACAGCGTGCGCGGGCCTTCGCCGGTGGCGCGCAGGCGCAGCTCGGCATCGGCCTCGGACGAGCGCCACAGGCCGATGAAGCGGCCCTGGCGGTCGCCGTAGTAGGCGTAGTTGTTCGGATCGCGGTGCACCGAGGTCGCGAGCCAGAAGCGTTCGCGCAGCGCGGGCAGCTCCGCGGTCACCGATTCGGGTGCGGGGATGCCCTTGGGGAAGGCCACCTCCAGCACCGCGGCGGAGCCCGAGACATGCCCCTCGACCGCCTGCTCGATACGGTGCACGGTTTCGCTGAGCAGCTGTCCCGACAGGTTGTCGACGGCGTCGCGGCCCGCGGCGTAGGACAGGATGCCGATGACGATGGCCGTGCCCAGCACCAGCGCGACATAGGGCAGGGTGAGCAGGGCCCGCAGGGGCAGTCTGGACAGCAGCTTCATCGGGATCTCGTTCTTGTTTCGACCAGGGCCGGCGACAGGCGCGTCCTGGCCCGGGCCCTCCGGCCCCGGTTGGCGCGATTCTGCGCGCCGGGGCCGGGCAGCGGCGGAGCGCGCGCGTGGACCCGGAACTAAGTCCGCAAGGCGTCAGTCCGGCACAACGCCTTGCGACTGCAGCGGCGAACGTTCGCGGCGACAATCTCAAAGATGATTTCCGAGCAGACTCGACAAGTTGGCGAGAAGGTCGGTCCGTGGCGGCTCAGCGTGGCGCCGATGATGGACTGGACAGACCGCCATTGCAGGTACTTCCACCGCCTGATCACCCGCGACACGCTGCTGTACACCGAGATGGTGACCACCGGCGCGCTGCTGCACGGCAACCAGCCGCGTCATCTCGACTTCAACACCGAGGAGCACCCGGTCGCGCTGCAACTGGGCGGCAGCGAGCCCGACGCGCTGGCCGCGTGCGCGAAGCTGGCGCAGCAATGGGGCTACGACGAGGTCAATCTCAACTGCGGCTGCCCCAGCGAGCGGGTGCAGCGCGGCGCGTTCGGCGCCTGCCTGATGCGCGAGGCCGACCTGGTGCGCGACAGCGTGGCCGCGATGCGCGACGCCTGCACGCTGCCGGTGACGGTCAAGCACCGCATCGGCATCGACAAGCTCGAGAGCTACGACTTCGTGCGCGACTTCGTCGGCACCGTGGCGGCCGGCGGCTGCACCGTGTTCATCGTGCACGCCCGCAACGCGTGGCTGCAAGGCCTGAGCCCGAAGGACAACCGCACGATCCCGCCGCTGCGCTACGAGTTCGTCTACCGGCTGAAGAAGGACTTCCCCGAACTCACGATCGTGCTCAATGGCGGGGTCAAGGGCGACGACGCGATCGCCGCGCACCTCGAGCACGTCGACGGCGTGATGATCGGCCGCGAGGCCTATCACGATCCGTGGTGCATGTCCGACTGGGACGCGCGCTTCCTCGGCGGTCCGGCGGTCGAGCGCACGCGCGAGGGCGTGGAGGCGCAGATGGTCGAGTATCTCGAACGGCTGCAGGCGTCGGAGCATCACTGGTCGCAGGCGTCGCGCCACATGCTGGGCCTGTGGAACGGCGTCAAGGGCGCGCGCCGCTGGCGCCAGGTGTGGTCCGACCACAAGATGAAGACGCTGGCGCCGGCGGAGGTCTCGCGCCTCGCGCACGCGGGCGCACCCGAGAGCGTCGCGGCGGCCTGAGGGCGCGCCGGAAAGCAAAAGGCAGCCGAGGCTGCCCTTTTTTCATGCGCGCCGCTCGCTCACGCGTCGGCCAGCGCGTCGTCGATCTTGTCCTTGACGCGGTGCAGGCCGCGCAGCAGCGAGGTCTGGTCGAGCATCGCCTGCGGCGCGAGTTTCATCGCCACCTCGTCGAGCTGCGCGGGGTCGTTGACGATGGTGTGGGCGAGGGCGGACAGCACGCAGATGTAGCGATGCGACACGCGCGGCAGCCGCATCGTCGTGTGGATGCTGATGTGATGGCGCACGCTGGCGACGGCGGCCGGCGTCAGGCCCCAGGCCTCGCACAGGTTGGCGCCGACGTCGTCGTGGCCGCAGCCGAATGCGGCGCGCTCGAGTTCGACCAGGTGGACGTCGTCGCGCGCGGCGGCCAGCATCGGGGCGTACTTCTCGGGCGAGTGGCGGTACAGCACCGCCTTGCCGCATTCCTCGAACAGGCCCGCGGTGTGCGCGCTCCAGGCCTCCATCGACAAGGCCTGGGCGAGCCGGCCCATCAGCAGGCCGCGGATGCTGGCGCGTTCCCACACGGCGATCAGCTGCGGCACCTGCGGGAACGCGGCCTGCAGGCCGGTTTCATAGGCGATGGCGGAGATCTCGCGCACGCCGAGGTAGGTGACGGCCTGCTGCACGCTCTGCACGCGTCCCTTGAGGCCGTACAGCGGCGAGTTGACGGCCTTCATCACGGCCGCGGCGAACGACATGTCGCCTTCGATGAGCGCGCTGATCGCGTTCAGGTTGATGTCGTCCTCGCGCAGCAGTGCGGCCAGCTTGACCAGCGACTGCGGTTGGGCAGGCAGGTCGAAATCCAGGTTGACGGGTCGGTTGTCTTGCGTCATGGGCGCTCCGCGGCGTTCTTCCAGAAAGGGACGGGAAGCCTGCATGCTAGCCCTTCCCACCGCCGGCGCGGCAACGAATAGGGCGCAAAAACACCGTTGTTTGCCGGAATGACAATGCAGGGCACGGCGCCTGCCGTGAGCGGCGCTGGAATTTCCCTTTCACGAACCTCCTCGACGCATGATCCATTGGCCCGCTGCCGACGTCTCCCACATCGCCACCTGGTGCATCGCCGCCGCCGCGACGGCCTGCGTCATCGTGCGGCCTGGCCGCTGGCCCGAGGCCGTCTGGGCCGCCGGCGGCGCGTTGCTGCTGCTGCTGTGCGGGCTCGTCTCGATCTCGACGGCGCTGCAGGCGGTGGCCCAGGGCTGGGACGTCTATCTGTTCCTGACCGGCATGATGCTGCTGTCGGAACTCGCGCGCCGCGAGGGCCTGTTCGACACGCTGGCCGGCTGGGCCGTGCGGCACGCGGGCGGTTCGGCGCAGCGGCTGTTCGCGCTGGTCTACGGCATCGGCGTGGTGGTGACGGTGTTCATGTCCAACGACGCCACGGCCGTCGTGCTCACGCCCGCGGTCTACGTCGTGGCGAAGAAGGCCGGCGCGAAGCCGCTGCCCTACCTGTTCGCCTGCGCGTTCATCGCCAACGCGGCGAGCTTCGTGCTGCCGATCTCGAACCCGGCCAACCTCGTCGTGTTCGGCGAGCACCTGCCGCCGCTGCTTGCCTGGCTGCGCGCTTTCGCGCTGCCGGCGATCGCCGCGATCGTGGTCACCTGGGGCGTGCTGGCGCTGCTGTTCCGCGACGAGCTCGCCGCCCCCGTGGAAAGCGGGGCGCACGTGCCCAGGCTGTCCGGCACGGGACGCCTGGCCGCGGTCGGGATCGTCGGCGTGGTGCTCGCGATGCTGGCCGCCTCGGCGCTCGGCTTCCCGCTGGGCGCGCCCACGCTGATCGCCGCGCTCGTGGCCATCGGCGGCGTGCAGGTGAGCAAGCGCGAGGCGCCATGGGGGCTGCTGGAGCATGTTTCGTGGAGCGTGCTGGCCCTGGTCGCGGGACTCTTCGTGCTGGTGGCCGGCGTGGTGCAGACGGGCCTGGTCGCGACGCTCACCGAAGGCCTGCGCGCGGCCGCGCACGCGGCGCCGCGCGCGACCGCGTGGGGCGCCGGGGCGGTCGTAGCGTTCGCGTCCAACCTGATGAACAACCTGCCGGCCGGGCTCGTCGCGGGCATCGCGGCCAACTCGGGCCCGATGCCCGACGGCGTGCGCTCGGCCATCGCGATCGGCATCGACCTCGGGCCCAACCTGTCGGTCACCGGCTCGCTGGCCACGATCCTGTGGCTGGTCGCGCTGCGGCGCGAGGGCGAGCACGTGTCGGCGTGGCGGTTCCTGCGCGTCGGGATCGTCGCGATGCCGCTGGCGCTGATCGCAGCGTTGGCCTGCCTGTGAGCCGCGGTCAGTAGACGTCGATCGTCGTGACGCTCAACGCCGGCAGCGACACGCTGAACGTCGATCCCGACACCGCCTGGGTGCCCGCGCTCACCGGCTTGACCGGGCTCTGGCCCGACGCCGACGCCGCCGTGACGCGCCACAGGTGCGCGGTGCCCGAGACGGCCAGCCCCGTGAACGCGGTCTGCTGCGTCGACGTCGACCGGTTGATCGCGACGAACACGGTGCGGCCCGCGTGCGTGCTGTCGGTGCTCGCGTAAGCCGCGACGTTCTGCACGTTGCTGGACGTGGCCGGCACCGCGACGTCCCCGAACGTGGCGTTCGCGCCGTCGAAGCCGCGGAAGGCGCGGAAGGCGGCCATGCAGTAGGGCTCGTCGTTGGTGAGCGGCCAGTACGTCGCCGCGTAGACGCCTTGCGCGCCGAAGATGCCCAGATTGTCGGCCTCGGCCAGCGTGCCCGCGATGTGATGGCAGCCGCCGTTGTTGTACTCGGTCACGCCCAGCTTCATGGCCGGATCCGACGCCGCGATCTTGGCCTGCAGGCGCGGCAGCAGCTTGATCGGGCCGCCCATCACGTCGTGGATCCAGGACGACTCCGAATAGCTCGCGTCCCACAGGCTGCGCGGGCTCTGCGCGATCGCCTGCACCTGCGCGTCGGTGAGCGTGGCGCTCGTCAGGTTGGTGATGCGGGTGCCGCCGGGGTCGGTGGCTTCGGAGTACCAGTGGAAGTCGTAGACGTCGACCAGCGGCTTGCCGTAGCTCGCGCTCGCGGTCTTCAGCGCGGCCAGGTACTTGTCGGCGAACCAGTTGGCGCCCGAGGGCGTGGCGCCGGTCAGCTCGCCCTGCCACGAGTAGAGGCCTTCGAAGCCGTAGTGCGCGGGCCCGACGATCGTCATGCCGGGGAACTGGTCCTTCAGCGCCTTCGTCAGCGCGATCGTCCTGGCGATGTAGGCGTCCGACGAGATCGGCGTGCTGCCCTGGATCTCGAGATGCGTGGAGTTCCACAGCTCGGGCTCGTTGTCCAGCTCGACGAAGGTGGGTGTCGCCGCGCCCGCCGCGAAGATGCCCTGGCCGCCGAACTTCTGGTCCAGCGCCCACGCGAACTCGTCCATGTAGACGGCGTTGTCCGTGGTCGGCGGCGTGAGGGTGAACGCGGCGGTCGTCTGCGTGCTCTTCTTGAACACGACCGGCTTGAAGCGCGTGGTGTCGGGCGGATTGGCCGTGCTGACCGGCCCGTTCTCGTCGGCCGCCACCCAGCCCTGCATCTGGAACGTGACCAGGCTGGCCGCGCCGACGGCGTGGTCGCCGGCGATGAGCGCGCGCACCGCCTCGGCCGGCGTCGTGCTGCTGCTCAGGTAGTTGTCGCTCTCGTAGAGGTAGTCGCTGCCGGCGTTGGAGGCGTTGTTCTCCCAGTTGTAGGCCGTCCAGCGGTCGCCGCCGGCGCGGTCCAGCGTGGCCAGCGGCGGCGGGTTGGTGATGCTGTTGTAGAAGTTCAGGCCGTAGATGTACGGCGAGATCGCGTGCGTGCTGGCCGGGCTCAGCGTGATCGTGACGTCGGCGGCGGGCGAGGGTGGCGGCGGCGGTGTCGGTGTCGGTGTCGGTGTCGGCGCGGGAGCAGGCGTCGGGGCGGGTGTCGGTGCGGGCGTGGGCGCCGGTGTCGGTGCGGGCGTCGGTGCAGGCGTTGGAGCCGGTGTCGGTGCTGGCGTGGGCGCCGGTGTTGGCGCCGGTGTTGGCGCAGGCGTCGGAGCTGGCGTTGGCCCGGGCGTCGGTGCGGGCGTCG
>CAIMXF010000321.1 GCA_903845345.1 uncultured beta proteobacterium
GAACTTCGCCCTGAGGACACCATGAGCAATCCAACCGACCTTAAATTCCTTGTCGTCGACGACTTCTCCACCATGCGCCGCATCGTGCGCGGCCTGCTCAAGGAGATGGGCTGCAACAACTGCGAGGAAGCCGAAGACGGCCAGGTCGCGCTGAACATGCTCAAGGCGGCGAAGTTCGACTTCGTCGTCTCGGACATCAACATGCCCAACATGAACGGCTTCGACCTGCTCAAGGCGATCAAGGCCGAGGACTCCCTCAAGCACCTGCCCGTGCTGATGGTGACGGCCGAAGCGCGCAAGGAGGACATCGTCCTGGCCGCGCAGTCGGGCGCCGCCGGCTACATCGTCAAGCCCTTCACCAAGGCGACGCTCGAAGAAAAAGTCCAGAAGATCATGCAAAAACTGGCGGCCACGGCCTGACCAGAGGGAGCCCATCATGAAAATGGAAGACATCGCCCACCTCAAGCCGGCAGAGACACTTGCCGTGTCGCCGGAGGTGTTCCAGCAACTCGGCAACATCACCCGCGTGCTGCACGACACGATGCAGCAACTGGGCGTGATGCCCAAGCTGCAGATCGCCACCGACGGCCTGCCCGACGCCCGCAGCCGCCTGAGCTACATCGCCACCAAGACGGCCGACGCCGCCAACAAGGTGCTCAACACGGTCGACGCGGCCAAGAACGAACACCGCCAGATCTCCGAAGCCACCCGCGCGATGGCCGAACTGATCGTCGCCGATCCGGTCAAGGCCGTGGCCTCGGGCGCCGTGATGAACTTCGTGCACGAGGTCGAGGCCTCGACCCGGCGCATCGACGACCACCTGACCGACATCATGATGGCGCAGGACTTCCACGACCTGACCGGCCAGGTGGTGGCCAAGGTGGTGACGCTGGCCAACGACCTCGAAGACAGCCTCGTGAAGCTGCTGATCCAGGTGGTGCCCGAAGGCGTTCGCGAACAGGTCGACCCGAGCGTGCTCAACGGCCCGGTCGTCAATCCGGAAGGCCGCACGGACGTGGTGTCCGACCAGGGCGAAGTGGACGACCTGCTCGCCAGCCTCGGCTTCTGATCCGCGCTTTCACGCGCCACGCCGAACGCCCGCTCCTGCGGGCGTTTCTCGTTGGTGCGGCGCTTTCGCGTGAGCCGCCCCGTTCGCCGCGGCCCTCCAAGCGCCCCGCCCGGCCGCCGGCAGGCGCGATTCAGGTTGACCACTCGACCGCCCTGGCAGACCAGGTCGAGGAAACTCCCCTGGACAACTCTTTGGTGAATCGCATCATGCGTTCTTTCCCGCTCGTTCCTGCCCTCGCCGGCCTTTCCCTCGCGGGGTGTGCGAACCAGGAACCGGGCCCGATCGCCGCGACGGCCCCGCTCGTGGTCGCCAGCGAAAGCACGACGCTGACGCCCCAGTCCGAGCTGGTCTGCCACAAGGAGTCGCCGCTCGGCTCGAGCATGATCCGCACGGTCTGCGAGACCGAGCAGTCCGAGGCCGATCGCCTCGCCACGCCGGATCGGATCCGGGCCACGCTGCCCAACAGCAGCCTCACGCATCCGGCCGTCGGCTCGCCCTGATTCGCGCCGGGCGGCAGCATCGCGCGCGATCGCTGCCCTGGCCCTGACGCGACGCGACGCGACCGGAACGGTCAGCCACATGCCCCGGCGAGACGCTGGCCAAGCTTCAAGCTCGCGACATCGAATATGCGAATGCACGACCCGTGCCGTGAGACGGCAAAGCCGCCTGCCAGGTCGCTGCCCGTCCGAACTTTCGGCACGGAGTCTGGCTCAGTCGGGCAGCGCCGAAGCGGTCGGTTCCGGCGCCCGCCGGGTCGTGCCGCGCGGCCGCGGGAAACAGGAGCAGGCGCACCCTGTCCGACGACCCGCGCCCTACTCGCCGACCAGCCCGTTGCGGATCGCGTAGACCGTCATCTCGGAGTTGTTGGCCAGGCCAAGCTTCTCCAGCACGCGCGCCCGATAGACGCTGACCGTCTTGGGCGACAGGGTGAGCTCGTTGGCGATGTCCGACAGCCGCTTGCCCGAGGCGATCATCACCAGCGTCTGCAGCTCGCGGTCGGACAGCTTCTCGTGCGCGTGCGCGACCTCGGGCGCCGTCAGGCTCTCGACCAGCATCTGCGCGATGTCGGGCGTGACGAACTTGCGGCCCTGCGACACCGTGCGCACCGCCAGCACCAGCTGCTGCGGGTCGCCGCCCTTGTTGACGTAGCCGTAGGCGCCGGCGCGCAGCGCGCGGATGGCGTACTGGTCTTCCGGGTACATGCTGCAGATCAGCACCTTCATGGTGGCGCCCTCGTCCTTGAGCACCGCCAGCACGTCGAGGCCGCTGCGGCCCGGCATGTTGATGTCCAGGACGAGCACGTCGCAGGTGTGGCTGCGCAGCAGCGTCCGCAGCTCGGGGTAGTCGCCCGCCTCGCCGACGACCTCGATGTCGGCGGCGTCGGACAAGGTGTCGCGGATGCCGCGACGGATCAACGCATGGTCGTCGCAAAGGATGACGCGGATCATAGGCCTCCCCACACCGATGGATCGTCGGAATCTTCGAACGGCGGATGCGTGTCGTCCGCATCCGGTCCGAACTCGGACGCATAGCCCTGCGCGTCGGCCAGCGGCACCGACAGGATCAGCACGGTGCCCTGGTGGCTGCTCGAGAGATCGACCCAGCCGCCGACCGTCGACGCCCGCTCGTGCAGCCCGCGGATGCCGAAGCTGCGCGCCTTGGCGAGGTCGGCGTCGCGCAGTCCGACGCCGTTGTCGCTGATCTCCAGCGACAGCACGCCGCCGGCCAGCGACAGGTCGATGCTGACCCGCGAGGCGTTGGCATGCTTGGTGATGTTGGTGAGCGCCTCCTGTGCCGTGCGGTACGCCACCAGCGGCACGCCCGACGGCAGCTGCATCGTCTCGTGGCTGGTGCGGAAGGTGCACGCGACGCTGGTGCGCTTCTCGAAGCGGCTGGCCATCCACTGCAGCGCCGCGACCAGGCCCTGCTCCAGGATGGCCGGGTGCAGGTTGTGCATGATCCGCTTGCTGGACTCGATGGCGTGAGTGACCACTTCGAGCGCCGCGCCGGCGCGCTGCTGCACCTGGACGTCCTTCGAATGGCGGGCGATCCAGGCGATGTCGAACTTCAGCGCGGTGAGCGAGCCGCCGACGTCGTCGTGGATCTCGCGAGCGATCGCGGCGCGCTCGTTGTCGACGCTGGTCTGCAGATGCTGCGCCAGCTCGGACAGGCGCTGCCGCGACTGCGCCAGCTGCTGGTCGGCCTGCGCGCGGGCGAGCCGCGCCTCGTGGGCGTCGATCGCGTGCTCGACGGCCGGCGCCAGGCGCGCGAGGTTGGCCTTCAGCAGGTAGTCGCTGGCGCCGTTGCGCATGGCGGCCACCGCCACGTCCTCGCCGATCTCGCCCGAGATCAGGATGAAGGGCAGCGGATGGTCGAGCGACTTGACGATGTCCAGCGCGGCCAGGCCGGAGAAGCCGGGCACGTTGAAATCGGACAGGACGATGTCCCAGGGCGACTCGAGCGCCGCCCGGAACGCGGGCTCGGAATCGACCCGCAGCGTCTCGACCTGCGCGCCGCCGCGGCGCAGGTGTGCCATCTCGAGCTCGTGGTCGAGCTCGGAGTCCTCCAGGTGCAGCACCCGCAGGGAAGTGCGGCGAGCCGGCGGCGGGTGGGATGGCATGTCGTTGAGTGTATCCGCCGGTTTCGGCGCCGCCGCGGGCGCCGGCACGGGCCGCGGAGTGCCAAAAAGGTCACCGCCAGGCCCGGCTCGGCAGCAGTGGTCGAGAAAAGCCGGGGGTTTTCTGTCGTGATCTCCTCAATGTTCGGGGGTCATGTGCCGAAGAATCAAGCGCAATCCCCACGGGTTTTCAAGGCGCGACTGAGGCCTTGCCCGAAGAACACAACATCCAATGCTTGGAGCCACGATGCTGACGAGTGACGCCCAGAACCCACCGCCCGGCGGAGGACTTCCGCTGGTGGCGGCGGCAGACCTGCAGGATCACCTGATGGTCGCTTCGCACGACCTCGAGCGCCTCCAGCGCCTGCTCGAGGACGCGGGCGAGGCGCTGATGGGTCATTTCTACGGCGCGTCCAACCAGATGAACGTCCTCCGGGACGAGGCGCCGAAGGTCAATCTCGACACTGCGCCGATCAAGGAAGCGTTGCAGAGCCTGGCCGGCGCGATCACCGCGCTGCAGTTCCAGGACATGGCCACGCAGCTGATCGCGCACACCCAACGCCGCCTGCGCAACTGCGCGGACCGGATTGCTCGAGACGCGATGGGCGACGACGAGGATGGCGAAGCCATCGTCGAGGACGCTCCGATGCGACCCAACCCCGTGACGCAGGACGAGATGGACGCTGGCTCCATCGACCTGTTCTGACACTGCCCTTCAAGCCCTCATTCAAGACCCCTCCGGAGAACTGCAATGCACACGATTCTTGCCGTGGACGACAGCCCCTCGATGCGCCAGATGGTGGCGTTCACCCTGAAGAACGCCGGTTTCAACGTCATTGAAGCCGTCGACGGCCAGGATGCGTTCGAGAAGTCCACCCAACGCGACTACAACCTCGTCCTGACCGACCAGAACATGCCCCGCATGGACGGCATCAGCCTGACGAAGAAGCTGCGCGAGAACCCGAAGTTCAAGCAGACCCCGATCCTGATCCTGACCACCGAGTCGAGCGACCAGATGAAGATGGCGGGCCGCGCCGCCGGCGCCACCGGCTGGCTCGTGAAGCCGTTCGATCCGGCCAAGCTGATCGAAGTCATCGGCAAGGTCGTGCGTTGAAGCGCTGACCTCCGTACGAAGACAGGCATCGGGAATCCGGATCAGGAGTAAGAGTAATGGGTGAGATCAGTAACAACAGCAGCTCGGCAGGCATCGACCTGAGCCAGTTCTACCAGGTCTTCTTCGAGGAGGCCGGCGAGAACCTGGATCTGATGGAGCAGAAGCTGCTGGAGCTCAACGTCGACGCCGCCGACGACGAGGAGATGAACGCCATCTTCCGATGCGCGCATTCCGTCAAGGGCGGCGCCGCAACGTTCGGCTTTTCCGACGTCGCCGCGCTGACGCACCAGAGGA
>CAIMXF010000322.1 GCA_903845345.1 uncultured beta proteobacterium
ACTCGTGGACTTCTATTTCGACGACGAGTTCTGGGCTGTCCGTTTTCTGGTGGTCAAGACCGATGAATGGGCGTCAGGCAGGACGGTGCTGATTTCTCCGTTGGCCATCGGCCGACCCGATGCCGCGGCCAAGGTGCTTCCGGCGAGGGTGACTCGGGCGCAGGTCAGGATGAGCCCGGACATGGACACCCACCAACCCGTGTCGCGCCAGCACGAAGTGGAGAACTACGGGTACTACGGCTATCCCTTCTACTGGGGTGGCTCGGGCATGTGGGGCAACTCGAGCTTGCCGGCCCTGATGCTGGCTGCAGGCGCGGAAGACGAGTCGGCAGGACTGACGCGCAAGCAGCGGTCGTTCGTCGAAGCCCAGGCAGCCTTCCATCGCCAGCGTGGCGACGACCCGCACCTGCGCAGCTGTCGCGCGATTTCCGGTTATCACCTGCACGCAAGCGATGGCGAGGTCGGGCATGTGGAGGGCTTCGTCTTGGACGACGAGAGCTGGGCCATTCGATACCTGGTGGTCAACACCAGCGACTGGTGGCTGGGGCATCAAGTCCTGATCGGTCCGCCGTGGATCGCCGATATCAGCTGGATCGACGCCACCGTCCATGTCGACCTCACGCGCCAGGCGGTGAAGGACGCACCCCGATACGACGGACAGCCGCTGCCCGACCGCGTGCAGGAGCGCTTGCTGCACGATCACTACGGTCGCGCTGGCTACTGGGGCGACGACTGACGCAGCGTGCCCGGCCCTTGTCCAACATCCAAAGAAAGTCACCCCATGACCCTCTACCACGCAGTCGCCTTCGTCGACCACCAGTCCGCCGAAGTGCTGCAATTCGATTCGACGTCGGTGCTCGATCGCAAGATCCACGAGCATCGGCATTTCACCCGGCAGCATGCGAGCGGCGTGCGCGACGAGCATGAGTTCTTCGGCTCGGTCTGCGATGCGATGGAGGGTATCGCCGAGGTGTTGGTAGCCGGCCGTCACACGGGCATCGCCGACTTCCGGCACTACGTCGACAAGCACCGGCCGCTGACGGCGGCGCGCATCGTTGGCTACGAAGTGGTCGACCATCCAACCGAGAACCAGCTCGTCGCGTTGGGTCGCAAGCACTTCGCGAAGGTCGACCGGATGACCGATACCGCGCACCGGCCCGCAGGCTGACGCCGGGCCGATTCAGCGCATCAGGACGGCCGCCCCCTCGAAGCGGCCCGCGCGCAGGTCGCCAAGAGCCTGGTTGGCCTGCTGAAGCGGGTATTGGGTGGTCTTGGTGACGATGCCGATCTGCGGTACGAGGGCGAGGAAGTCCAGCCCGTCCTTGCGTGTGAGGTTGGCCACCGAAAGCAGTTCCCGCTCCTCCCACAAGAGGCTGTAGGGGAAGCGCGGGATGTCGCTCATGTGGATGCCCGCGCACACCACCCGGCCTCCTTTGCGCACCGCCTTCAGCGCCAGCGGCACCAGGTCGCCCGCCGTGGCGAAGATGATCGCCGCGTCGAGTGGCTGGGGAGGCATCTCTTCGGAGCTGCCGGCCCAGGTCGCGCCGAGGCTTCGCGCGAACGCCTGCGTTGCCTGGTCTCCCGGCTTCGTGAACGCGTACACGGAGCGTTCCTGCCATTTGGCGACCTGTGCCAGGATATGCGCGGCCGCGCCGAAGCCGTACAGTCCCAGGCGCTTGCCCTCGCCAGCGATGCCCAGCGCCCGCCAGCCGATCAGGCCGGCACAGAGCAGGGGCGCCAGCGATTCATCGCTGCCGGCCTCGCCCAGCGGAAAGGCGAAGCGCGCATCGGCGACGGCCGCCGTCGCGTAGCCGCCATCGCGCGTGTAGCCGGTGAACAGGGGCGCGTCGCACAGGTTCTCGCGCTGCATCTTGCAGTAAGGACAGACGCCGCAGGTGTGGCCCAGCCAGGGGATGCCGACGCGCTCGCCGACCTTCAATCCGTCGACGCCGGCGCCGACTGCATCGATGCGGCCGACGATCTGGTGTCCTGGAATGATCGGAACCTGCGGATGCGGCAACTCGCCATCGACGACGTGCAGGTCCGTGCGGCAGACGCCGCAGGCGGCGACCGAGACGCGGATCTGGCCGGGGCCGGGTTGGCGGTCCGGGAGCTGCGTCCACTCGAGCGGCGTGCCGATCTTGTTCAATACCATCGCGTGCATGCGTTTCCTTTCGGGTCGATCATCGACCGGCGTTGGAGGCTGAACCCGCTAGCCCTGACAGGCCTGCCAGTTGGGCCGGCAGCAGATCGGCCAGGTCCTCTGCCAGCAGGCCCGGCCCGAACGCCGTTGCCGCTGCGCCGTGGATCCAGACAGCCGCAGCGGCGGCCAGGAAGGGGTCCATGCCTTGAGCGAGCAGGCCCAGCACGATGCCGCCCAGCACGTCGCCCGCGCCCGCCGTGGCCAGCGTCGGCGGGGCGTTCGAATTGATGATGGC
>CAIMXF010000323.1 GCA_903845345.1 uncultured beta proteobacterium
CCGTGCCGCCAAGGTCGGCGTGCCCTCCATGGGATTCTCGATGCAGGATCGGTTCGAGCTGCTGAAGCTGAGCAGCTCGGATGAGGCCACATTGGGCTCGAGCCGCATCACCGATTGCCTGTCGCCCGCCTTCTTCGAGACCGAATTCTGGTTCATGTGGGCCACGACGTTCGCCTTCCAGCCCTGGCACAGCGCCGTCGAATTCAAGCGCTACCTGCACCGATTCATGCTCGAATTCACGCGCATCGACACGCTGGCCGGCGTCAAGCGGACGGTCTACAACCAGTACGAATCGATGGTGCTGCCGCTGCAAGCCTGGCTGGCCTCGAAGGGTGTCAACTTCGTAGCCGATTGCAAGGTGACCGAGCTGGTTGCCCGCAGCGAGATCGACGACTTCGAGGTGGCGTCCATCCATTGCATTCGCAAGGGCGTGCCCGAGACGATCACCATCAGGGAAGGTGACCTGGTCTTCCTTCAGAACGCGTCGATGACCGACGCGTCGAGCCTCGGCTCGTTGTCGATGGCGCCGGCGCTTGGATCCAAAACCGACAGCGGCGGCTGGTTGCTCTGGGAGCACCTGGCGGCGAGCAGGCCGGAATTCGGCAAGCCCGCCACGTTCAACAGCAACATCGCGCAGTCGTGCTGGGAGTCCTTCACAGTCACGCTCAAGGACTCCGAGTTCTTCGACACGATGATGGACTTCACCGGCAACGTGGCGGGTACCGGCGGCCTGGTGACGTTCAAGGACTCCAACTGGCTGATGTCCGTCGTGCTCGCACGCCAGCCGCACTTCGTGCATCAACCCAACGATGTCCAGGTGTTCTGGGGATACGGGCTGTTCCCCGACCGGATCGGCAACTTCGTCGGCAAGCCCATGTCCGCCTGCAGCGGCGACGAGATCCTGACCGAGTTGTACGGGCACCTCCGGTTCGACCGCGATCCCTTGCAATCGGCCAACTGCATCCCTTGCAGGATGCCCTACATCACGAGCATGTTCATGCCTCGCAGCGCAGGGGATCGACCGCTTCCGGTTCCTCTGCACTCCAAGAACTTCGCCTTTGTGAGCCAGTTCGTGGAGATCCCTGACGACGTCGTCTTCACCGTGGAATATTCCGTCCGAGCGGCACAGACGGCGGTCTACCAACTGCTGAAGGTCACCCGGCCGGTGACGCCGATCACACCCCACGACAAGTCGCTGCATGTCCGGTTCGAGGCCTTGCTCAAGGCATTCAAGTAGGGCGGGGCGAGTTCACTGCCACCCGAACCGCTTGATGTACACGCGCTTCATGGCCGTCGTCAGTGCGCAGTAGCCGAACAGGATGACGGCAAGCCAGCCGAAGTAGGCCGCAGGCAAGGGCTGCAGCTTGAAGTCGACCGCGAGTGGCCCCATCGGCAACCAGACCCCGAGGGCCATGATGGCGAAGGTCATGACGAGCAAGGGCTTTGCGGCCGTGCTCTGGATGAACGGCAGCTTGGGGGTGCGGATGAGGTGCACGACGAGCGTCTGGGTCAGCAGGCCCACGACGAACCATCCTGACTGGAACAGGGTCTGCCGGGCGACGACGTTTGCATCGAAGACGACCCACATCAAGGCGAAGGTCGCGATGTCGAAGATCGAGCTGACTGGCCCGAAGAACAGCATGAACCTGCCGATGTCGGCCGGGTTCCATTTCAGGGGCTTGGCCACCAGTTCTGGGTCGACGTTGTCGAACGGTATCCCGGTCTGGGAGATGTCGTACAGCAGGTTCTGGACGAGCAGTTGCAGCGGCAGCATCGGCAGGAACGGCAGGAACGCGCTGGCCACCACCACGGACAGCACGTTGCCGAAGTTGGAGCTGGCCGTCATGCGGATGTACTTCAGCATGTTGCAGAACGTCGTCCGGCCTTCGACGACGCCGTCGACCAGCACGAGCAGGCTCTTCTCGAGCAGGATGATGTCGGCAGCTTCCTTGGCGATGTCCACTGCGGAGTCCACCGAGATGCCGATGTCGGCCGCGTTCAGCGCGGGCGCGTCGTTGATGCCGTCGCCCATGAAGCCCACGACGTGCCCGCTTGCGCGGAGCGCGCGCACGATGCGCTCCTTGTGCAACGGCGTCAGACGGGCGAATTGCGTGTGGGTCTCCACGGCAGCCTGCAGCGCCGCGTCGTCCATCGATTCCACCTCGCCGCCGCGCAGGACGACGCTGGCGGGCAGTCCGACCTGCGCGCAGACGTGCGAGGTCACGAACTCGTTGTCGCCGGTGAGCACCTTGACGACAACGCCGTGGGCCGCCAGCTTTTCCAGCGCGGGCCCGGCCGATTCTTTCGGCGGGTCAAGGAACGACAGGTAGCCGACGAGTGTCAGGGCCGCCTCGTCCGCAACCGAATACGTGGCTTGATCCGTGGGCATCGTCTTGATCGCCACCGCGACGACGCGCAGTCCTTCGTCGGCGAGTCCCTGTGTGAATGCCCGAGCCTTGGCGACGAGCGTGGCATCGAGCGGGACGTCCGCTGCCGTTGCCTCCGGGCCGAGTCGAACGCTCGTGCA
>CAIMXF010000324.1 GCA_903845345.1 uncultured beta proteobacterium
CCACGCGCCGTCGCCGAAGCGGATCGCCCAGTCCAGGCCTTCGGCGGCGAGGTCGACGCGGTTGTTGTTGGTGAGCAGCCGCAGGTCGATGGCCGGATGCGCGCGCTGGAACGCCTCCAGCCGCGGCAGCAGCCAGCCGACCGCGAACGTGCCCACCACGGCCACCGTGACGACCTGGCGGTGCAGTCCGCCCTCGAACTGCTCCAGCACCGCGTGCATGCGCTCGAAGCTGTCTCTGAGCAGCGGCAGCAGCGCCTGGCCCTCGTCGGTGAGCGCGAGCCCGCGCGGCAGGCGCCGGAACAGCGGCGTGCCCAGCCGCGCCTCGAGGTTCTTCACCTGCGCGCTGACCGCGTTCTGCGTGACGTGCAGCTCCAGCGCAGCGCGCGTGAAGCTCAGGTGGCGGGCCGCGGCCTCGAAGGCGCGCATCGCGTTCAGCGGAAGTTGCATGGCCCGGATTATCTGGGGTCTCGTCCCGGAAATGAGTGTTTGAACCCGGGCGCGCGGCTGGCTATCGTGCGGCCTGTCGAATCCACAATCAGAGGGAAAGCAGATGAACAGAAGGCAATTCGGGCGGACGGCGGTCGCGCTCGCCGTCGCCTGGCCGGTCGCCCGTGCGCTGGGCTACGCCGAGTCGGCCCAGGAAAATCTGGGGCAGGACCGGGCTGAACGCTGGCACGCGATCGAGGACTCGGTCGGCGGCCGGCTGGGCGTCGCCGTTCTCGACACGGCCACCGGGGAACTGGCGGGACATCGCCTCGACGAGCGCTTCCCGATGTGCAGCACGTTCAAGTTCCTCGCCGCCGCGCTGGTGCTGGCGCGCGTCGACGCCGGACAGGAACGTCTGGATCGCCGCATCGTCTTCGCGCGCGACGCCTTGCTGAAATGGGCGCCGGTCACGAGCCGGCACGTGGGCGGCGCCGGCATGACGGTGGCCCAGCTGTGCGAGGCGGCGATCACCGTCAGCGACAACACCGCGGCCAACCTGCTGCTGGCGAGCGCCGGCGGCCCGCCGGGCGTGACCGCGTTCGCGCGCCGCATCGGCGACACCGAGACGCGTCTCGATCGCACCGAGCCCACGCTCAACGACGCGACTCCCGGCGATCCGCGCGACACCTCCACGCCGCGCGCGATGGCGCAGACGCTGCGCACGGTGCTGCTGGGCCGTGCGCTGTCGGACGCCGGCCGCGCGCGGATCCTGCAGTGGATGTGCGCCAACAAGACCGGCGCGCATCGCCTGCGCGCGGGCGTGCCGCGCGACTGGCGCGTGGCCGACAAGACGGGCACCGGCGACTTCGGCAGCACCAACGACATCGGCATGCTGTGGCCGCCCGGCCGTGCGCCGCTGGCGGTCGTGGCCTACCTGACCGGCTGCAAGGCGCCCGAGGACGCCCGCGAGGCCGCGCTGGCGAGCGTGGCACGCAGCGTCGCCGGAGGCTGGGCCTTACGCGCCGCCTGAGCGCATTGTCTGCACGCCGGAGCTCGCGCCGGCGGCGCCCGAGGCGGCGCGTCCGGGCACGACGATCTTGCGGCCGACGGGGGCGTGCGTGGCGTCGTCCTCGATCCACACGGACGACGCCTCGGGCGCGACCGTGCCATGCACCGAGTACGTCGCGCCGGCGGCCGGCACGAACTCGACGACGCCCTGCGCGCGCATCGGATCGAAGAACATGCGGTGGCCCGTGCCGTTGAAGAACGCGAAGCCTTCGACCTCGATCCGCGCGCCCTGTCCGGCCGCCAGGAGGTTGGTCGCGTCGTGGCCGATCAGCTTGACGGGCTGGTCGGTGACAGGCAGCACGTCGCGGCCGTCGATGGCGACCACGCGGAACGTGTCGAAGCGGTCGCCGTCGACGTCGACGTGCGTGCCGGCGATCGTCGCGTGCGGCAGGGTCGCGAGGTCGGGCGCGGACTGGCAGCCTGGCAGCGCCAGGATCAGCAGGGGAATCGACAGGGCGGCGAGACGCATGGGGGAAGTCCTTGTGGGCGAAGAATGGATCAGGGCTGCGCGGCGGACGCTTCGTCCGGGCGCACCTCGGGCCGCGCGTACCACGCGCCCGCGAGCGCGAGGATGGCGCCGAAGGCCATCGGCCAGCTCCAGCTGTAGCCGAGGCCCCAGCCGGGCAGCGACAGCCCCAGCGCGGCGGCCGCGACGATGAACAGCACGCGTCCGCGCCCCGGCCGCAGCGCCAGCAGGATCGCGCCGGCGACCAGGCACAGGCAGCCGGGCACCGACAGCGCGGCAGCGAACTTGAACTGGTCGTCGCCGTGCATGAGCGCGGCGTACTTGCCGAAGTAGGTGGACGCGGCGAGCAGCTGGAACACGATCAGCGCGACGACCACGAAGCGTGGCGACAGCGGCGTGTGCGCTGCTTCCTCCTCGGAGGCGGGTTCCCCGGCCTCGACGACGGTCAGTTCGCGGTACGGCGGATGCAGGTCGTGCGGCGCGCGGTCGACCGGGTCGAAGCCGCTGTCGCCGGCGCCGGCGTCGTCCGCGCGGCCCGGCGGGCCGACGAGGCGCAACGGAGGCCGCGCAGCGTCGGTCATTGCAGGGGCGTGTACGCCAGCCGCACGTAGATCGGCGCGAAGGCCTCGGCCTGCGTGACCTCGAGCAGCCGTTCGCGCGAGAGTTCGAGCATCGCGATGAAGGTCACCACCATCACGGTGGGACTCGTCGCGGTCTCGAACAGCTCCTGGAACTCGACGTAGCGCACGCCCTGCAGGCGGCGCAGCATCTTGGTCATGTACTCGCGCACGGACAGCTGCTCGCGCGAGATGTGGTGGTGCTGGTTGAGCTTGGCGCGCTTGAGGATATCGGTCCAGGCCTCGCGCAGGTCGGCCAGGCTCACGTCCGGGAACACGGTGACGTTGGACTGCTCCATCGTCACCTGCGCGCGCAGGAAGTCGCGGCCGATCACCGGCAGCGCGTCGAGTTGCGCGGCGGCCAGCTTCATCTGCTCGTACTCCAGCAGTCGGCGCACCAGTTCGGCCCGCGGATCTTCCGGCTCGGCGCCGTCGGCCGTCGGCTTGGGCGGCAGCAGCATGCGCGACTTGATCTCGATCAGCATCGCCGCCATCAGCAGGTACTCGCTGGCGAGCTCCAGGTTGTGCTGGCGGATCTGGTCGACGTAGTCGAGGTACTGGCGCGTGACCTGCGCCAGCGGGATGTCGAAGATGTTGAAGTTCTGGCGCCGGATCAGGTAGAGCAGCAGGTCCAGCGGGCCTTCGAAGGTCTCGAGGAAGACCTCGAGCGCGTCCGGCGGGATGTACAGGTCCGTCGGCATCCGGAACAGCGGCTCGCCGTACAGGCGGGCGAGCGCGACGCCGTCGACGGGCGGCGCGCCGTCGGGGGCGTTGCGGAACGCAGCGTGGCGTTCGTCGACGCCGGCGCTGTGCGCCATGGCGGCCGCTTCCTGCGCCGTCGCGGCGGCGGGAATCGGCTCGGGCGGGGCGCCCTGAGCGGCGCCGTCGCCGCTCGACGGCGCCTCGGGACTCACTTGACGTGGGTCTGGTAGACGTAGGGCTGCTGGGCGACCTGGGCTTCGCGGTACTCGGACTGCAGCTCGCGATCGATCTGCTTGTCCCACAGCAGCGCGCGGCCGGCGCGCTGCTCGGCCTCGAGCGTCGGCTTCTTCGCCTTCAGGTCGTCGATGAACGAGCTGACTTCGGACTTGTAGGGCTTCCAGAACAACGGCATGGTGGCTTTTCGTGGCGAGAGAGCAGGATCCGGCATTTTAGTGCAAGCGCATGCCCGGCAATGCGCCGGGGCCGGCCTCCAACAGGTACAGCCCGCCGTCGATGGCCGAATCGCCATGGCTGGCCGCCAGCACCATGCCCTCGGACA
>CAIMXF010000325.1 GCA_903845345.1 uncultured beta proteobacterium
CCGACTGGGAAGAGTTCTCGCGCAAGGTCGTCGAGGAACGCCTGGGCCTGAAGCTCAATCCCTACACGATCCAGATCGAGCCGCACGACTACATGGCCGAACTGTTCGACGCCACCGTGCGCCTGAACACGATCCTGATCGACTGGGCGCGCGACGTCTGGGGCTACGTCAGCCTCGGCTACTTCAAGCAGAAGACCCGGCCCGGCGAAGTGGGCTCGTCGACGATGCCGCACAAGGTCAACCCGATCGACTTCGAGAACGCCGAAGGCAACCTCGGGATGGCCAACGCGATGCTGACGCACATGTCGCAGAAGCTGCCGGTCAGCCGCTGGCAGCGCGATCTCACCGATTCGACGGTGCTGCGCAACATGGGCGTGTCCATCGGCTACTCGGTGCTGGCCTACGACAGCCTCACGCGCGGCCTCGACAAGCTCGAGCTCAACGAAGCGCGCCTGGCCGAGGACCTCGACTCGTCGTGGGAAGTGCTGGCCGAGCCGATCCAGACGGTGATGCGCCGCCACGGCCTGCCCGACCCGTACGACCAGCTGAAGAAGTTCACGCGCGGCCAGCCGATGACGCGCGAGCTGATCCAGGGCTTCGTCGCGGCACTCGACCTGCCGCAGGACGAGAAGGCCCGCTTGCTGGCGATGACGCCGGGCAGCTACACCGGGATCGGCGCTCAACTGGCCGCCAGGATCAAGCTCTGAGATGCGGCCTTCCGGCCGCTTTTTTTCGACCGCGCCTACAACACCTACAAGGACACCCGCGATGCGATTCACCGACACCCTGCAAGCGGCCTCCCTGCGCAACGACTCCACGCTGTGCGTCGGGCTCGATCCCGAACCGGCGAAGTTCCCCGGCGCGTGGAAGGGCGACGCGAGCAAGGTGTTCGAGTTCTGCGCGCGCATCGTCGACGCCACCAAGGACATCGTCTCGGCCTACAAGCCGCAGATCGCCTACTTCGCCGCGCAGCGCGCGGAAGGCCAGCTCGAGGAGCTGATGGCCTACATCCGCCGCACGGCGCCGGGCGTGCCGGTGATCCTCGACGCCAAGCGCGGCGACATCGGCGCCACCGCGGAACAGTACGCGCGCGAGGCCTTCGTGCGCTACCAGGCCGACGCGGTGACGCTGTCGCCGTTCATGGGCTTCGACTCCATCGAGCCGTACATGAAGCACGACGGCAAGGGCCTGATCCTGCTGTGCCGCACGTCCAACCCGGGCGGTTCCGACCTGCAGGCGCAGGTGCTGGCCAACGGTGACAAGCTGTTCGAGCACATCGCCGGGCTGGCCTCCGGCCGCTGGAACGCGAACGGCCAGCTCGCGCTGGTGGTGGGCGCCACGTTCCCCGCCGAACTGGCCCGCGTGCGCGAGCTCGCGCCGACGCTGCCGCTGCTGATCCCGGGCATCGGTGCGCAGGGCGGCGACATCGACGCCACCGTCAAGGCCGGCTGGCGCGTCGACGGGCCGATCATCGTCAGCTCGTCGCGCGCGATCCTGTACGCCGGCAGCGGCGAGGACTTCGCCGCCGCGGCGCGCCAGGCGGCGCTGGCCACGCGCGCGGCCCTGAATTCCGCCATCGCCGCGGTGCGCTGACGCGCTGCAGGTGCGCGACATGCCCCCTGGGGTTTGCACGGGCCGGAGCGGCGATTTCCCGCCAAGTTCATCCGGTAACGGATGACGGGCCGGATTTCGCGTCAAACTAGGGGTCTGGGGGGCGAGCCGACAAAGGGTCGCCATGACAAGACCGACATGGCTGAACCAACGCCGAACAAGGAGGCCAGGCATCGCCTGCGCCAGTCGCTGACGCGCCACCTGCTGGCCGCGACGGCGGCGGTCGCGTTCGCGTCGGCGTTGATGTTCCTGGGCTTCGGCCATCCGCTGGACTGGGTGGCGCGGCTGTCGCTCACCACCGCGTTCCTCGGGCTGGGCGGCGTCGCCTTCGCGCTGCGGCGCGACGCCGGCACCGGCGTGCAGGGCAAGTCGCTGCCCTACGTGATCGGCACGGCGATCGGGCTGTCCGGCGTGGCCGCGGCCGTCGCGGGCGAGGGGCTGATGTCGCCCGCGCTGGCGATCGTCGGGGTGTTCCTGTGCCTGTTCACGGTGGTCGGCGGTCTGCGCGCGGGCATCCTCGCGGCGGCGATCGGCGCCGGCATGCTGCTGCTGCTGGCGGTGGCGATGGCATTCGACTGGCTGTCGCCGGCCGGCATCGCGCCGGACGGCTCGCTGCTCAATCTCGTGCGCCCGCTGCTGACGCACGCGCTGGTGCTGGGCATCGCGCTGGGCGGCGGCGAACTGCTCGGTCGCACGCTCGACCGCACGCTGCGCAGCGCCGACGAGCGCGAGCGCCGCTTCCTCGGCCTGCTGGCGGTGGCCGCCGACGCCTACTGGGAAATGGACGGCAACGGCCGGCTCATCCGCTTCAGCGCGAAGGAGGAGCTGCGCAACTTCGTCGGCCTGCGCCGCCACGGCGTCGACGCGGGCATGGGCAAGCTGCTGTGGGAGACGCGCGGCGTGCTGTTCGACACCCAGGTGCTGGAGGCGTTTCGCTCGGAGCTGGCGGCGCGCCTGCCCATGCGCGACGTCCCGCTGCGCTGGAGCGACGTCGCGGGCCGCCTCCGCCACTTCACGCTGAGCGCCGAGCCGCGCACCAACGAACACGGCAAGTTCGCGGGCTACTGGGGCGTGCTGCGCGACATCACGCAGGACGTGAAGGCGCGCCAGGCGCTGTGGTCGACCGAGACGCGCTACCAGGACCTGTTCCGCCGCATCCCCACGCCGCTGGTGCTGCATCGCGAAGGGCGCGTGCTCGATGCGAACCCCGCGGGCGTCGCGCTGTTCGGCTTCGCCGACCTGCGCGCGCTGCTGGGACAGGATCTCGTGCCGCTGTTCGAGGCCGGCGCGTCGCGCGAGCGCGCGTCGGATCACGTCCAGCATCTCGACGGCCTGGCGACGGGCGAAGGCCTGCCCGAGGCCGAGTTCACGCTGATGCCCGGCACCGACCGGCGCCTGACCGTGCGCGTGAGCAGCGTGCGCGTGGACGTCGACGGCGAGGCCGCGACGCTGTCTATCATCATCGACGACACCGAACGCCGCGCCGCCGAAGACCTGGTGCGCCGCAGCGAGACCCTGCTGTCGCACCTCGTGTCCACCAGCCCCGACTGGATCACGCTCACCGAGTTCGCCAGCGGCCGCTACGCGATGGTCAACCCGACCTTCCTCGCGACGACCGGCTATCGCGCCGAGGAGGTCGTCGGCCGCACGCCCAGCGAGCTCGGGCTGTGGACCGACGCGACGCAGCGCGATCGCATCTACCGCATGCTCGACCAGCAGCAGAGCGTGCAGAACTTCCCGGCGACCATGAGCACGCGCGACCGCCGGCGGGTGTCGATGCTGGTGTCGGCCGCGCGCTTCACGATCGACGGCGTCGACTACCAGATGACCAGCGCGCGCGACGTCACCGCCAGCGAGCAGGCGCGGCGCGAGCGCGAGGCGATCCTCGAGAACGCGCTGGTGGGCATCTCGTTCACGCGCGACCGCCGCATCGTGATGACCAACGCACGCTTCGACGAGATGTTCGGCTGGCCGCGCGGCGCGCTGCAGAACCAGCAGCAGCGCGTGGTGTGGCCGTCGGACGAAGCGTTCGATTCGGTGAGCGACCAGGTCGGGCCTGCGCTGTCGCGCGGCGAGCAGGTCGACTTCGAGGTGCCGATGATGCGCCGCGACGGCAGCACGTTCACGGGCCGGCTGCTCGCCAAGGCGCTCGATCCCGCGCAGCCGGCCAGCGGCACCATCTGGCTGGCCGAGGACATCACCGAGCGCCGGCTCGTCGAGCAGGCGCTGGCGCGCGCGCGCGACGAGGCCGAGGCCGCCAACCGCGCCAAGAGCGCGTTCCTCGCCAACACCAGCCACGAGATCCGCACGCCGCTCAACGCCCTGGTGGGATTGGCACAGCTCGCGCGCACGCCCGAGGTCGACGACCGCCGCCGCCTGCAGTACATCGAGCAGATCTGCGAATCGGCCGACATGCTGTCGGCCATTCTTTCGGACATCCTCGACCTGTCCAAGATCGAAGCCGGCAAGCTCATCGTCGACCGCGTCGCGTTCGACCTGCGCGGGTTGATCGGCACGCTCAGGCAGGCCTACGGTGCGCTCGCCGACACCAAGGGGCTGACGTTGGCCGTCAACGTCGACCACGACGTGCCGCAGCACGCGCTGGGCGACCCGATGCGCCTGCGCCAGGTGCTCACGAACTACCTCACGAACGCGCTGAAGTTCACCAGCACCGGCAGCATCCTGCTCAACGTGCAGCGCAGCGTCGGCTACCGGCTGCGCTTCGAGGTGATCGATACGGGTCCGGGCATGGACGGCGCGGCGCTCGCGATGCTGTTCCTGCCGTTCAGCCAGGTCGACAACTCGATCACGCGCAAGGTCGGCGGCACCGGCCTGGGCCTGTCGATCTGCAGCGAGCTCGCGCGGCTGATGGACGGCAGCGTCGGCGTCAACAGCGAGCCGGGCAAGGGCAGCGTCTTCTGGGTCGACCTGCCGCTGCCGCCGGTCACCGCGCAGCAGCTCGAGGACCACGAGAGCACCTCCGGCCTGGACGCGCTGCAGGGCACGCGCGTGCTGATGGTCGAGGACAACCCGGTCAACATGATGATCGCGGTGGCGCTGCTCGAACGCTGGGGCGCGATCGTCGACCAGGCCGACGACGGCGCCCGCGCGCTGCAGGCGATCGACCATGCGTACCAGTCCGGCGACCCGTTCGACATCGTGCTGATGGACGTGCAGATGCCCGGCATGAGCGGCCACGAGGTCACGCGCCGCCTGCGCCAGCGCTACGACCGCAACGTGCTGCCCATCGTCGCGCTGACGGCGGCGGCGCTCGTCTCCGAACGCGAGGATGCGATGGCCGCCGGCATGAACGATTTCCTCACCAAGCCGATCGACGCCGATCGGCTGCGGCAGACGTTGGTGCAGGTGTTGCTCGAGGCCGAGGCGCGCGTGGAGCGGTGAGGCGGTCGCGGCGCATGACTACACTCGCCCGATGCAAGCACTCTCGACCACAGCGCGCCCGCGCATCGGCTGGGGCCTGATCGGCGCCGGCGGCATCTCCGACCAACTCGCGCGCGCGCTGTCGCACGTGCCCGAGGCGCGGCTGGTGGCCGTCGGCTCGCGCGACGTCGCGAAGGCGCAGGCGTTCATCGATGCGCCGCGGCAGCACGAGACCATCGCCGGCCCCGTGCGCGCGCCCGGCAGCTACCAGGCGCTGGTCGACGATCCGGACGTCGACGTCGTCTACATCGGCACGCCGCATCCCGACCACGTCGCGTCGATGCGGATCGCGCTCGCGGCCGGCAAGGCCGTGCTGTGCGAGAAGCCGTTCACGCTGAACCGGCGCGAGGCCGAGGAGGCCGTCGCGCTCGCGCGCAGGCACGGCGCCTTCCTGATGGAGGCGATGTGGATGCGCTACGTGCCGGCGATGGTCGAGCTCAGGCGGCTCGTCGCGAGCGGCGCGATCGGCGAGCCGGTGGCGGTGTCGGCCGACTTCGGCTTTTCCGCCG
>CAIMXF010000326.1 GCA_903845345.1 uncultured beta proteobacterium
GATCAGCCGCGGCCGGCGTCCGCCAGTGCGCGCAAGGCCATCATCTGCGTGGCGATCGGGGTAGGCAGCGGCCTGGCGCCGGCCATCACCTCGGCGATGTAGGCCGCCGTGGTCGCTGCGTCGATGGCCGCGGGCAGCTCGGGCACCGACACCAGCGAGCCGCCCTGCGCCTCGACCGACAGCGCCGGCTGCGCCACGCCGTCGAGGAAGGCCGTGAGCTTCGGGCAGCGGCGCGCATCGGCCACCGGCTCGCCCTCGGTGCCGCGCATCAGCATCGCGGTGGCCTGCGTCAGCTCCAGGAACCGGCCGAGGCTCGCCGCATAGTCGGGGTGCGTGTGGTTGACGACGCGCACGACGCTGCGCGCCGGCCCCAGTGCCGGCAGCAGCTTGGCCAGCGAATGCGCGGGGTTGCGCAGCCCGATCAGCCGCCGCAACGCGAGCACGCGGGCGAGCGCCGGGTGCAGGTCGTCGGTGGCGATGAAGGCGGGCGCGCCCGCTGCCCAGCGCGCGGCGACGCCGGCGGCGTCGCGCACCGGCGGCAGTCCCAGCGCCCCGAACACCGCGGCCGTCGTCACGCGGCCCGGATCCGCCTCCAGCCCGTGCACCAGCACCGGCAACCCTTCGCGCGCCAGCTGCAGCGCCAGCAGCGGCACGAGGTTGGGCAGCTTGCGCGCGCCGTTGTACGACGGCAGCACGACCGCGCCAGCCGCCGGCGGCGCGGGCAGCGGCAGCATGCGCGGCGCGACGGCGTCCATGAAGCCGGCCAGTTCCTCGGGCGTCTCGCCCTTGATGCGCATCGCGATCGCGAACGCGCCGGCTTCGACGTCGCTCACCTGCCCATCGAGCAGCCGCGCCATCAGGTCGGCCGCCTGCTCGCGCGTGAGCGAACGCGCGCCGTCCTTGCCGCGGCCGATCTCGCGCAGGTAGGGGGCGATGGTCATGCGCGGCGCGCCGATCCGGGGGTTTCGCGAGACATGGCGGCATTGTGGCCCCGGCCGGCGCCCCGTGGGTTAGGCTGCGCATTCAGTGTCGATCCGGCCCAGCCATGCTCCTCGCTCCGAAAATCGTTCGCAAGATCGTCCGATCCGCGCTCGCCGCCGCGGTCGCCTTCGTCGCGCCGCTGGCGCGCGCCGAGGTCTTCGTCTTCAAGGACTGGGCGATCAGTTGCGACAACACGCGCGGCTGCGAAGCCGCCGGCTTCCGAAGCGAGTCGGGCGATTCCAGGCCGGTGATGCTCTGGCTCGCGCGCGAGGCCGGAGCGGGCACGCCGGTGCGCGCGCGGCTGAAGGCCGAGACGCCCGATGGCGCCAGCACCGGTCCGTTTCGGCTGGTGATCGACGAGAACACGCGCGTCGCCCAGGCTCTCGACGGCGACCTCGACGCCATCGCTTTCGCGCGCGCCCTGCCGGCGCTGCTCGAACGCACGAGCGTGGAGGTGCGATCCGGCGCCGATCGCTACACGCTGTCGCTGGTCGGACTCAAGGCCGCGTTGCTGAAGATGGACGACCTGCAGGATCGCATCGGCACGCGCGGCGCACTGGTTCGCAAGGGGCCGCGAGACGAGCAGGGCGTGCCGCCCGCGCTGCCGCCCCTGAGGCCGCACCCCGCCCCGAACTTCGCGCCGAAGTCCACCGATGCCGCGCTGCTCAAGCTCGTCCTTCCGACGCTCGCCGGCGATTGCAACGTCGCCGTGTCCGACGGCGTGGAAGGGGCGGATGTCTCCATCCATCGCGCATCGCTCGACCAGGTGATCGTGCTGCGCGAGTGCGAGCGTGGCGCCTACCAGTCCGGCTATGCCGCGTGGCTGGTCGACGACAAGCCGCCCTACGCCGCGCGCAGGCTGGCGTTCCCCCAGGCCGACGGCAGTTCGCGGATGCTGGCGATGAACGCCCAGTGGGAGAGCGGCGGCGGGTCGCTGCGGTCCATCACGAAGGGGCGCGCCGAGAACGACTGCGGCGGCGACGCGTTCTGGACGTGGACCGGCAACGCACTGGAGCTCTACAACGCGCACGAGGCGCCGTTGTGCCGCGGCATGCCGGGCGGCGGCATGACGCTGCGCACCTTCGCGTACGACCTGCCGCGCTGAACTCGCGTCGCGCGCACAACGCGGCCTCAGCGCTTCGCCTCGGTCTGCTTCATGGCCAGATAGTCCGCCTTGTCCATCTCGTGCAACTGGCGCGGATAGCGCTCGGTGGCGTCGAACCAGGCGTTGAGGCGCTGATCGAGCTGGCCGGGGGCGGGGGCGGCAACGAAGTCGTCGATCGCCAGGTAGTAGCGCATCGTGTTGCGCTCGACGAGCCCGCGCACGCCGCCGACGTAGCTCGGCTTGCCGTCGCTGCCCGTGCCGGTGATGCTGAAGCCGACCTTGTCGGAGCCGGCCGTCGACAGGTACGCGCTCATCGCCACGCGCGCGGTGAAGCCGAAGCCGTAGGCGTAGCTCATGTGCAGCATCGTGTGCGTGGCGTCCAGCGGCGCGGCCTCGACCGCGATGCGGTAGTCCCTGGTGCCCAGCGGGCCGTCTGCGGACGTCAGCTCCGCGCGCAGGTAGTCGGCGCCGTTGGCCACCGGCTTGTAGTCGAAGTGCAGCTTGTAGGCGTCGTCGACCGGCTGGTCGTACTTGCGGCCCAGCGCCATGTCCAGGCCCGCGGGCTGCGCGTGGCACATCTTGACGTTGAGGTGCAGGATCAGGATGGCGCACCAGTGGTCGGTGCCCTGCAGCGCCTTCTGCACCGCGGCGTACGGCTGGTCGACGCGCGCGTAGACCTCGCCTTCGAGCCGATCCGAGGCCTGCGTCGACTGCAGCACCAGCGGCCGGCCGTAAGGGTTGTGTGCGAACTTGTCCTGCAGCGAGTCGAACCTGGCGTGCAGCGCGGCCGCGTCCTGAGCGTGGGCCGGGCCTGCCAGCGCCAGCGCCGCGAACAGCGCGAGCGTCGGCTGCAATGCGCGGTTCGCCGCCCGGCGGCGGGCGGGCGGGGAGCGTCCTTCGAGGGTCATAGCCAATATTCCCACATCCCCGCGGTCCACTCCTGCAGCCGGGCCTTGAAGCCGCGGTCGTTCCATCTGTCGAGCGTCAGCGGCTCCGATTGCGCCAGGTCGTTCTTGAACGCGGCGCGCATCTGGTCGCCGAAGCTCGCGCTGAGCACGATGGCGTCGACCTCGTCGTTGTGCAGGAAGCTGCGCCAGTCGAGGTTGGTGGAGCCGATCGCGCACCACACGCCGTCGATCAGCGTCGTCTTCGAGTGCAGCAGCGCGCCTTCGCGCTGGTAGATCTTCACGCCGGACTCGAGCAGCTGGCCATAGTGTCGCCGGCCCGCGGCGCTCACGAGCCAGGTGTCGCTGATGCTGGGCAGCAGCAGTTGCACGTCGACGCCGCGCCTGGCCGCATCCATGATCGCGCCCATCAGCTGCGGATCGGGATCGAAGTAGGCGTTGGCCAGCAGGATCGACGTCGACGAGCTGCGGATCGCCGACACCAGCGTCGCGTAGATCTGGCTGTACGGCTCGGTGGACGTGCCGCCGATCGCGCGCACCACCACGTCGCCCCGTCGCTCGATCTGCGGGAAGTAGTCGGCGCTGGCCATCGGCCTGCCCTTCTGGCGCGCCCAGGTGTCCATGAACAGCTTCTGGAAATCGGCGACGACCGGGCCGTCCATCTGCAGGTCGGTGTCGCGCCACGGCACCGTCTGCCCGTGGCCCGGCTCGTACTTCGTGTGCTGGCGGAACGAGCCGCCCGAGTAGACGCTGCTGATGTTGATGCCGCCGACGAACGCCGTGCGGCCGTCGATGACCGTGAGCTTGCGATGGTCGCGCTGGTTGACATCCCAGCCGGCCTTGGCCTTGCGCGGATCGACCGGGTTGAACTGCAGCGTGTTGACGCCGTGCGCGGCGAGATCGTCGAAATAGGCCTTGGGCGTGTCGATCGAGCCGACGCTGTCGTAGATCAGGTTGACCACGACGCCGCGCGCCACGGCGGCCTTGAGCTCGGTGGCGAAGCGCTGGCCGACCTCGTCGTCCTCGATGATGTAGCTCTCCATGTCGATGGAATTCTTCGCCGCGGCCATCGCGCCGTACAGCGCCTGGTAGGTGGACGGGCCATCCTGGAGCAGCGTCACCTTGTTGCCGGCCGACAGCGGCGAGCCGACGATCTCCTGCTCGAACGCGAGGTGGCGCTCGAAGATGTCGGTGTCCTCGCCAGCGGCCTTCAGGCGATCGAGCACGCGTTTCTGCGCGTCGGCCGACAGCGGGCCGTGCGCGCCGTCGATGCGCACCCCGTCGGTACCGGCGGCCTCGGCGGTGTCCGGCGCGATCGTCGGCAGGCTGCTGCATGCCCCGAGCAGGGCGAGCAGGCAGGCGCTGGCAGCGCGGGACAACAACAGGCGGACGGCGGGCATGGCGATTCTTCTTCTGAGTGTGCGGATGGCGAAGGGGCGTTTGGCAACCCGCGTGCCCGGCAGTGGCGGTGGCTCCTTACAATGCCGAGTATGCAGGCCAACCTCTCACGCGAGCGCGAATTCATCCTCCGGCTGTCGTGCCGCGACACCAAGGGCATCGTGCACGCCGTCTCGGGCCTGCTGTTCCAGGCCGGCTGCAACATCATCGACTCGCAACAGTTCGGCGACCTGATCGGCCCGGGCGCCACCGGCCGCTTCTTCATGCGCGTGCATTTCGAGGCGCCGCCGCAGCTCGCCGACGTCGCCACGCTGAACCGCATGCTGTCCAACGTGACGCAGCAGTTCGAGATGGACTCTCAGCTGCACTCGCTGGCGCGCCGCCCGCGCGTGCTGCTGATGGTGAGCCAGCACGGCCACTGCCTGAACGACCTGCTGTTTCGCTGGCAGTCGGGCCAGCTGGACATCGACATCCCTGCGATCGTCTCCAACCACACGACCTTCGCCGACCTCGCCGCCAGCTACGGCCTGCCGTTCCACCACCTGCCGCTCGCGGCGGGCGCAGGCGCCGAGGCGAAGCGCGCGCAGGAGCAGGCAGTGCAGGCGATCGTCGAGCAGGAAGCGGTCGACCTCGTGGTGCTCGCGCGCTACATGCAGATCCTGTCGCCCGAGCTGTGCAGCGCGCTCGAGAACCGCGCCATCAACATCCACCACAGCTTCCTGCCCAGCTTCAAGGGCGCGAAGCCGTACTACCAGGCGCACGACCGCGGCGTGAAGCTGATCGGCGCCACCGCGCACTACGTGACGGCCGACCTCGACGAAGGCCCGATCATCGAGCAGGACGTCGAGCGCGTCGACCACACGCTGACACCCGAGGACATCACCGCCATCGGCCGCGACGTCGAATGCGTCGTCCTCGCGCGCGCCGTGCGCTGGCACGTGGAGCATCGCGTGCTGCGCAACGGCCGCAAGACCGTGGTGTTCAACTGATCCAACCGCAGGACCGCCTTCGCATGCCCAATCCGAAAGCCCGCGCGGCCGCGCTGCACGCCTCGCCCGAGGACGCAGAGGCCCAGTTCTACGACGCGCTGCGCGACGGCGACCTGGACCGCGTGATGGCCGTGTGGGCCGACGACGACGAAGTGGTGTGCGTGCACCCGGGCGGCGCCCGCGTGGTGGGCCCGCAGGCGGTGCGCGCGGCGTTCGAGGCGATCTTCGCGACCGGCCACATCGTGGTGCACCCGGAGCACGTCAAGCACGTGCACGCGATGGGCTGCGCAGTGCACAGCGTGCTCGAGCGCATCGACGTCGTCACCGTCGAAGGGCCGCGCACCGGCTGGATCGTGGCGACCAACGTCTACGTGAAGACCGGCCAGGGCTGGCGCCTGGTGGCGCACCACGCGAGCCCCGGCGCGCCGGACGAGATCCCCGCGATCGCCGACACGCCGTCCGTGCTGCACTGAGCCCCGTTGGGCACATCGATTGCTCGAGCGCCGTCGAATCACTATCCTCGAGCCCTCGATGTCCGCCGTCATGTCACCCGCCAATGCCTTCTCGCACAGCGCGCCATGGTGGCTGCCCGGCGGGCACCTGCAGACCATCTGGCCGTCGCTGCTCTCGCGCACGACTGTCGGCGCCGAGCCGAAGTTCCGGCGCGAGCGATGGACGACCCCCGATGACGACTTCATCGACGTCGACTTCCTCGTCGACGCGCTCGACGCCACCGCCGACGCCGCCACCCGCCCGCTGCTCGTGCTGTTCCACGGGCTCGAGGGCTCGTCCAGGAGCGGCTACGCGAAGGCGTTCGCCTGCCTCGCGCGCGAGCAGGGCTGGTCGTACGCCGTGCCGCATTTCCGCGGCTGCTCGGGCGAGCTCAACCTGGCGCCGCGCGCGTACCACTCGGGCGACCACGAAGAGGTCGACTGGATCCTGCAGCGCATGGCCGAACGCCGCGGCGGCCCGGTGCTGGCCGTGGGCATCTCCCTTGGCGGCAACATGCTGCTGCGCTGGGCCGAGGAGTCGGGCGCATCGGCGGCGAAGACGGCGCATGCCGTCGCCGCCGTCTGCTCGCCGATCGACCTCGCCGCCGGCGGCCACGCGATCGGCCGCGGCTTCGGGCTCTACACCTACACGCGCATGTTCCTCGGCACGATGAAGCCCAAGGCGCTGGCCAAGCTGCGCCAGCATCCGGGGCTGTTCGACGAGCGCAGGCTGCGCGCCGCGCGCAACCTCTACGAGTTCGACAACGTCTTCACGGCGCCGCTGCACGGCTTCCGCGACACCGACGACTACTGGTCACGCGCGTCGGCCAAGCCCAGGCTGAGCGACATCCGCATCCCGGCGCTGGTGCTCAACGCGCTCAACGATCCGTTCATTCCGGCGGAGTCCTTGCCGAAACAGGCCGAGGTCGGCCCGAACGTCACGTTGTGGCAGCCGCGGCACGGCGGCCATGTCGGTTTCGCCGCGGGCGCGCTGCCGCCCGGCAACGCCACGACCATGCCCGCGTCGGTGTTCGGCTGGCTGAAGGACCACAATCACTGAGCTGCCCGCGGCGCCCAGGCGTCGCGCATCGACAGCGCCCGAAACACCAAGGAGCCGGCATGGACGACATGGTGCGCGCCGCACTGAAGAAATGGCCCGACGTGCCGGCCTGCACCGGCTGGCTGGCGCTCGACGCGCGCGGCGACTGGTACATGCGCGACGACCGCACGCAGGCCGCCGGCGCATTCCCGCTCGCCAAGGGCAGCCGCATCGAGCATCGACAGCTGCGCGAATTCATCGAACGCAACTACGAAGGCACGTCCGACGGCGCCTGGTATTTCCAGAACGGGCCGCAACGCGTCTACGTGGAGCTGGAAGCGGCGCCGCACGTCTGGCGCCTGCTCGCCCGCGAAGGCGCGGCGCCCGCGGTGCGCTCGCACACCGGCCTGGCCGCGGCGGTCGAGTCGGCCTGGATCGACGAGCGCGGCCGGCTGTTCCTGGCCGCCGACGCGGGCTTCGGCATCGTCCACACGCAGGACATGGAAGCCGCGGCCGACGCCGTCGACGCCGGCCTGTGGGCGCCGCAAGCGCTGGACTTCGCGCAGATGCCCGCGCGCTTCGGCTTCTGCCTGAGCCCCGCGACCTTGTGGGACGGCCATCCGCCGCGCGAGTCGGCCGACGCGCAGGCGGTCCGCTGAGCGTCGCAGGGCGTCGCGCCTGCCCGGAGCCGCCGGCGCCCCTGCCTAGGCGCCCGATGCCGGCGCGGCGGGCGCCGCTGCCGAGACGCCGGAAGCCGCATCCGACGCCGCCGGGGCGGCCGGCGCCGGCGGGTCGGCGAACTTCGCGCCGCCCTTGTCTGCCATGTAGACCACCGCGCGGCCCACTTCGTAGTCGCTGAAGTCGCCACCGCCCTGCGCGGGCATGTTGCCCCGGCCGTGCAGCGCCGACTGCAGCAGGGCGTCGTAGCCCTTGGCGATGCGCGGGCCCCAGGCCGACGCGTCGCCGAACTTCGGAGCCCCGAGCAGGCCGGCGGTGTGGCAGGTGGTGCACTGCGCCTCGAAGACCTGCTGGCCGGTCTTCGGGATGACGACGGCCGAGGCGTCGAACACCGCGTCGCTGGCGATCGGCGCGATGCGCGCGGCGACCGCCGATGCCAAGTAGGCCCCGGAGCCCGGCGACTGCTTGTTGCCGAGGGTCACGAACTGCGTGAGCAACATGATCACGATCACGGGGACGATGATCGCGGCGGACACCACGGTGATCAGCTGCCTCGGCGTCCTGATGCCGGATTCGTGTTCTTCGTCGTCGTGATGTTGCTCTTCGCTCATGGATTCCTCGGGGCGCGGGCTGCAGGAAAGACCTTCGACGATCAGCGTGCGTCCCTTGCGCGCACGCTTCACGTCATCAAACAAAAGCCGCGCGATTATAGGTTCCGGTGCCCCGTGAAACGGCCCGCCCCACCGCCCGAGCGCCCCGGGAGAAACCCCCGCCTTTGCAAAGCGGCGGTTGAGCGGCGCAGCGCACAAACTTCGTGTCTTGCGGACGCGGCGGTCGAGCGGCGCAGCCGCACAAACTCGGCGTCGTGCAGAAGCGAGGCGAGGCTTCAAGAACGCCGGTTCTGCAAAAGGAAACACCCGGGCGGACCGGGCGTTCGAAGCAGTGGGCGAGCTTCAGGCTGCCTGCGAATCGGGCGTCGTCGGCGGCACGACACGCGCCGCGACCAGCGCCGTCACTTCCTTGCGATAGCGATTGAGCTCCTGCACCGACACGAAGCTGCGTTCGAGCAGCAGGCTCATGTTGTGCAGGATGCGCTCGACGACCTTGTTCTCCCACACGGCGTCGAACTGGATCTGCTTGTCCAGCCAGCCTTCGAGCCATTGCGGATCGGGCATGCGGCTCTGGATGGTGTCGCGAGGGAACAGCGTGGCGTTGACGTGCAGGTTGGTCGGATGCAGCGCCTGCGCCGTGCGGCGCGCGCTGGCCATCAGCACGCCCACCTTCGAGAACGCGGCCTTGGCCTCGTTGCCGAAGCGCGTGAGCGCCTTCTTCATGTAGCGCAGGTAGGCGCCGCCGTGGCGCGCCTCGTCGCGCGCGAGCGTCTCGTAGATGTGCTTGATCACCGGCTCGGTGTGCCACTGCGCGGCGCGGCGATACCAGTGATTGAGGCGGATCTCGCCGCAGAAGTGCAACATCAATGTCTCCAGCGCGGGCGCCGGATCGAACTCGAATCGCACCGCGTGCAGTTCTTCCTCGGTCGGCACCAGTTCCGGTCGGAAGCGGCGCAGGTATTCCATCAGCACCAGCGAGTGCTTCTGTTCCTCGAAGAACCAGACGCTCATGAACGCGCAGAAGTCGCTGTCGTCGCGGTTGTCGCGCAGGAACATCTCGGTGGCGGGCAAGGCGGCCCACTCCGTGATCGCGTTCATCTTGATCGTGGTGGCCTGCTCGTCGGTCAGTTGCGACGGGTCGAAGGAGTCCCAGGGGATGTCCTTGTCCATGTCCCAACGGACGGCTTCGAGTTGCTTGAATAGTTCGGGATACAGCATGCTGGGTCAGTCTCCTGGCCCCATTTTAGACCGTGGCGGACTGCGTTAGTGGGACAAAAGGCAGAGGATACCGAACGACTATCGCCCGGCCCCCCGGCAGATTACGCAAAATGCAATCAATCGGACGTCGAGCTGGAATCGGTTCGCCAGTCGGCGACGGCCTCGCTGATCTCTACGAGCCGGCTCATCACCCGGATTCCGGCAATCCGCAATCCTCGAAGGGCCGCAGAGCCGCCGCCGGCCCAGATCTGCACCGTGCCCGGCAGGCTGGCGCGCAACTCGGACAGCGCCGGCACCGCCTGCGCGGCGGGCAGGCTCTGCGAAAAACTCAGCGCGACGACGTCGACGCGGTGCGCCTGCGCGGCGGCGACGATGTCGGCCAGCGGGGTCTGGGTGCCCAGCGACACGCAACGGCACGCCTCCAGCGTGAGCAGCGCCTCGGCCATCAGCAGCCCCAGGCCATGCGCCTCGCCGGGCACGGTGGTCAGCAGCAGGCGCGGCCCGCGCATCTCGAGGCCGGTCTGGAACGGCACCAGCGCGCTGCGCAGCACCGACTGCAGCGCCTCGCAGTACAGGTGCTCCTCGTGGATCGCGATCTGGCCGGCGACCCAGGCCTCGCCGATCGCCGCCGTCAGCGGCGCGATGCCATCGACGACGAACGACGCCAGGCCCATGCGCCCGAGGCCCCGCGTGAGCCAGTGGCGCAACGCGTCGGCGCCGCCGGTGCGCAGGGCGACCAGCCCTTCGGCCACGTCCAGCATCGGTCGTGTGCCAGGCGCCGCCGGCAGTGCCGGCGATGCCGCGAGCTCGGCCAGCACAGCCTCGAGCTCGGCGGCCGGCAGCGAGAGCAGCCTGCCGGGCCGCCGCCCGGCCAGCAGCGCGCGGCGGATCAGCGCCAGGCGATCGACCAGCGCCCGCGGATAGCCGCGCACGCCAGCGGCGTCGCGCTGCGGCACCGGGAAGCCGTAGCGGCGTTCCCACGCGCGCAGGGTGTCCTTGCCCAGGCCCGTCTCGCGCTCGACGGCGGCAATCGACAGCAGGGGCTCATCCGTGAGACCCTGAGGGTGCTCGGCAGGTGAATCCGAAGCGGGAGGCAGAGACGTATCCATGGCATGCAAGCCGCGACTTTTACATTCGTCCAAACAGACCCGGCCAGCGGGCGAGCCCGGTTCGATTGGAACGCAGAATTCTCTTTTTGTCCTGGACAAGCACTGAACCTGTTGGCAAAGTACCCGGATATGTCGAGCTTACTCTCCCTCTTTGTCCTGGACAACCAGCCTGCACGGCCAGGGGCCGATGTCTGCCTTGGGCCACACAACCCCCCTCGAATCAGGGTGTCTGGCGCTGTCGCCTGCAGAACTTCGGGCGCAGAATCTGCTCTCATCGACTGTGCGGAGGCTGCGGGGCCGTCGCACCGCCGCGTCCAGCGCGGTGCTTCGACCGGTTTACTCGCTGCGCAGCTTCGCCGGTCTTCCGGCGAAACGTCCCGAGCGCTTCTCCTCCTCCCTCCCTCCCTTGTTCGCTCAGGGGCGCTGCGCAGCGACATTTATTCAACGGCGTCCGTCGCCCGGCGCTGCGCGGGAGCGGTGCGATGACCCGCCCGCGCATCGCCGTCGTCGGCTCGGGCATCGCCGGGCTCGGCGCCGCCCACCGCCTCGCACCGCACTGCGACGTCACCGTCTTCGAGGCCGATTCACGGCTGGGCGGCCATGCGCACACGGTCGACATCACGCTGCCCGGGCCGCACGGCGATCTCACGCACGGCGTCGATACCGGCTTCCTCGTGTTCAACGAACGCACCTATCCGCGCCTGATCGCCCTGTTCGCCGAGCTGGGCGTGGAGGTCGCGAAGTCGGAGATGACGTTTTCCGTCCAGGCGCCGCGCGCCGACGGCAGCCAGCTCGAATGGAGCGGCACCAGCCTCAACACGGTGTTCGCCGACCGCGGCAACCTGCTGCGGCCGCGCTTCCACGGCATGCTGCTGGACCTGATGCGCTTCAACCGGCTCGCCACGGCGCTGGCCAAGCGCGGCGTCGATGCCGAACTGGCGCAGCCGCTCGATGAATTCCTCGTCGAGCATCGCTTCGGCGGCGCGTTCATCGACGACTACCTGCTGCCGATGATCGGCTGCATCTGGTCGTGTTCCACCGTGCAGATGCTGCGCTTCCCGGTGGGCACGCTGATCCGCTTCTGCCACAACCACGGGCTGCTGCAGGTGCGCGAGCGACCGCAGTGGTTCACCGTCACCGGCGGCTCGCGACAGTACGTCGACAAGCTCGCCACGCGGATCGGCCAGGTGCGGCTCGCGACGCCGGTGCTGGGCATCGCGCGCGATGCGTCGCGCGACGCCGGCTTCGGGGCGGTGCACGGCGGGCGGGTGTCGGTGCGGACGCGCGAGGGCATCGAATGGTTCGACGAGGTCGTGCTGGCCACGCACGCGCCGCAGGCGCTGGCGATGCTGAGCGACGCCAGCGCCGACGAACGCCGCACGCTGGGCGCGATCGGCTACCAGGACAACGAGGCCGTCCTCCACACCGACGAGGGCCTGCTGCCGCGCCGCCGCGCCGCCTGGGCCGCTTGGAACTACGAGCGCGACGTCGCCGCCGGCACCAACCACCAGAACGTCTGCCTGCACTACCTGCTCAACCAGCTGCAGCCGCTGCCGTGGAAGCAGCCGGTGATCGTGTCGCTCAACCCGCTGCAGGAACCGCGCGCCGGCACGGTGCTGCGCCGCATCTCGTATGCGCATCCGGTGTTCGACAACGCCGCGATCGCCGCGCAGGGCCGGCTCGGCGAGCTGCAGGGCCGTTCACACGTGTGGTTCTGTGGCGCGTGGACGGGCTACGGCTTCCACGAGGATGGCCTGAAGTCCGGCCAGCAGGCGGCCGAGCGCATCCTGGCGCGCATGGCGGCGCCGACCGTCGCGAACGTGGACGCGCGCGCCCTGCGCGAGGCCGCGTGAGCGCCGCGCGGCCGCCCGAAAGCGTGCGCCCCGCGTCCTTCGGGCGGAGCACGGTCGCGTGAGCCCGCTGCGCGCGCGCGTCGGCTTCGGCGAGGTACGCCACAGGCGCCTCGCGCCGGTCGAACACGAGTTCGCCTATCCGACCTGCTTCCTGCTGCTGCCGATGCGCTCTCTGCGCCGTCAGGCCGACCCGGTTCTGGCCCGCAACCGGCGCACGCTGTTCGGCTTTCGCGACGCCGACCACGGCGACGGCCGCGCCGACAGCCTCGCCTGGCTCGACGAGCTGCTCGCCAGCGCGGGCGTCGCGGACGCCGACGGCGAGGTGTGGCTGCACTGCATCCCGCGCATGTTCGGCTTCGCGTTCAAGCCGGTCAGCTTCTGGTATGCGCATCGTGCGGACGGCGCGCTGGCGGCGATCGTCGTCGAGGTCAACAACACCTTCGGGGAGCGCCATTGCTACCTGCTGGCGGGCGCCGACGTCGACTTCGGCCGCACGCTGGCGGCCACGAAGGTGTTCCATGTATCGCCGTTCTGCGAGACGCGCGGCGAGTACGCGTTCCGCTTCATGCGCACCGACCTCGCCGCACGCGACGAGCGCGGCCGCACCGCGGTACGGGTCGAGCTGCACGTGGACGGCGCGCCGCTGCTGTTGACGAGCGTGTCGGGCCGCGTCGAGCCGCTGACCCGGTCGGCCGTGCGCTTCGCGCTGTGGACGCTGCCGGGGATGACCGCCGTGATCGTGGCGCGCATCCATTGGCACGCGTTGAAGCTGTGGCTGAAGAAGCTGCCCATCGTCGGCAAGCCGGCGCCGCCAGCCGCGCTCGTCACCCACGGCGGACAAGCCTCGGATGGCTTTCAGCGAGCTGGCGCATCGCGGCTTTCACCGACAACCGACACCCCGACTTCGGCCCAGAATCTCTCATGACTTCCAGAACGCTCCCGCCGTCATCGGACGTCGGCGCCCGCGAGAAATCCGCGCGCGTCCCCGCCACCGCCCGAGCCGCGCTCGCGCTGCTCAAGCGCCTGCAGGCCGGCACGCTGACCGTGCACACGCCCGACGGCGCGACACACCAGGCCAGCGGCGCCGCGCGGCCCGAGCTGCATGCCACGCTCAGCGTCCACGACTGGTCGGTGTTCGCCGCCACCATGCGGGCGGGCGACATCGGCTTCGCCGAAGGCTTCATGGCCGGCGAGTGGACGACGCCGCACCTGGCCGACCTGCTGCGCCTGCTGCTGGCCAATCGCGAGGTCATCGACAAGGCGATCTACGGCTCGTGGTGGGGCTCGCTGCTGCACCGGCTCCAGCACGCGCTGAACCGCAACACGCGGCGCGGCAGCCGCAAGAACATCAGCGCGCACTACGACCTGGGCAACACGTTCTACACGCTGTGGCTCGACGAGACGATGAACTACTCGAGCGCGTGGTTCGACGGCGACTTCGCCAAGCCGCTCGCGCAGGCGCAGACCGCCAAGCTGCGCCGTGCGATCGCCGCCACCGGCGTGCAACCGGGGCAGCGGCTGCTGGAGATCGGCTGCGGCTGGGGCGCGGTCGCCGAGAGCGCGGCGCGCGACGGCGTCGACGTCGTCGGCCTGACCCTGTCGACCGAGCAGCTCGCCTGGGCCAACGCGCGCCTGGTGCACGCGGGCGTCGCGCAGCACGCCGACCTGCGACTGCAGGACTACCGCGACGTGCCCGACGGCCCGTTCGACGCGATCGTCTCGATCGAGATGTTCGAGGCCGTGGGGCGCGAATACTGGGACGCCTATTTCCAGACGCTGCACAAGCAACTGAAGCGCGGCGGCAAGGCCTGCGTTCAGGCCATCGTGATCCGCGACGATCTCTTCGAGCGCTACGTGAGCTCGACCGATTTCATCCAGCGCTACGTGTTCCCGGGCGGCATGCTGCCCAGCACCACGCTGTTCGTGCAGCACGCGCAGGCCGCGGGGCTGCGCGTGGTCGACCGCTTCGCCTTCGGCCTCGACTACGCCGAGACGCTGCGCCGCTGGCGCCACGCGTTCGTCGCGCGCCTGGACGACGTGCGCCGCCAGGGCTTCGACGATCGCTTCGTGCGCCTGTGGGAGTTCTATCTCGCGTACTGCGAGGCGGCGTTCGACGCGGGCAATACCGACGTCGTGCAGTTCACGCTGCAGCGAGATTGAGGCATCGCGCCGGGCCGGCTCGACCGACGGGCATCGGGAGACATCGGCGCATGGACGGGCTGGTCACCATCCCGTCATAGAACGTGAATATAGCCCGGTTTTTCGAGCTTGGGGAGACTGGTCAAACCTGGGGACGGCGCGCATAGTGGGCTCGTGCCTGGCGCTTCAGTCGACCGGATCGCCGGCACGGTCGACCCGGAATTCCATCGTCCGGGCCATGTCTCGCAACTCTCGCTTGAAAGGAGGCACTGATGAATCTGACGATCAGCGGCCATCATCTGGAAGTGACACCGGCACTGCGCGAATACGTCCTGACCAAGCTGGACAGGATCACGCGCCACTTCGACGCCGTCGTCGATGTGAACGTGTTGCTCACCGTGGAAAACCTCAAGGAAAAGGAACGTCGACAAAAAGCCGAAGTCACTCTCCATGTGAAGGGGAAGGACATCTTCGTCGAGCAGGCGCATGAAGACCTCTATGCCGCCGTCGACCAGTTGATGGACAAGCTCGATCGACAGGTGGTCCGCCACAAGGATCGCCTGCAGGATCATCACCACGCGACCGGCAAGCGCCAGCTCGCTCCGGAAATGCCGCTGCCGACCTGATCGCACGGACAAACCGACACAATCCATCCAAAGCGGCCCCTCGGTCGCTTTGTTCGTTTGGGCTATGCTCGCGAGGGGTCTTTGTGGTGCGTTCAAGGCCTTGCCGACGCGCACCGATGATCTGCCAGGGCCCGGATTCCGTGAATTTGTTGCTGCGTCGCAGCAATCGCGACATTCCAGTGCGGCCGGTGCACCCGCGACGTGCGCACGCCGTTTTCCGGTTCCTATAATCGCCTGTTCGATCCCGGGCACCTGCCGGGTGATTTTCCAGCCCGGGGACCACCGGGCGCCGCACGGAAAGCCCGGCTCATCGGCCGGGAATGCTCATGAACCGTCTCGCTGCCATCCTTCCTCTTGCCAACGTCCAGGTGGGCGTGGACGCCACCAGCAAGAAGCGCGTGTTCGAACAGGCCGGCGTGCTGTTCGAGAACCAGCACGCGATCGCGCGCGCGACGGTCACCGACAACCTGTTTGCGCGCGAACGCCTCGGTTCTACCGGCCTGGGCCACGGCGTGGCCGTGCCGCACGGTCGGGTCAAGGGCCTGAAGAATCCGCTCGCCGCCGTGCTGCGCGTGCAGCAGCCGATCCCGTTCGATGCGCCGGACGACGAGCCCGTGGGCCTGCTGATCTTCCTGCTGGTGCCCGAAGCCGCCACGCAGCGCCACCTCGAGATCCTGTCCGAGATCGCCGAGATGCTGTCCGACCGCGAACTGCGCGAACGCCTGAAGGGCGACGTCGACGCGGCCACGCTGCATCGGCTGATCTCCGACTGGGAACCCCTCAAGTCGGTTGCCTGAGCCACAGATGCTGAATCCCTGCCGCTGCAGGCCCTGCCGCTCACACGGTGCAAACGGAGTTCAAGGGAGCGGCAGAACCGCCTCTGCCGGGCTGCTTGCGGAGCGCCCCCTCGGGGGAGTGGCGCCGGCAAAGGGCGCGCGCAGCGAGACCCCGGCGGAACGGCATCCGGCCTGCAAGCCGGATGCCTGCCGAGCGCCAGCGAGCGTGGGGGCCCCATGAAACCTCGCGTCATCAGCGCAGAAGCACTGTTCGAAGAGCACCAGCCGGCATTGCGCTGGGAGTGGGTCGCCGGGCATGCCCATCCGGAACGCCGCTTCGACGAAGCCGCGGTGCGGGAGGCGCGCTCGGCTGCCGACCTCATCGGCTACCTCAACTACATCCATCCGTACCGGGTGCAACTGGTCGGGCACCGCGAGGTGGCCTACCTCGAGAATTCCGACAAGGAAGTGCAGCAGCGCCGCATCCAGCGCATCATCACGCTGGAGCCGCCGGTGATCATCGTGGCCGACGGCCAGCGTCCGCCCGACCGGCTCGTCGCGTTGTGCGATCGCGCCGAGATCCCGCTGTTCGTCACCTCGGCCTCGGCCGGCCACGTGATCGACCTGGTGCGCTCGTACCTGAGCCAGTTGTTCGCCGACCGCACCACGCGGCACGGCGTGTTCATGGACATCCTCGGCGTCGGCGTGCTGCTGACCGGCGAATCGGGGCTCGGCAAGAGCGAACTCGGGCTGGAGCTGATCTCGCGCGGCAACGGTCTGGTGGCCGACGACGCCGTCGACCTCTACCGCGTCTCGCAGTCCACGCTCGAGGGCCGCTGCCCCGACCTGCTGATGAACCTGCTGGAAGTGCGCGGCATCGGCCTGCTCGACATCAAGGCGATCTTCGGCGAGACCGCCGTGCGCCGGAAGATGCGGCTCAAGCTGATCGTGCACCTGGTGCGCAAGGAAACGATGGAGCGCGAGTTCGAGCGCCTGCCGTACGAGCCGATGTACGACGACATCCTGGGCATCCCGGTGCGCAAGGTGGTGATCGCCGTGGACGCCGGCCGCAACCTGGCCGTGCTGGTGGAGGCGGCGGTGCGCAACACGATCTTGCAGCTGCGCGGGATCGACACCTACCAGGAATTCGTCAAGCGCCACCAGGACGCGATGGCCAAGGGAACCGACTGACGTCTCAGCCGTGGTGGCGCGGATTGACCTTGGGCGCCGGCCGGTGCTCGCAGTTCTCGCGCTTGCACACCGCGTAGAGCGACAGCGCATGCTCCTGCAGCGCGAAGCCGCGCGACGCGGCCACCTCGCGCTGGCGCGCCTCGATCTCGGGGTCGAAGAATTCCTCGACGCGGCCGCAGGTCAGGCACAGCAGGTGGTCGTGGTGGGTGCCCTCGTTGAGCTCGAACACCGACTTGCCCGACTCGAAATGGCTGCGTGCGAGAATTCCGGCCTGCTCGAACTGCATCAGCACCCGATAGACGGTGGCGAGCGTGATGTCCGACCCTTCATTGAGAAGGGTCTTGTAGACGTCTTCCGCGGTGAGATGGCGATCCACTGACTGCTGGAAGAC
>CAIMXF010000327.1 GCA_903845345.1 uncultured beta proteobacterium
GGCCGGCGCAGGGCGCTCGGCGTCGAAGTGCAGCTCGCCGTAGACGTCGTTCTCGATCAGCGGGATGCCGTGGCGGGCCAGCAGCGCGACCAGCGCCTCCTTGTTGCGGGCCGGCATGGTGGCGCCGGTCGGGTTCTGGAAGGTCGGCATCGCCCAGACCGCGCCGATCGCCTGATCCCCGAGCGCGTTCTCCAGCGCGGGCAGGTTGATGCCGTCCTGCGCGCACGTCGGTATGCAGACGGCGCGGCGGCCGGTGGCTTCGATCGTGTGCAGCACGCTGTAGTGCGTGGGCGACTCGATGGCGACGACGTCGCCCGGCCGCGTCGCGGAGATCAGCGACAGCATCAGCGCCTCCGACGCGCCGCTGGTGATGACGATGTCGCCCACGTCGACGTCCGCGCCCATCTCCAGGTAGCGCCGCGCGATGTGGCGCCGCAGATCGGCGTTGCCGGGCGGCAGGTCGTCGACGACGCGCCACGGGTCGAGCCGGCGCGCGGCGTTGCCCAACAGTTGCGCGAGCTTGGGCAGCGGGAACAGCAGCGGGCTGGCGAACGCGCTTCCGAGCGGCACGTTCTCGCGCTGCTTCATGCCGTTGAGGACCGAGTAGAGCAGGTTGGCCGGCACCAGGTGCACCGGCGGCTCGGGCTCCAGCGTGGGCATCGTCGGCTTGGGCAGCGGCAGCCGCGCGGTGGCGTTGACGAAGTAGCCGGAGCGCGGGCGCGTCGACACCAGCCCGCGGTCCTCGAGCAGGTAGTACGCCTGCATGACCGTGCCCTGGCTGATGCCGCGCGCCGTGCACAGCGCGCGCACCGACGGCAGGCGCTCGCCGGCACGCAGCACGCCGCGGCGGATCTGTCGCTCGATGTCGTCTGCCAGCTCGGTGTAGATCGCCATGACGCCCTCCCGGAATCGCGGCCTGGGGGCCGTGGCCGATGCTACGGCCGCGCGCCCCGAGCGCGTGCGCGGGCGAACCCCGAGTTCAAGGGGAATGCGGCGCGTCTGCTGCATCCGCAAATCGCGCGAACTGCGTCTTCCGGCGGCGCCGGATCCTTTGCAGACTGCGGGGCATCGTCCAGGCGCTTCCGTCGTGCCTGGCGTCCGTCCACCGTCCGAACAGGAAACCGTCCCATGTTCCTCAGCAATCTCTCGATCGCCCGCCGGCTCGCGCTGGTCCTCGCCGCGATGCTCGCGCTGTCGCTCGTCACCAGCCTGTTCGCGTTCCTGACCCTGCGCAGCCTCGGCGCCGAAGTGGGCGTGCTGGTCGGCGACAACCTGAAGGTCGAACGCGCGGCGGCCGACTGGGTGCGCTACGCCTCCGAGGGCAGCGACCGCTCGGCCGCGATCGCGCGCAGCAGCGACCCGGGTCTCGGCGACTACTTCGCCGATTCGACGGCGCAGCTCACGATCCTGGCCACGGCGCGCCAGAAGATCGTCGAACAGGGTTCGGACACGCCCGAGGAACGCGCGCTGTTCGAACGCGTGACGCAGGCCCGCAAGGCCTTCCTCGAGTCGCGCGACGAGATCAAGCGCCTGCGCTCGACGGGCGACGCCGCCGGCGCCACGCGCGAGTTCCAGGATCGCTTCGAGAAGATCTCGCACGACTACATCGCCGACATCGAAGCGGTTGCCGACCAGCAGCGCCAGCAGGTCGACGCCATCGCGCAGCGCATCGATCGCGAGCGCACCCGTACCTCGATCCTGCTGGCCGGCAGCGGCGCGGCGTCGCTGGCCATCGGCGCGCTGCTCGCCTGGCTGCTCTCGCGCAGCATCACCGGGCCGCTGTCGCGCGCCGAGACGATGGCCCGCACGATCGCGCAGATGGATCTCACCGACTGCGCCGCCGCGAGCTACGCCAGCGACGAGACGGGCCGCCTGCTGCGCTCCATCGACACGATGCGCGGCGCGCTGACGCACACGCTGCTGCAGGTGCGCGCGGCCGTCGACGGCATCTCCACCGCCAGCGCGCAGATCGCCATCGGCAACCAGGACCTGAGCGCGCGCACCGAGCACACGGCCGGCAACCTCGAGGAGACCGCGGCGTCGATGGAGCAAATGACCGCGACCGTGCGCCAGAGCGCCGACACCGCGCTGCAGGCCAACCAGCTGGCCGCGTCGGCGGGCGAGGTCGCGCGCCGCGGCGGCGACGTCGTCGCGCAGGTCGTCACCACCATGGACGAGATCAACGCGAGCTCGCGGCGCATCGCCGACATCAGCGGCGTCATCGACGGCATCGCGTTCCAGACCAACATCCTCGCGCTGAACGCGGCCGTCGAGGCCGCGCGCGCCGGCGAGCAGGGGCGCGGCTTTGCCGTCGTGGCCACGGAGGTGCGCAACCTCGCGCAGCGCAGCGCCGAGTCGGCGCGCGAGATCAAGGCGCTGATCGGGGTGAGCGTCGACAAGGTCGAGGCCGGCGCGCGCCTCGTGGAGCAGGCCGGCACGACGATGGGCGAGATCGTGGCCAGCGTGCAGCGCGTGGGCGACATGATCGCCGAGATCACGGCCGCCGCCACCGAGCAGAGCGCGGGCATCGGCCAGGTCAACGTCGCGGTGACGCAGCTCGACCAGATGACGCAGCAGAACGCGGCGCTGGTCGAGGAATCCGCGGCCGCCGCCGAGAGCCTGAAGGAACAGGCGCTGCGGCTGAGCGGCGTGGTGGGCACGTTCAGGCTGTCCGACGAGGGCCGCGCCGCCGGCTGAGCGCAAGCGTCGTGGCGCGCCGCTTGCCACGGCGCGCGCAACTCAAGAACCTGGGAACTCCCATGCCATCCCACGCCCATGGCGACTCTTCGACCTACCCGTGCGCGTCGCGCTCGTTGCTGGCGAGGGAACTCGGCGACGGCCCGCTGCCCGATGCGGGCGCGCTGATCGACGCGCCGTTCGACGCGCACGCCGACCTGAAGACCCGCATCGCGTTCCACGGCGAGCAGTTCGACGGCCTGCAGTTCGGCGCCGACTGAATCAGGCGGTCGCGTCCTCGCGTTCGGTCACGTCGTTCGCGGGCGTGCGCAGTGCGACGCGGAACGCCGCCTGCGCCAGCAGCGACGCCCCCACCAGCACGGCGCAGGCCGCCACCGCAGGGTCGTGGCCGAGGCCGGCCAGGGTCGTGCAGGCGGCGCCGATGGTCATCTGCAGGAAGCCGTAGAGGCCGGCGGCCGAGCCGATCAGGCGCGGGTCGACGCTGATCGACAGCATCGAGACGGCCGGGCTGCACATGCCCGCGCCGATGCAGTAGACGATCATCAGCACCTCGATCGCGACCACGCCGGGCCGCATCGCGAGAAAGGCCGCGAGCACCACCGAGGCCGCGGCCACGCTCACCATGTTGCCGACGACGAGCAGCCGCTCGATCGTGGTGACGCGGCCGATCAGCCGGCCCGCCAGGATGTTGCCGATCGACACGCCCACGATCAGCAGCCCCAGGTAGATGCCGACCTCGTGCAGCGGCCGGTGCAGCTCGTTGATGAAGATGAACGGCGCCGCGGCGATGAAGCCGTAGAACGAGGTCGTCGCGCAGCCGCCGCCCGCGGCGAAGCCGAGGAAGCGCGGCGAGCCGAGCAGCGCGCGGTAGTCGCGCGCGACGCTGGCCGCGCTGATGCGTCCGCTGGGCGTGCCCGTCTCGGGCAGCAGGCGCCATGACACGCCGAAGTTGAGCAGGCCCAGCGCCGTCAGCACGACGAAGATCGCGCGCCAGCCGAACGTGCCCGCCAGCAGTCCGCCCACCAGCGGCGCGAGGCCGGGGCCGATCATCGTCATCAGGCTCATCAACGCGAGGCGGCGAACGGCGTCGTTGGACTCGGCGGTGTCGCGCACGATCGCGCGACCGAGCAGCAGGCCCGCGCAGCCGCCGGCGGCCTGCACCAGGCGCGCGGCGATCAGCACGCCGACGTCGGGCGCCAGCGTCGCGACGAGCCCGCCCACCGTGTACAGCGCGAGTCCCGCCAGCAGCGTCGGCCGGCGGCCGAACACGTCCGACAGCGGTCCGTACACGAGCTGCCCGACGGCCAGCCCGAAGATGTAGACGCTGATCGTCATGCGGATCGTCGCGGCGTCCACGCGCAGGTCGCGGCCCGCGACGGTCAGCGCCGGCACGAACATGTGCATCGCGAGCGTGCCGCTGAAAGTGACGAGCACCAGCAGCCACAGCGGCGCGGAACGCTTGACGAGCGGGAAGGTGGCCGGGATCGTGGTCACGGAGGCGTGACGGCCGGAGGCGGAGGCAGCGGGAGCATGGCGTTGGCCGGGATTGTCCGGCAACGGCGGTGTCCCGGCGTGTCGCTGCGATTAGAAGCGGACGGCCAGGCCGAGGGTGGACGTCAGGTCGTTGGAGGTCCAGGTCGTGCCGCGCGACACGCCGATGTCCAGCTGCGCGTTGGCGGACGCCGCGTACGACGCCCCCGCCGCGACGTGCGCGCTGTTGTTGTCGATCACGTTGTTGAACGCCAGCTTCTCGCCGGACAGCTCGACGTAGCTCTTCCAGCGCGCGACCCGGGTCTTGTCGACGGTGCTCACCTCGAGGCCGGTGACGTAGTGCTCGAACTCGCGCCCGCCGCCGCGCGTGACGCCGGGCGTGAAGCCGATCGACAGGTCTTGCGGCGTGTCCCACATCGCGGTGATGCGCAGCGACCGGCGCACGTTGCCCGCACGCGGGGGCACCGCGCCGGAAAGCAGGTCGGCATGGGCGTCCCACGCGAGGCCGTTCAACACCGGCGCCTCGATGCGATCCTGGGCGCTCCAGCGCGCGCCGAGCTGCACGGCGGCCGGGTCGGCCTGGCGCGGCATCACGCGCACGAACGGGCTGGGATCCGGCGCGTTGGGAGCGGGCGCGCCGTCGGCATGGATCTGCACGACCTGGTTGCTGTCGAGCATCAGCCGCGTGGACGGCGCGGCGACGGCGTTCGGGTCGATGCGCACCGCCTTGATGGCCGGCCTGGTCGCCACGACCGTGATCGGCACGATGGGCTTGGGCCGGGGATCGGGCGCGGCCATGGCGGCCGTGATCGCCGACTGCACGCGTTGCGGATCGATGATGTCGGGACTGGGCAGCAGCGTGGCCCAGGCCAGCTCGTCGAGCGCGGCGTGGCTGATGGCGTCGAGCTCGACCTCGCCCACCACGGGGCCGTCCTGCGCGTGCGCGCTCGCGCCGGCCGCGCACAGCAGCGCGGCGGTGATGGCGGAGGCGAGGGACGAGCGCGGAAACGTCATGGCGGTGGAGGTGATGCAGTGCAGCATAAGACAAGTGCCGGCCGGCGGACAACCCTTGAATTGTCACGAGCCGAAGGCCGTGGGGATCGATGCAACAGGCGGGCTTGCCGCGTGCAAATCGACCCGCGGGGCGGCGCGAAGTTCCCGCGCGAGCCGCGGGGGCGTCACGGCAGCGTTTCATAATCGCCACGCGGTCGCTGTCCAAGTGTTCCTCGGCAACGGTTCTTGAACCGGTTCCGTTCCGCGGGGTTCCCCCGCGGCAGTGCTCTTGTCAGTCACTTCCAGGGCGATGAGGCCGCGGCGCTGCGCGCCGCCCCGTCATTCGCGTCACCAGCAGGTTGGGTGGCGACCGCACCTTCGTTGTCCGAAAGACGCATGAGCAGACGATCGACCGCGCTGGCCGTTGCCCGCGCCTTGCTGCAGACGCCGGTGGATCGCTTCGGCATGCTGGAGCGGCTGCCGCGTTGCGTCGGGTTCAGGCAGATGTGGTGCGAGGGGCTGGTGGACGGCCTGCTGGCCGAAGGACTGACCAGCCTCTGGTCGCTGGATCGCGTGGCCGAAGCGGTCGAGCGCCACCCCGTGTTCATCGGTGCGCTCGAGCAGTCCACGCAGCGCCCCGTCGTCCACGGCTGGTTCATGACGCGCGCGTCCACGCTCGCCGATGCGCCCGAGGCCCTGCGCACGGTGGAGCGCCCGCCGTGGCCCAGCGTCGGCCGGCTGGCCGAAAGTCTCGACGTCTCACTGCCCGGCCTGTGGCGACTCACCCGCAGCGCGTCGTGGCAGCGCCAGGCGCCGCTGTCGCAGCAGCACTATCGCTACGAGCTGCTGCCCAAGCGCACCGGCGGCTGGCGCCTGCTCGAGGTGCCCGCGCCGTACCTGCGCACGCTGCAGCGGCGCGTGCTCGACCAGCTGCTCGCCCACGTGCCGCCGCACGAGGCCGCGTTCGCCTACGTGCGCGGCCGCTCGGTGGCCGACCATGCGCGCGCGCACGCCGGACAGGCCGTGCTGCTCAAGTTCGACCTGCAGGACTTCTTCGCCACGGTGCGCGCGTCGCGGGTGCATGCCACGTTCGTCGCGCTCGGCTATTCGCCGGCGGTCGCACGCGAGCTGATGGCGCTGTGCACGACGGCCACGCCCGAGCCGGTGCTGGAGCGCCTGCGCGCCGAGGGCGGCCTCGCGTGGACGCAGGCGATGCGGCTGCGCGACGCCCACCTGCCGCAGGGCGCGCCGACCTCGGCGGCGCTCGCCAACCTGTGCGCGTTCCGCCTGGACGTGCGCATCGCCGGCCTCGCGCGCTCGCTCGGCGCGCGCTACACGCGCTATGCGGACGACATCGTGCTGTCTGGCGACGGCCGACTGCTGCACCGGGCCGACCGCATCGAGGCGCGCATCGGCGGCTTCGCGCTGGACGAGGGCTTCGCGCTGAACCATCGCAAGACGCGCCGCGTGACGCGCGCGCGCCGCCAGCAGGTGTGCAACATCGTCGTCAACGAGCGGCCCAACCTGCCGCGCGACGAGTTCGACCGGCTCAAGGCGCAGCTGCATCGCTGCGCCACGCTGGGGCCGGCGACGCAGAACCGCGACGGCCATCCGCAGTGGGAGCAGCACCTGCGCGGGCGCGTCGCGTGGGCGGAGCAGTTGAATCCGCAGAAGGCGCCGCGGTTGCGCCGGTTGCTCGACCAGATCGACTGGGCGCGTTGAAGGCCGGTGCCCTGTCCCGGAAATACGCAGCCTGCCGAGTCGACCCGTCTGCAGGCCACGTATTTCCGAGGCAGTCCACTAGAAGCTGGACGACAGCCCGACACCGGCCTGGAACGGCGGCGCCGTGTCGCTGAGGCCGCGCGTGACCGCGAAGTCGATCTGCGTGCCGGGCGTGGCCACGAAGGTGATGCCAGCGTCCACGCTGGTGGACACGCCGGCGAGCTGCACCGCGGCGACGCGGTCGCGCGCCATGTCGACGAAGGTGCGCCACTGCGGCGACCACGACTTGCCCAGCGTCACCGCGAAGGTGCCGGTGGCCTGGCGGCGGCCGGCCATCGAGTAGTCCACCGCCATGCCGGGCATCAGGCCCAGCGAGAAATCGTTGGGCAGCGCCCATTCGCCGCTGAGGCTCATCTTGGGGCGCAGCGCGGCGGTGTGGGCGTCGGCGGCCTGCAGGTCGGGCATCCAGGCGGCGGTCGGCACGTTCGAGTTCGCGTCGCCGTGCAGCACGCGCCAACGCGCGCCGAGCGACAGGTCCAGCGAGTCGGGCGAGGCCGCGGTGTCGTCGGAGGCGTCGCTGGCGCCGCCGTGTGCCGGCAGGCTGCCGTTGCGCGGCACGTACGGCGTGCCCAGGTTCAGGCGCCAGGTCGAGGGCATCACGCGCGAGACGATCGCGCGCTCGGTCTGCACCGTGTCGTCGATCAGCCTGCGCGCGACGGCGACGAAGCCGCCCGGCGCCGTGATCGGCGAGGACGGGGCGAGCGAGTCGTCGGCCGCCGCGAACGCGGACGGACAGGCGATGCATACCGCGACGGGTATCGACGCGAGAAGCCGGCGGGACGTGACGGAAGGGCGGGACGAGCGCATGGGGACGGTGCAGAGACGACTCGGGACGCTGGGTCGCAGCGTCCCGACATGGAGTGCCTGGATCTTGCTGGAACGCGGCAAGGCGCGTCAACGCATGAGCCGGCGGATTCCGGCGCTGTTCGTCTTGTAACGTTACGCGACGTGTCGCGCGTGCCGGTCGCGCCGTCGCCAGCGCGCCGCGATGCGGCGCTGCGCGCGCTCGCCAAACGCCCCTGGGCCTGGCGGACGGCCTGTTTCCTGCGCAATAGTTCACGCCCGCAGGGCGGCATCCGGCCTGGCGCCTGTCCCCGCGAACGGGCGCGGACGCGCCGCCCGCGCTGCACTTTGTTGCGCTCGCTCAGAACCGCGAGGACACGCTCAGGCCGCCGCGCACCTGTTGCGACGCGCCGCCGGACAGGCTGCGCGAGACCACCATGTCCACCTGCAGCGTCTTCGACGCGATGAAGGCGACGCCGGTGTCGACATCGAGCAGCGATTCGTCCGGCTGCGATCGCGACAGGCGCTGGCCGGCCAGTTCGACGAAGCTCTGCAGCCGGGGCGTCCACGACTTGCCGAGCGTGACCGCCATCACGCCGGCGGCGAAGTGCCGCCCGTCGTCGCCGCGGTCGCGGTACAGGCCGGGCATCACGCCCAGCGTCATGTCCTGCGCAAGTTCCCACTGGGCCGTCGCGCGCAGCGACGGCCGCACGTCGCGATCACGGAAAGCGGGCGAGCCCATCGTCGCCTCGACGTCGGCCAGCCACGCGACCCCCGGCAGCCAGCCCGCATCGCCGCCGCGCACGCGCCACTGCGCGCCCAGCGTCACGTCGGTGAAGCCGTGCAGGCGGCGCAACCGGTCGTTGGCCGACTCGAGCGGCGGCTCGACGGCCGGATCTGCCGTGGCGGCGCGCAGCGCCATCGTCGGACCGCCGCTGGCGGGAACGGCGAGCGCGGCGAAGTGCGACGCGAACCGCGACGCGAACCGGGACGTGCCGTCGTCGTGCGGACCCGGCAGCGACGGGAAGGCCGCGTCGAATTGCCATCGGCCCAGGTCGATGACGGCGGGCGAATCGAGGAAGTCGTCGCGGCCCGGCGCCGGCTCGCCGGCGGCGTGGGCGCGCGCGACCGCCACCAGCAAGGCGGTGGCGAAGGCGCGCGGGGCGTTGGAGAAGGAGCGCATGGCGACTGGGTCCGTCGGCGAAGGATGCGCCGGCGGGCCGGGTCCGGAACGGAGGCGGCCACCCAACGCGGGATGACCGGATGTTCAGTCGGAACGGCCGCCGGCGAAGGGCGCATGAGCCAGCGGTTTGCCCGGCAGTTCGACGGACGGCACCAAGCACGGAAACCGTTGCCCGGCAAATCCCTCGAACGCGCAAGCCGCGTCGTCGCAGGCGCCCGATGCCGACGGTCGAGTCACCGCCGTGCGCTGCGGCGTCCCCGCGACGGGTTCGCCGCGATTCGTGCGGCGGATCGCGCCAAAAAAAGTGCGCACGGGTCGTGAGACAAGTCCTGGCAGTGTGGCATTCGCGCCGCAGCCGGCGGGGTCGGCGACCTAAAATGCAGCATCGGATATCAGGCCCGGTATCGCGGGGCAGCAACCCGCCGTGGAACCATGACCAAGACCTATGTTGTTTCCGGATGCGGCATGAAGTTCGACGCCGCACTCTGGCCCGTGCCGCCCGGCGTCGAGATCCACTTCTACTTCCAGTGCATGCGCGAGCCGCAGTTCTACAAGACACGGACGATTCTCGACAAGCTGATGCTCGAAGTGGGCATGTTCCCCGACCGCGTGGCCACGCCCGGCGAGATGATCCCCAGCCATTTCTGCTGGGCGCATCAGGCCGGGACGCCGCCCTCGGGCGTGTTCCGCCGCCAGAGCGGCCAGCTCGCGATGGATCTCGCCGGCAGCGACGCGAAGCGTCCGGTCGCGCTGAGCCACTTCGTGAAGACGCTGGCGGCCGATCGCGCGCGCGGTTCCACCGTGATCCACTGGATCGTCAGGGACGAGGAAGGCCCGGCCGACCTTTCGGGCCTGGACTGCCTCTATCCGCCGCGCCTGCGCAGCGCCGGCAGCGAGGACGGCGACGAGTCGAACCACGTGCCGCTGTCCGACGTGCTGCCGCCGGCCCAGGTGGAGGCGGTGGTGGCGTCGAGGGCCGCGCTGGGCCCGATGACCGAGTGGCCCGGCCTCAAGCGTCGTGCGAATACACGATGAAGCCGAGGTGGCGTGCCACCTTGTCGTAGAGCAGGCGGCCCGCTGCATGGCTGTCGCGCGTCTGCCAGTCAACGCGTGGCGCGCCCGCGCCCGGACGCCCTCGCTCAATGCAGCGCCATCGTCACCGGCGTCAGTTGCCGGATGAAGAACGTGCTCTCCCAGTTGACGCCGCGGCCGGGCAGCGAGCCGAGCGGCTGGTAGTCGCTGAAGCGCGCGGCCGGGGCATCGGCGGCCGCGCTCGCGGGCGGCGCGAGGAATAGCGCGTCGCCCGGCTGCTGCGCGAGCCGCGCCTCCAGCGTGCCGGGCGCGGCCGCTGGGATGTCGCGCGGCTCCAGCGTGGTGTATGCGAGATAGCGGCCGGCGAGGCCCGTGAGATGCGCGACGTGATAGTCGGCGCCGAACCGGCGATGCACCACCGTGCCGGCGAACGGCGGCGCGGCGGCATCGGGCGCGTCGTGCATGAGGTGGATCGCGTGGCCCCACACCACCATGCGCTGGCCGGGCGCGAGGTGCTCCGCGATCCACACGATGTTGTCGCCCATCGCCTGGTCGCGCGCGTTGCCTTTCGGGGCGATCCACAGCTGCTGTTCCTGCGCCTGCAGGTCGACCACGACGCGGCGCCACCAGCCGGCCGAGCCGATCTCCGACTTCGGCGCGTGATCGGCCGCAAGCTCGCGCCCGAGCTGCGCGCCGATGCGGTCGAACGCGGCGAGATCGGCCGGCGACGGCGGCGCCGGATGCAGCGCGACCAGTTCCGCGACCGTCGCGGCGAAGCCGGGCCAGTCGGGCGACGAGGGCGCGGGCGAACCGTAGCGGCCCAGGAATGTCGCCAGTTGCGGCAGCAGTTCGCTGCGACTCAGGTTGCCGCTGTGCTGGCTGTCCATGCCGACCAGCGTCAGCGGATGCTCCGTGCCACGCGTCGAGTCGACGTAGCGCAGCATGGCCTGGCCCTCGGCCGATTTCGAGACCATGAAGAAGATGTTGCCCGGCGCCAGGTCGGCGATGCGCGCCTTCAGCTGGCCCGCCTGCTCGAGCTCGCCGACGTCGAAGAAGCCGCTCTCGAGCACCAGCACGTCGAAGCCGAGGCGCTCGTGCAGGTAGCGCAGCAGCCGCGTCTTCAGCACGAATTCCTCGTGGCCGCCGTGCGTCTGCTCGTCGAGCGCGACGATGCGCGCCGTGCCCACCGCCACGCCGAACGGCGCGAGGTCGGCGAAGTCGTCCTTGGGCGTGGCCGCGATGCGCACGGGCGTGGCCTGCGCCGCGAGCGGATCGGGCGTCGCCGGCGCGGACGCCGCCCGGCAGGCGCCGGCGAGCAGCAGGCCGAGCAGGGGCAGGGCGCGGCGGGCGGGAATGCGGCGCATCAACGCTCGCATGTCGGTTGCGTCACCGGCACGCAGGAGGCGAGGCCGGCGGGCGACACGCCCTTGCCGTTGCCCGCGCGATGGCTCGCGTAGCAGGCCTGCGAGGCCTCGTACCGATGCCAGGCCTCGGTGCAGTTGTACGAGGCCGCCTTCCTCGCGCGCCGCGGCGTCGGGGCGACGGGCACGTCGTCGTCGACCTGCTCCGCGAGCTTCGCGCGCGCGCGCTCGAGGCGCTCGTTGGCGGCCGCCTCGTCTTCCGGCGACAGGTCGTCGCCGGGGACGTTCACCGTGGTCGCGGCGACGCCCGAGGCCGGCCGGTCGCCGTAGTGCACCACGCCCTTGCTGTCCTTCCATTTGTAGACGTCGACCGCGTGTGCGGCGCCGCACAGCGCCGCGATGGCGGCGGCGAGTGCGAGGGCGAGGGCGGAGGCAGGTGTCATGGCGATGGAGGTGCGAATCGGCAGGGCGCGACGCCGCGATTCTGCGCGCGACCGGCCCGTGCCGAGGCGAATGTCTGACGAAATGCTGAAGCCGGGGCCGCTCCCGCCGAATTTCACCCGGCGATCGCCTTGTCGACCAGCGCCTGCGCCTCGTCCAGCAGGCGCTTCAGGTGCGCCTCGCCGTCGAAGCTCTCCGCGTAGATCTTGTAGATTTCCTCGGTGCCCGACGGCCGCGCCGCGAACCAGCCGCTCTTCGAGCTGACCCGGATGCCGCCGATCGCCGCGCCGTTGCCGGGCGCCTTCGCGATGACCTCGGTGACGGGCTCGCCGGCGATCTCGGTCGTCGTGATCGCGTCGGGCGACAGCGCCGCGAGCCGCTTCTTCTGCTGCGCGTCGGCCGGCGCCTCGACGCGATCGGACACCGGCTTGCCGAGCTCCCTGGTCATCTTCTCGTACAGCGCGCCCGGGTCGCTGCCGGTCTTCGCGGTGATCTCGGCGGCCAGCAGCGCGAGCGTGAGGCCGTCCTTGTCGGTCGTCCACGACGTGCCGTCGCGGCGCAGGAACGCCGCGCCCGCGCTCTCCTCGCCGCTGAAGCCGAGGCTGCCGTCGGCCAGTCCCGCGGCGAACCACTTGAAGCCGACCGGCACCTCGATCATCCTGCGCTGCAGCCGCTGCGCGACGAGATCGATCATGCGCGACGACACCACCGTCTTGCCGATCGCCGCGTTCGCGCCCCATTGCGGACGGTGGCGGAACAGGTAGTCGATCGCCACGGCGAGGTAGGCGTTGGGCGGCATCAGGCCGGCTCTCTTCGTGACGATGCCGTGGCGGTCGTGGTCGGTGTCGCAGGCGAAGGCGACGTCGAACTGGCTCTTGAGATCGACCAGTCGCGCCATCGCGTACGGCGACGACGGATCCATGCGGATCTTGCCGTCCCAGTCCATCGTCATGAAGCCGAAGGTCGGGTCGACGACGTCGCTGACGACGGTGAGGTCGAGCCGGTACTGCTCGGCGATGCGGCTCCAGTAGTGCACGCCGGCACCGCCCAGCGGGTCGACGCCGAGGTGGATCTTCGAGTCGCGGATCGCGGCCATGTCGACCGCGTTGCCCAGGTCGGCGACATACCACCCCAGGTAATCGCGCCGATGCGTGGTCGGTGCCGCGAGCGCCTTCGCATACGTGATGCGCTTGACGCCCGCGAGATCCTTCTCGAGGTATGCGTTGGCCGCTTCCTGCACGCCCTTGGTGATGTCCTCGGCGGCCGGGCCGCCGTTGGTCGGGTTGTACTTGAAGCCGCCGTTGTCGGGCGGGTTGTGCGAGGGCGTCACGACGATGCCGTCGGCGAGCCTGGACGTGCGCTCGCGGTTGTGCGTGACGATCGCGTGCGAGATCGCCGGCGTCGGCGTGTACTCGTCGTTCATCGCGAGCATCGTGTCGACGCCGTTGGCCGCCAGCACCTCCAGCGCGCTGCGCAGCGCGGGCTCGGACAGCGCGTGCGTGTCGATGCCGATGAACAGCGGCCCGTCGACGCCCTTGCCGGCGCGGTAGTCGCAGATCGCCTGCGTGATCGCGAGCACGTGGCGCTCGTTGAACGACGAGTCGAATGCGTTGCCGCGATGCCCCGAGGTGCCGAACGCGACACGCTGCGCCGGCTCCGCCGGATCGGGGATGTTGGTGTAGTACGCGCTGACGAGCTTGGGGATGTCGACCAGCGACGAACGCGGCGCGGGCTTGCCGGCGAGGGGGGAAATGATCTGGGCCATGTTCAATGCCTCCCGCGTTGGCGGTAGCGTCGGATCAACGCGTTGGTCGAGCTGTCGTGCGCGAGCCCGGGCTCCTGCGCGGACTGCAGTTCGGGGATGACCTTCGAGGCCAGCTGCTTGCCGAGCTCGACGCCCCACTGGTCGAACGAGTCTATGCCCCAGATCGCGCCCTGCGTGAACACGCTGTGCTCGTACAGCGCGACCAGCTTGCCGAGCGACTCCGGCGTCAGCGTGTCGACGAGGATCGTGTTGCTCGGGCGGTTGCCCTCGAAGACGCGGTGCGGCACGAGTTCGGGCGCGGTGCCTTCGGCCTCGACCTGCTGCGCGGTCTTGCCGAAAGCGAGCGCCTCGGCCTGCGCGATCAGGTTGGCCATCAACAGGTCGTGCTGGCGGCCGATCGGCGCGAGCGCGGTCATGAAGCCGATGAAGTCGCACGGCACGATGCGCGTGCCCTGGTGGATCAGCTGGTAGAACGAGTGCTGTCCGTTGGTGCCGGGCTCGCCCCACACGATGGGCGAGGTGTCCGCATGCACGTGCTCGCCGTCCAGCGTCACGTGCTTGCCGTTGCTCTCCATCGTGAGCTGCTGCAGGTAGGCCGGGAAGCGCTTGAGGTACTGCTCGTACGGCAGCACGGCGAGGGTCGAGAAGCCGAGGAAGTCGTTGTTCCATAGCGAGAGCAGCCCCAGCAGGACGGGCAGGTTCCCGGCCAGCGGCGCGCTGCGGAAGTGCTCGTCCATCGCGTGGAAGCCCGCGAGCATCGCGCGGAAGTGTGCGGGGCCGACGGCGATCATCGTCGACAGGCCGATGGACGAGTCCATCGAGTAGCGCCCGCCGACCCAGTCCTCGAAGCCGAACATGTTGGACGGTGCTATGCCGAACTTCGCGACGCCTTCGGCATTGGTCGACACGGCGACGAAGTGGCGCGCCACCGCGTCCTCGCTACCCAGTTGCGCGACGAGGGCGTCGCGCGCCGCCTTCGCGTTGGTCATGGTCTCCAGCGTCGTGAACGTCTTGGACGACACGATGAACAGCGTCTCGGCCGCATCGAGCCCGCGCGTGGCCTCGGTCAGGTCGGTGGAGTCGACGTTGGAGACGAAGCGGCAGTCGAGCTCGGGCGTGGCGTAATGGCGCAGCGCCTCGTAGGCCATCACCGGCCCGAGGTCGGAGCCGCCGATGCCGATGTTGATCACGTGGCGGATGCGCTTGCCCGTGTAGCCGAGCCACTGTCCGCTGCGCACCTTGTCGGAAAAGGCGGCCATGCGATCGAGCACCTCGTGCACCGCGGGCACCACGTCATGGCCATCGAGCAGGATCTTCTCGCCGCGCGGCGCCCGCAGCGCGACGTGGAGCACGGCGCGGTTCTCGGTGGTGTTGATGCGATCGCCGCGGAACATCGCGGCGATCTTGTCCGGCAGCCCGCATTCCTCGGCGAGCGTGACGAGCAGCTTCAGCGTCTTGTCGGTGATGCGGTTCTTCGAGTAGTCGAGGTAGACGCCGACGGCGTCCAGCGTCATGCGCGTGCCGCGCGTCGCGTCCTCGGCGAACAGGTCGCGCAGGTGATGCTTCGCGATGCCGGCGTGGTGGTCGACCAGCGCCTGCCAGGCCGGGCGGTCCGTCAAGGTCTTGCTCATCAAGCGTCCTTCCTGCGATTGCCGCCACAGCCGTCTTCGGGCGCCGGCGCCTGCCAGCCGCCGTCCTTGGCGATCAGCGCGTCGGCTTCGGGCGGGCCCCAGGTGCCGGGCGCGTACGTCACGACCTTCGGATGGTTGACGAGGATGTCGTCGACGGCCGTCCACGCGGCCTCGACCGCCTCGAGGCCGGTGAACAGCGAGCCGTCGCCGGCCATCGCGTCGCCCAGCAGCCGGTCGTAAGGCGCTTCTTCGCCCGCGAGGTCTTCGCAGGCGTACAGCTCGCGCTGCTGGCCGACGAAGCGCTTGCCGACATTCTTCACGCGCGCCGCCAGCGCGATCGACGACGTCGGCTGCAGTCGGAAGCGCAGGTAGTTGGGACGGCCGCCGGCGTCCTCGAACAGCGCCTGCTGCGGCGGCTTGAACTGGATCTGCACCTCGACCGCGGTGTTGGGCAGCTTCTTGCCGGCGCGCAGGTAGAACGGCACGTCCTTCCAGCGCGGCGTGTCGACGAACAGGCGCAGCGCGACGAAGGTCTCGACGTCGGAATCGGCCGCCACGTCCTTCTCCTGGCGATAGCCGTCGTACTGGCCGCGAACCAGGTCGTCGGGCTTGAGCGGACGCATCGCCTTGAACACGTCGGCCTTGGCGGCCTGCAGGTCGGCGAAGCCGCGCGACTTCGGCGGCTCCATCGCGAGCAGCGCGACGATCTGGAACAGGTGGTTCTCGACGACGTCGCGCAAGGTGCCGGCAGTCTCGTAGAACGCGCCGCGGTCGCCGACGCCGAAGTCCTCCGACATCGTCATCTGCACGCTGGTGACGTGATCGCGGCACCACAGCGGCTCGAGGAACGAGTTGGCGAAGCGGAAGTACAGGAGGTTCATGATCGCCTCCTTGCCGAGATAGTGGTCGATGCGGAAGATCGCTTCTTCCGGGAACACCGAGCGCGCCACTTCGTCGAGTTCCCTGGCCGAGGCCAGGTCGCGGCCGAAGGGCTTCTCGACGATCAGCCGTGCGTCCTTCGCGAGGCCCGCGGCGCCGAGGCTCCTGATCACGGTCTCGAACAGCGTCGGCGGCACCGCGAGGTAATGTGCCGGGCGCTTCGAGCCGTCGAGCGCCTTCTTCAGCGCGTCGAAGGTCGCAGGCTTGTTGTAGTCGCCGCCGACGTAGCGGATCGCCTGCTGCAGCTTGTCGAACGCCGCGGCGTCGGTGATGCCGCCGCCCTCCTTCTCGATCGAGTCGCGCACTTTCTGGTGCACCTCGTCGTCCGTCAGCGAGCGGCCCGCGACGCCGACCACGCGAGGCACCAGCTCGCCGCGCTTGGCCCTCGCGTACAGCGCGGGAAAGATCTTCTTGTTGGCGAGGTCGCCCGTGAAGCCGAACAACACGAGGGCGTCAGACATGACGGCCCCTCGTCCGCCGCGGACGTCGGCCGATCCCCCGAGGGGATGCCCGGACTTGCTGGTGGTCTTCGTGTCGTCGGTCATGGCAGGGCTAGGCTTTCTTTTCTGCGTGCCCGCCGAACTCGGAGCGCATCGCGGACAGGATCTGGTTGGCGAACTTCGCTTGTCCCTGCGAGGAGAAGCGGTCGTAGAGCGCGGCGCTGAGCACCTGCGTGGGCACGCCTTCGTCGATGGCGGCCTGGATGGTCCAGCGGCCCTCGCCCGAGTCGGACACGCGGCCGTCGAACGCGGCCAGCTCGGGATCCCGAACCATCGCCTCGGCGGTCAGATCGAGCAGCCACGAGCCGACGACGCTGCCGCGCCGCCACAGCTCGGCCACCTGCGGAACGTCGATGTCGAACTGGTAGTACTGGGGCTCGCGCATCGGCGCGGTCTCGGCGTCGGTCGTGTGTTGCTGCTTGCCGATGTTGGCGTGCTTGAGGATGTTGAAGCCCTCGGCGAGCGCGGCCATCATTCCGTACTCGATGCCGTTGTGCACCATCTTCACGAAGTGGCCGGCGCCGTTCGGGCCGCAATGCAGGAAGCCGTTCTCGGCGTTGCCGGGGTCGCCGGTGCGGCCCGGCGTGCGATCGGCCGCCTCGACGCCGGGGGCGAGCGCCGCGAAGACCGGCTTGAGGTGCTCGAAGATCCCGGGCTCCGCGCCCACCATCAGGCAGTAGCCGCGATCCTGGCCGGCGATGCCGCCGCTGGTGCCGCAGTCGACATAGTGGAAGCCGGCCGCCTTGAGCTTCCTGGCGCGGTCGATGTCGTCGCGGTAGTACGAGTTGCCGCCATCGATGATGATGTCGCCCGGGTCGAGGTGCGCGATCAGGTCGTCGAGCACCTTGTCGACGATGCCGGCCGGCACCATCATCCAGACGGCGCGCGGCCTGGGCATCTTGCTGGCCAGTTCCTGCAGGTTGGCCGCACCGACGGCGCCGGCGGCGACCATCCTGGCGACCGCGTCGGCGTTCGGATCCTGCACCACGCACTCGTGGCCCTTGCTCATCACGCGGCGCACCATGTTCGCGCCCATCCGTCCCAAACCGATCATTCCGAGTTGCACTGCAGTCTTTCGTAGTTGAATGGCGTGATCATCGCGCACGGACGAGTCGTTGGCGCGAGTGCGGCCATCCGCGACGGCGGCAAGCGCCATGCCCAACGGCCGAGCTCGCAAGGCCCATGCAAGGCTGCCGCCGCGGGTGCGCGAATTGCCGCCAGGTCGAGCTGCCGACCGCCTTGCGGACGAGGTTTTGCGATTGCAGCGGACACTGGCGCGAACCTGGAGAACGAGACGATGAACGAACAGACCTTGAAGGCCACCGCCGCCGCCCTCACCGCCGACGGCAAGGGCCTGCTCGCGATGGACGAGAGCAATCCGACCGCCGACAAGCGCTTTGCCGCGCTGGGCATCGAGCAGACGCCGGAGATGCGGCGCGCGTACCGCGACATGATCGTCAGCGCGCCCGGGCTCGCCGAATCCATCGGCGGCGCGATCCTCTACGACGAGACGATCCGCACCCGCACGTTCGCCGACGTGCCGTTCGCCGAGGCACTCGAGAAGGTCGGCATCGTTCCCGGGATCAAGGTCGACGCCGGCGCCCGGCCGCTGGCGCTGCACGACGGCGAGCTGGTCACCGAAGGCCTGGACGGCCTGCGCGAGCGCCTGACCGAGTACGCGACGATGGGCGCGCGCTTCGCGAAGTGGCGCGCGGTCATCACCATCGACGACACGAAGAACGCGCCGTCGCGCGGCTGCTACGAGGCCAACGCGCAGGCGCTCGCGCGCTACGCCGCGCTGTGCCAGGAGGCCGGCATCGTGCCCATCGTCGAGCCCGAGGTGCTGATGGATGGCGCGCACACGCTGGAGCGCTGCGCCGAGGTGACCGAGCGCGCGCTCCACGTCGTGTTCGACGCGTTGCGCACGCAGCGCGTGCTGCTCGAGGGCATGATCCTCAAGCCCAACATGGTGGTGCCCGGCCTGAAATGCCCGACGCAGGACAGCGTCGAGGACGTCGCCGACGCCACCGTGCGTGTCTTCCTGCGCAGCGTGCCGGCGGCCGTCGGCGGCATCGCGTTCCTGTCGGGCGGGCAGGCGGCGCCCGATGCGTCGGCGCGCCTCAACGCGATGCACGTGCGCCACGGGCACGCGCTGCCGTGGCCGCTGGCGTTCTCGTTCGCGCGCGCGATCCAGGATCCGGCGATGAAGGCCTGGGCCGGCAAGAAAGAGAACGTGGCCGCGGCGCAGAAGGCGCTGGTCGAGCGCGCGCATCTGAACCGGCTGGCGCGTCAGGGCAGGTACACGGTCGCGATGGAGACGCCGCACTGATCTTCACGGAAACCCGGGCCGCGCCGCCGGCGACACCCGGAGTCGGATAACGTGGCGTCTACCGATTCACGGAGACCACCTCGATGCCCCGCCGTTCCACCGCCCGTCTGCTGCTTGCCGCCGTCCTCGGCGTCGCCGGCCACGCCCAGGCCGCCAGCATCCTGTTCATCGGCAACAGCTTCACCTACGCCCAGGGCTCGCCGGTGCACTACTACCGCGCGACCACGGTGACCGACCTCAACGGCCAGGGCATCGGCGGCATGCCGGCGCTGTTCAAGTCGTTCACGACGGAGGCGGGGCTCGACTACGACGTGTATCTGGAGACGCAGGGCGGCGTCGGCATCGACTGGCACCTGGCCAACAGGAGCGACGTCATCGGCCAGCGGCCGTGGGACGGCGTCGTGATGCACGGCTACAGCACGCTCGACGCGCGCAAGCCCGGCGATCCGGCGTTGCTGGTCGATACGGTCAGGCGTATGTCCGCGTTGCTGCGCGCACGCAATCCCGCGGTCGAGATCCGCGTGATGGCCACCTGGCCGCGCGCCGACCAGACCTACGACCCGCACGGTGCCTGGTACGGCAAGCCCATCGACGCGATGGCACACGACCTGCGCGCCGGCTACGACAAGGCGGCCGCCGCGACGCCGGGCCTCAAGCCGGTCATCCCCGTGGGCGACGCCTGGATCCGCGCGATCCGCACGGGCGTCGCCGACGCCAATCCGTACGACGGCATCGACGCCGGCAAGGTCGATCTCTGGACCTACGACCATTACCACGCCAGCACTTTCGGCTATTACCTGGAGACGCTGGTGGTGTTCGGCAGCGTCACCGGGCTCGACCCGCGCTCGCTCGGCGAGAACGAGTGCTCGGGCTACGAGCTGGGCCTGTCGCGGCCGCAGGTGGCCGCCCTCGAACAGGTCGCGTTCGACCAACTGGTGGCCGACGGCTTCGACAAGCTGGTGCCGATTAAGCCGGCGAAGGCCGGCGTGCCCGATCGCTGCGCCGCCGCGCGCTGAGCTCAGGTCCGCGCGAGCGCGAGGTCGGCCAGCCGGCGCACCTGGTCTTCGATGGCGATGCCCGTGGCCTCGAACAGCCGCGGATAGAGGCTGATCGACGTGAAGCCCGGCATCGTGTTGACCTCGTTGACGAACAGCTCGCCCTGTTCCCCGAGGAAGAAGTCGATGCGCGCCAGGTCGCGGCAGCCGAGTGCCTTGAACGCGTCGACCGCCATCGCGCGGATGCGGCGGGTCGTCTCGGCGTCCAGCCGGGCGGGGACGTCGACGGTCGCGTCGCTGTCGTCCGCGTACTTGGCGTCGTAGTCGTAGAACGCGTCGAGCGTGCCGGCGCGGATCTCGCCGACGACCGAGGCGATGGGGCCGTCCTCACTGTCCATCACGCCGCATTCCAGCTCGCGGCCGATGACGCGGCGCTCGATCAACACCTTGTCGCCGTGCGCGCGTGCACCGGCCAGCGCGCGCGCGAACGCGTCCGCGTCATCCGCGGGCGCGGTGCCGATCGACGAACCGAGCGACGCCGGCTTGACGAACAGCCGCGGCCCGAGGCTGTCGCTCATCGCCTGCCAGGTCGGCAGCGGCTCCCCGCGGCGATGCAGCCGGTACGGCACGACCGGCAGGCCGGCCTGCATCAGCAGGCGCTTGGCGACTTCCTTGTCCAGGGTGACCGCACCGGCCAGCACGTCCGCGCCGACGTAGCGCACGCCGCAGGTCTCGAACAGCCCCTGCAGGCGACCGTCCTCGCCGAACGGGCCGTGCAGCGCGGGGAAGGCGACGTCGATGCGGGGCAGGTCGACCCTGCGCTCCGACGCCTCGCACGCGAGCAACTGGCCGCCGCCGTTCGGCGCGAGCGTCACCGCACATGCATTCGTGTCGACGGCTGCGGGAAACGCCGTCCCGCCCAGCGGCATGTAGCGCCAGGTGCCGCAGCGTTCGATGCCGATCGGCACCACCCAGTAGCCCGCGCGGCGCAACGCCGCGTGCAGCGTGGCCGCGGAGCGGATGGAGACCGCGTGTTCGGCGGAGCGGCCGCCGAAGACGAGGCCGACGGTGATCGCCGCTTTCGCGGCGGCTTCGCCCGGAAGGGCGAGCGACATCTGTGTCTGGTGCAAGTGGAGTTCCCGGTTGCCGGCGGCCACTGTCGAGGATAGGGTCGCCCTGGCGGACGACGATAGCGCCGGCACCGCCGCCTGGCGCGGCGAATGCGTTCACGTCGTCGTGAGGCTTTCTTCCGCGCGCGGCGACCGCCTCAGTGCGACCCGGGCGTCACCGCCACCGTCTGCGGCTCGCGCGTCGCATCGGCCGCGTTCTCGCCGAACCTCTCGCGCACCGTCCGCGTGTACTGCTGCGGATTCTGCGGCTTGATGAACAGCGAGGTCACCTCGGGATGGGCGTCGTGGATGCGGCGTTCGATGTCGGCGATCATCTGCTCGATCTCGGGCGCGGTGAGCGCGTCGTCGAACTCGAAGCTCATCGCGGCCATGATCTGGTCGGGCGCCAGCTGGATCGTCAACACGCCGTTGGCGCGCGACGAGCCGCAGGCGGCGTTGGCGATGGCCAGGATGGACTCGATCAGCGCACTGTCGGCCTGTTCGCCGATCAGCAGGCTCTTGCTCTCGCGCGCGAGCAGCGTCGACGTGCACACGAGCACCAGCCCGATCAGTATCGACGAGACGCCGTCGGCCAGCGGCATGTCGAAGTGCGCGGCGAGCACCGTGCCGACGGCGGCGATCACGATGCCGATCAGGGCGGCGCTGTCCTCGAACACCACCATGAACAGCGGCGGATCCTTGCTCTTGACGAACGCCTGCCACCAGCCGAGGTCGCCCTTGGCCTTGCGGAACTGCCGCACCGAAACGGCCCACGACCAGCCTTCGAACACGAACGAGGCGGCGAGCACGATCTCGCTGACGATCGCGTTCTCGATCTGCTGCGGATGGCGCACCCGCTGGATGCCCTGGAAGATCGACACGCCCGCGCCGAGCGCGAACACCAGCAGCGCGACGATGAAGCTCCAGAAGTACAGCTCGCGCCCGTAGCCGGCCGGGTGGTCGCGGTCGGCCTTCTTCCTGGCGACGCGCATGCCGTACAGCAGCAGCACCTCGTTGCCGGTGTCGACCCACGAATGCACCGCCTCGCTGAGCATCGCGGAGCTGCGCGTGAACACGGCCGCGCCCGTCTTCGTCGATGCCACCAGCACGTTGCCGATCAGCGCGACCCAGACGGCCGTGCGCGAGCCCCCGCCGCCGTCGCCCGCGCCGGACCGGGCCCCGGCCATCAGCGGCCCAGCAGCCTGCGCGCCCGCGCGACGACGTTCTCGGCGCTGAAGCCGAATTCCTTGAGCAGCGTCCTGGCCGGGGCCGACGCGCCGAAATGGTCGATGCCGACGACGTCGCCGGCCTGGCCGACGTAGCGCTCCCAGCCCAGCGTCGCGCCGGCCTCGACGGCCAGGCGCCTGGTGACCGACGGCGGCAGCACCGTGTCGCGATAGGCCGGCGGCTGCGCGTCGAACAGGTCCCAGCTGGGCATCGACACGCAACGCACCTTGATGCCGTCCCGGCCCAGTGTCTCGGCGGCGGCGGTGATCAGGCCCACCTCCGACCCGCTCGCGATGAGGATCAGGTCGGGCTTGTCGTACTCGGCACCGCCGATCACGTAGGCGCCGTTGGCCAGGCCGTTGGCGCTCGGGTGCTTGGTGCGGTCGAGCGTGGGCACGTCCTGGCGCGTGAGCACCAGCAGCACCGGACGATCCCTGGAGTTGATCGCGACCTTCCACGCGACGGCCGTCTCGTTCGCGTCGGCCGGTCGGATCACCGTGAGGCCGGGGATCGCGCGCAGGCTCACGAGCTGCTCGATCGGCTGGTGCGTCGGGCCGTCCTCGCCGAGCGCGATCGAGTCGTGCGTGAAGATGTGCAGCGCGTGCAGCTTCTGCAGCGCGGCGAGGCGGATCGCGGGCCGCATGTAGTCGGAGAAGATCAGGAACGTCGAGCCGTACGGGATGAAGCCGCCGTGCGCCGCCATGCCGTTGACGATCGCGCCCATCGCGTGTTCGCGCACGCCGAAGTGCAGGTTGCGGCCGGCCCAGCTCGCGCCGCCTGGGTCGGCGCCTTCGATCGCCTTGGCGTCGGCGGCCGGCACGGGGTTGAAGTCGCCCAGGCCGACGAGGTTGGTGAAGGTGGACGGGTCGAGGTCGGCCGAGCCGCCCATCAGCGACGGCAGCCTCTTGCCGATCGCCGCGAGGATCTGCTTGCCGGCCACCCGTGTCGACAGGCCCTTGGCGTCGGCAGGGAAGGTCGGCAGGTCGGCGTCCCAGCCCTCGGGCAGCTCGCCGCGCAGGCGCGCTTCGAGTTCCGTTGCCTGGTCGGGGAAGGCCTGCGCGTAGGCCTGCATGCGCCGGTTCCACTCGCCTTCGGCCTTCTCGCCGTTGGTCTGCGCCTCGAGGAACTTCCTGCTCGCATCGTCGGGCACGTAGAACGCGGGCTCGGCCGGCCAGCCGAGCTTGGCCTTGGTGGCCGCGACGTCCTTCTCGCCCAGCGGCGAGCCGTGCGCCTTGAAGCTGTCCTGCTTGGGCGAGCCGTAGCCCAGATGCGTGCGCACGAGGATCAGCGTGGGGCGCGTGGTGTCGGCCACCGCGTCCTTCAGCGCCTGCGTGAGGGCCTCGACGTCGTTGCCGTCCGCGACATGGATCGTCTGCCAGCCGTAGGCCTCGAAGCGCCTGGCGCGATCCTCGGTGAACGTGATGGCCGTGCCGGCCGACAGCGTGACCTCGTTGTCGTCATACAGGCACACCAGCTTGCCGAGCTTGAGGTGGCCGGCCAGCGAAGCGGCCTCGGACGCGACCCCCTCCATCAGGTCGCCGTCGCTCACCAGCGCCCACGTGCGGTGGTCGATGACGGCATGGCCGTCGCGGTCGTAGGTGCCGGCGAGCTGCGCCTCGGCGATGGCCATGCCGACCGCGTTGGCCAGGCCCTGGCCGAGCGGCCCGGTGGTGACCTCGACGCCCGCCGTGTGGCCGCGCTCGGGATGCCCCGGCGTCTTGCTGCCCCATTGGCGGAACTGCTTCAGGTCGTCGATCGTCAGGCCATACCCCGTCACGTTCAGCAGGCTGTACAGCAGCGCCGAGCCGTGGCCCGCGGACAGCACGAAACGGTCGCGGTCGGCCCACAGCGGGTTGGCGGGATGGTGCTTCAGGAAGCGCGTCCACAGCACGTAGGCCATCGGCGCGGCGTCGAGCGGCAGGCCGGGGTGGCCGCTGTCGGCGTTCTGCACCATGTCCACGGAAAGAAAGCGCAGCGTGTCGATGCATTGCTGGTCGAGCGAGTCGGACATGGGGAAGGTCTTTCGGCGAGGCGATGGAAGAGGTGTTCGCGATGATGCACCGGCCCCCGTGTCTGCTTTGAAAAAGCGGGTATGGGGCTTGCTCAGCATTCGCAGCGAACCGGAGGCTCGAACGGCAAGCCGCTTGCCCGCTTCAGCCACCGTTCATGTCCCGTTCATGAGTCACGCCGGTGACTTGTCCAATCCGCGAGAAAGCCTGCCTGCCGATGGCCGCCATCCTTCACGACGTGGTGTTCCTGATCGACGTCGACAACACGTTGCTCGACAACGACCACATCATCGCCGACCTGCGCGACCACCTGATCCAGGAGTTCGGCGTCGCCTGCTCGGGCCGCTACTGGACGCTGTTCGAGAAGCTGCGCGACGAGCTCGGCTACGCCGACTACCTCGGCGCGCTGCAGCTGTATCGCAAGGACGTCGAGGGCCTGGGCATCCATGCGCAAGCCTTGCTGCAGATGTCGAGCTTCCTCGTCGACTACCCGTTCCAGGATCGCGTCTACCCGGGCGCGCTCGACGCCCTCGCGCGAATGCACAAGCTCGGCCCGACGGTGATCCTGTCCGACGGCGACGTCGTCTTCCAGCCGCGCAAGATCCAGCGTTCGGGGCTGTGGCGCGCCGTCGAGGGGCGCGTGCTGATCTACGTGCACAAGGAACTGATGCTCGATGAGGTCAAACGCACCTTTCCGGCGCGTCATTACGTGATGGTCGACGACAAGCCGCGCATCCTGGGCGCGCTGAAGGCCGCGTGGGGCGACGACGTCACCACGATCTGGCCGCGGCAAGGGCATTACGCGCTGGACACCGTCGAAGTCGCCAGATACCCGACCCCGGACATCACCGTCGATCACATCGGCGACCTGTCACGCACGAATATTGCCGGGTGGTTCCCTCCAGCAGGAGCCGTCCATGAAAACCACGCAGCAACTCCATGACCTCGGGCAAAGCCTGTGGATCGACAACATCAGCCGCGAGACGCTGAACGACGGGTCGCTCGCAAAGCTGATCTCCGACTATTCGGTCACCGGGCTCACGTCCAACCCGACGATCTTCGAGAAGGCGATGGGCCAGGGCGATGCGTACGACGACGCGATCGCGCAGATGGCACGCGACGGCCGCGCCACCGAGGACCTGTTCTTCGCGCTGGCGGTCGACGACCTGCAGCACGCCGCCGACCTGTTCCTGCCGGCACACGAGGCGAGCGGCGGCGTCGACGGCTGGGTGTCGCTGGAGGTCTCGCCGCTGCTCGTCGACGACACCCGCGGCACCATCCAGGCCGCCGCCAGCCTGCATGCGCAGGCCGCGCGCAAGAACCTGTTCATCAAGATACCGGGCACGCCCGAGGGACTCCCGGCGATCGAGGAAGCCATCTACCAGGGCATCCCGGTCAACGTGACGCTGCTGTTCTCGCGCGAGCAGTACCTGGCCGCGGCCGAGGCCTACATGAAGGGCATCGAGCGCCGGCTCAACGACGGCAAGTCGCCGTTGGTGGAGTCGGTCGCGTCGCTGTTCGTCAGCCGCTGGGACACCGGCGCCAAGGACACGCTGTCCGACCCGCTGCAGAACAAGCTGGGCATCGCGATCGCGATGCGCACCTACAAGGCCTACCGCGACCTGCTCGCGTCGGAACGCTGGAAGAGGCTCGCGGCCGCCGGCGCGCATCCGCAACGGCTGCTGTGGGCGAGCACCGGCACCAAGGACCCCAAGGTGCCCGAGAGCCTGTACGTCGAGGCGCTCGCCGCGCCGGATACCGTCAACACCATGCCTGAGAAGACGCTCAAGGCGTTCGCCAGGGATGGCCACGTCGGCGACCCGATGCCCGTCGACGGCGGCTACGCCGAGCAGACGCTGGACGAGATCCGCCGCGAAGGCGTCGACATCGACGCGCTCGCGACCCGGCTGCAGCAGGAGGGCGGCGACTCGTTCAAGAAGTCGTGGAACTCGCTGATCGGCGGCCTGGAAGAGAAGGTCGCCAGGCTCACGGCGACGTCGTCGAGCTGAGATGGCCAACCCGCTCGTCATCGCGCCGTCCATCCTGTCCGCCGACTTCGGGCGCCTGACCGAGGAAGTGCAGGCCATCGCCGCGGCCGGCGCCGACTGGATCCACGTCGACGTGATGGACGGCCGCTTCGTGCCCAACATCACCTTCGGCCCGGTCGTGATCGAGGCGATCCGCCGCGCGACGAGCAAGCCGCTCAACGTCCACCTGATGATGGTGGAGCCCGAGCGCATGCTGGAGGACTTCGTCAAGGCCGGCGCCGATCACCTGCTGGTGCAGTGCGAGCCGGCGTCGACGATCCACCTGCATCGCGTGCTGTCGCGGATCCGCGAACTCGGCAAGAAGGCTGGCGTGGTCATCGATCCGGGCAGCCCGGTCGCGTTCGTCGAGAACGTGCTGCACCTGTGCGACGTCGTGCTCGTGATGACCGTCAATCCCGGCTTCGGCGGACAGAAGTTCCTGCCCGAGGTGCTGCCCAAGATCGCCGCGCTGCGCCGGCTGTGCGACGCGCGCGGCCTCAATCCGTACATCGAGGTGGACGGCGGCCAGAACGGCGACAACGCGTGGCAGGCGGTGGACGCCGGCGCCGACGCGCTGGTCGCCGGGTCGGCGGTGTTCGGCTCGGACGACTACGCGCGCGCCATCTCGCGCCTGCGCGCGCACGCGCGTCCCGCGTAGGCGCGGGCGCGCGGCGCGCGGCGCCGTCTCAGGGCCTGGCCGCGGGCTGGAACGCCGGATCGCCCATCTGCCAGAGCGCGAACGACCACATGTCGGCCAGCTCCTGCTCGTACTGCGCGTTGCTGGAGCCGATGCCGTGGCCGGCGTCGTAGTCCACGCGCAGCAGGATCGGCGCCTTGCCCGACGTGGCGGCCTGCACGCGGGCCGCCATCTTGGCCATCTGCCACGGCGACACGCGCGGGTCGTTGGCGCCGGTCAGGAACATCGTGGCCGGATAGGCGACGCCGTCGCGCACATGCTCGTAGGCGCTCATCGCGTACAGGCCGTGGAAGCCGGCCTCGTCCCTGGTCGAGCCGGTCTCCGGCACGTTCGGCGGGCCGTTGGGCTCGGTCTCGAAGCGCAGCGTGTCGGACATGCCGACCTGGTCGAGGATCACGCCGAACAGGTCGGGCCGCCACGTGAGCGCGCCGCCCACCGTGATGCCGCCGGCGCTGCCGCCGTTGCCGGCCAGGCGGGCGGGCGTGGTGTAGTGCTTGTCGACCAGGTACTGGCCGCAGGCGATGAAGTCGAACACCGTGTTGAGCTTGGTCTTCTTCTGGCCGGCCAGGTGCCAGTCGTCGCCGTACTCGCCGCCGCCGCGCACGTGCGCCACCGCGAAGACGCCGCCGCGTTCGAGCCAGGCCATTCGCGTGGCGCTGAAGCCGGGTTCCAGCACCACCCCGTAAGCGCCGTAGCCGACGAGGATGGTCGGATGGCTGCCGTCCAGCGCGAGACCCTTGCGATGGATCAGCGACAGCGGAACGCGCGTGCCGTCGTAGCTGGTCGCGAAGACTTCCTCGGACTCCATGCCGGAGGTGTCGATGCTCTGGGGCGGCGTCAGGCTGGTCGGCTCCGACTTGCCGGTGGCCGGATCGTGGAACACGTACTCGGTGCCGTGCAGCCAGCCGCGCACGCCTACCAGCGCGCCCGGCGACTGGATGTCGGTGGTGGCGTCGAGCGTGTTGCCTTCGAACGGCACCGGCACGACGTGGCTCTGCTTGCCGTCGAAGGACACCGCGCGCACGCGCGTGACCGCGCCGTCGCGCTCGCGCGCGTAGATGCCGTCCCTGGCCAGCGCGAAGCGGGTCAGCACGGCCCGGCCTTCGGGGATCACGACGGTCGCGTGCGCCAGGTCCGGATGCGCCAGCGGCGTGGCCAGCAGGCGGAAACGCGGAGCGTTCTTCTGCGACTGCACGAACAGCGTCTGGCCGTGCAGCGCGAAGTTCGTCGCGCCGTCGCTGACGTCGGCGACCTTCTTCCACGGGGCGTGGCTGTCGTTGACCTGGGCCAGCGGCGCGACGTAGACCGTGGCTGGCGCGTCGTCCATGTTGTGGTTGGCCACCGCGAGCACCCAGGGCGAGTCCGGCGAGGTCAGCACGTAGGTGGCCTGGCCTTCGGGCACGTCCAGGCCCGGCTTCACGCCGCGGCCGAACACGACGGCGTCGCCTTCGCCGTCGACATGCGTGTCGACGTGGTGCAGGTAGGTGCGCGCGTTGTATTCGCTCTCGGCCGGCGGCGTGTCCGGGCCGACCTTGTTGTAGCGCAGGTAGTAGAAGGACTTGTTGTCCGGACGCCAGCCGATCACGTTGTCGGAGGTGCGGTCTATGGCCTCGCCGTGCAGCTTGCCGGTGGCCACGTCCATCACGTACAGCACGCTCTTTTCCGAGCCGCCGGCCGACACCCCGTAAGCCAGCAGCTTGCCGTCGTTGGACGGCTCGTAGAAGTCCAGCGCGTAGTGCGTGCTCGTGCCCTTGCCCAGCTGGCCCGGATCCAGCAGCAGGTGCTCCTCGCCGGCGAGGCCGTCGCGGTAGTAGAGCTTGGGCAGTTGCGCGGAGGGCTCCGTCACTTCGTAGAAATAGCGGTTGCCGCGGCGCTCGAAGCCGCCGCGGCGCAGGTCGGCGTTGAGCAGCGCGTGGATGCGTTCCTTCAGCGCGGCGCGGCCGGGGATCGCGTCGAGCTTCGCGCGCGTGTAGTCGGCCTGCGCCTTCATCCACGCCTTGACCTCGGGGCTGCCGAGATCTTCCATGTAGCGGTAGTTGTCGACGACGGGGGTGCCGAAGTAGTCGGTCGTGACCGGGCGCACGGGCGCGACGGGCTGGCCCTGTGCGCCGGCGAAAGCCGCGGCGACGAGGCCGAGGACGAGTGTCGAGCCGGCACGCAGGGCTCGTGAGACGGTGGGAACACGCATGGACCAGGCCTCCTGATGGATGAGTGCCGGCAGTCTAGGGGAGTTGCGCCGCCCGCGGGCTTGCGGGCCCTTGAACCGGGTCGTGGCAAACCCTCGGCCGCGCTCCACGCCGGGGTGGGTCCCCGATCGACGACGAACCGTCTGCCTACACGGAACTGTCACGAACCGGGCTCATAATCCGGACATCGCAGGTACAGAACCGGCCGCACATTGGGCGGAAACCGGGGAACCCGTCACCCCGTACCCGCACACCGTCTTCGTGATCCGTCACGTTGTCCGGAAGACAAAAGCCCGCTCGATGCGGGCTTTTCCTTTGGTGCGGCGACTTCGGCGACTCAGCGCGGCCACGACCGCATCGCCGTGCGCACGGTCGCCACCAGGCTCTCGTGCGTCGCGCCGTCCTTGGCCTGCATCGACATGCCCTGGTAGATGGTCGCGTAGAAGTTCGCGAGATCCCTGGCGTCGGTGTCGGGCGGCAGTTCGCCGCTGTCGATCCCGCCCTGGATGCGGCGGCCGACGTTGGCGATGGCTTCGGTGCGGCGCAGCAGCAGCGCGTCCTGCACGCGTTCGGCCGCGGCCGAACAGTTGGTGGCGGCCATCACCACCATGCAGCCCTTCGGGTGGCACGGCTGCGTGAGCTCGTTGGCGGCCTCGAGCAGCCAGCGCTCGATCGCGCCGCGCGCGGTCGGCTCTTCGTCGAGCGCGCGCGCGCCGGCGCTGCCGTAGCCCAGCGCGTAGCGTTCGATCGCTTCCAGGAACAGCTGCTCCTTGTCGCCGAACGCGGTGTACAGGCTGGGCGGGGTGATGCCCATCGCCGACGTGAGGTCGGCGATGGACGCGGCCTCGTAGCCGCGCTCCCAGAACACGTGCATCGCGGTCTCGAGCGCGGCGTCGCGGTCGAACGACAGCGGCCGGCCGCGCGGCTTGCGCGGCGCCTTGGACGGGGCGGCGGTGCCGGGCTCCGGCGCGTCGGCGAGGCCGACGGCATCGAAGCCGGATGTCTCGTTCGTCTTTTTCATAGCGATCGTTACGAAATATGTTGACGTGGCCTTGTGGCTTGGCTACATTGTGCCATATGTCGTAGCGATCGCTACGATAAAACTTTCCCGGATGGTCAGCGAAAAGCCAGGCGACGCCTGGTCTAGCCGCTGCTTTGCCCAAAAGTTCTCGAGCACTCACTTTCATATTCCGCACCCATTCAGGAGTTCCGCATGAATCAGGTTCCGCTCCAAGTCCGTCGCCGCCTCTGGGTGGCCGGCACCACGTTGACGGCCGTCGCCGCCGCCCTCGCCAGCGTGTTCATGCTGCAATCCGGGCCGGCCAAGGCCACCCCGTCGCCCGCGGCGCAGGCGACGCCGGTGTCCGTGGCCACCGTCGTGCAGGGCGACGTGGCGACCTGGAACGACTTCTCGGGCCGCCTGGAAGCCGTCGAACGGGTCGACATCCGTCCGCGCGTCGCCGGCACCGTCGAGGCCGTGCACTTCCGCGAAGGCGCGCTGGTCAAGGCCGGCGACCTGTTGCTGACCATCGACCCGGCGCCCTACCAGGCCGATGTCGACCGCGCCGACGCGCAGGTCTTCGCGGCGCAATCGCGCCTGACCAACGCGAAGAGCAACTACGAGCGCGCGAAGCAGTTGCTGCAGGATCACGCGATCTCGCAGCGCGAGTACGACGACAGCCTCAACGCCCAGAGCGAGGCCGACGCCAACCTGCGCTCGGCCAGGGCGCAACTGCAGACCGCGCAGCTGAGCCTGGGCTACACGCAGGTGCGCGCGCCGGTGTCGGGCCGCGTCGGCAAGCTGGAGATCACCACCGGCAACCTCGTGGCCGCCGGCCCTGGCGCTCCGGTGCTGACGACGCTGGTGTCGGTCAGCCCGATCTACGCCAGCTTCGACGCCGACGAGCAGGTCGTCACGCACGCGCTGCGCGAGCTGCCCGCGGGTGCGAGCGCGCGTGCGCAGATCGAGAAGATCCCGGTGCAGATGGGCACGGTCGACGACACCGCGACGCCGATCGCGGGCCACCTGCAACTCGTCGACAACCAGGTCGACGCGCGCAGCGGCACCGTGCGCGTGCGCGCCGTGTTCGACAACGCCGACGGCGCGCTGATGCCCGGCCAGTTCGCGCACCTGCGCATGGGCACGGTCAAGGCCGAGCCGGCGCTGATGATCAACGAGCGCGCGGTCGGCACCGACCAGAGCAAGAAGTTCGTGATGGTGGTGGGCGCCGACGACAAGGCGAACTACCGCGAGGTGACGCTGGGCGCGAACGTCGACGGGCTGCGCATCGTCACGTCGGGCCTGAAGCCGAACGAGCGCGTGGTCGTCAACGGCCTGCAGCGCGTCCGAACGGGCGCGCTGGTCGCGCCGCAGATGGTCGCGATGAAGTCCGAGAACTGACAGCGCCCACGCTCCTCCCGTCGCTGCCCCCCGAGGGGGAGCTCGGGTCGGCTCGGATGGTGATCCTCGCTTCCCGAGAGCTTGGCCCACAACAACATTGACTCACTCGCGGAGCCTCACGTGAATCTCTCCAAATTCTTCATCGACCGGCCGATCTTCGCCGGCGTGCTGTCGCTGCTGATCTTCCTCGGCGGCCTGATCGCCGTGCGCGGATTGCCGATCTCCGAGTACCCGAACGTCGTGCCGCCGTCGATCGTCGTGCGCGCCAACTATCCCGGCGCCAACCCGCAGGTGATCGCCGAGACGGTGGCCACGCCGATCGAGGAGCAGATCAACGGCGTCGAAGGCATGCTCTACATGAGCAGCCAGGCGACGACCGACGGCCTGATGACGCTGACCGTCACCTTCAAGCTCGGCACCGACCCGGACAAGGCGCAGCAGCTCGTGCAGAACCGCGTCGCGCAGGCCGAGCCGCGCCTGCCCGACGAGGTGCGCACGCTGGGCATCACGACGATCAAGGCCTCGACCGACCTGACCATGGTCGTCCACCTGTTGTCGCCGACCGGCCGATACGACATGACGTATCTGCGCAACTACGCGGTGCTCAACGTCAAGGACCGCCTGGCGCGCGTGCCGGGCGTCGGCGACGTGCAGCTGTTCGGCTCGGGCGACTACTCGATGCGCGTGTGGCTGGATCCGCAGAAGGTGGCCAACCGCGGACTCTCGCCCAGCGACGTCGTCGCCGCCATCCGCGGCCAGAACGTGCAGGCCGCGGCCGGCATCGTGGGCGCCTCGCCCAACCTGCACGGCATCGACGTGCAGCTGTCGGTCAACGCGCAGGGCCGCCTTCAGACCGAGGACGAGTTCGGCGACATCATCGTCAAGACCAGCGCCGACGGCGCCGTGACGCGCCTGCGCGACGTCGCTCGCATCGAGCTCGGCGCGGCCGACTACTCGCTGCGTTCGCTGCTGGACAACAAGGAAGCCGTCGCGATCCCGATCTTCGCGGCGCCGGGCTCCAACGCGATCGCGATCTCGGACGGCGTGCGCGCCGAGATGGCCGACCTGCAGAAGTCCATGCCCGACGGCGTGAAGTACGAGATCGTCTACGCCCCGACGCAGTTCGTGCGCGCCTCCATCGAGTCGGTGGTGCACACGCTGCTCGAGGCC
>CAIMXF010000328.1 GCA_903845345.1 uncultured beta proteobacterium
CCTCGACTACGGGGATGCCGACTTCGACGCGGTCATCGATCGCTTCGTCGCCGCGGCCACCGAGATGCAGGCCGACGGCTGGTGGTGGAACGATCCTGCGCAGAGCAACCGCACCATCCGGCGCGGCCTGCTGCGCGAGATGCTGCGTCACCGGTTCAGCAGCTGAGAAGGGCCCGGGCGCGCCGCCGCGTGGGCCCGAGGCTCGAACTGAAAGCGATGAAAAAACAATTCCGCCGCCTGCTCGCGCAGGAAGACCTGAACTTCCTGCTCACCAACCGCGTGCCGCGCATCGCGCTGACGCATTTCATGGGCAAGTTCAGCAAGATCCGCAACCCGATCGTCAGCAAGGCGTCGATCGGCATGTGGAAGCTGTTCACCGACCTCGACCTCAGCGACGCGCGCACGCGCAAGTTCCGCTCGATGCACGAGTGCTTCACGCGCGAGCTGATGCCGGGGGCGCGCGTGATCGACCCGGATCCCGACGTGCTCGCCTCGCCCTGCGACGCGATCGTCGGCGCGTGCGGTGCGGTGGCCGGCACCACCGTGTTCCAGGCCAAAGGCTTCCCGTACAAGATGGAAGAGCTGTTCGGGCCGGGCACCGACACCGCGCCGTTCCGCGACGGCCGCTTCATCACGCTGCGGCTGACGTCGGCGATGTACCACCGCTTCCACGCGCCGCACGACGTCGACGTGAGCCACGTCAGCTACATCACCGGCGACACCTGGAACGTGAACCCGATCGCGCTGAAGCGCGTGGAGAAGCTGTTCTGCCGCAACGAGCGCGCCGTGCTCAGCGCGCGCCTGCGCCGCGGCAACCATCCGATCGCCATCGTGCCGGTGGCGGCCATCCTGGTCGCGAGCATCCGCCTGAAGTTCACCGACGTGCTGCTGCACCTGAAGTACCGCGGCCCGAACGAGATTCCCGTCGCGGCGCGCTTCGGCAAGGGCGACGAGATGGGCGGCTTCCAGCACGGCTCGACCATCATCCTGTTCGTGCCGCCCGGCTTCGAGTTCGTCGACGGCATCGCCACCGGCGCGCGCATCCGCATGGGACAGGCGCTGATGCGGCTGCCCGCGCAACCGCACGCCGCCGCGCAGGCCGACGCCGACGAGACGCTGGAACAGGTGAGCGCTTGACACGTGCCGACGCGGCCACGCTCGCGCGCCGCGCGGGCGTGGTGCTCGCGCTGGCGCTCGCGGTCGTCGCGCTGGATGTCGTGTTCCGCGACCTGAGCGTCGCCGAGCTCGAGGCCGCGGTGCTGCGGCAGCCCGCCCGGCACATCGCGGCGTGCCTGATGCTGACCGCCGCGAGCTTCACGTGCCTGGCGCTGTACGACCTGGTCGGCGTGCACGTGGCCGCGCCCGGACGCGTGCGCACGCGGCTCGCGCTGCTGGCCGGCGCGTGCAGCGCGGCCATCGCCAACACGCTGGGTTTCCACGCGGTGTCGGGGTCGGCGGTGCGTGCGCATCTCTACCTGCCGGCCGGCTTGAGCGGCGGCGAGGTGGCGCGGGTGGTGTCGATGTCGTGGCTGTCGCTGGTGGCCGGCAACTTGACGATGCTGGCCGGCGCCGAACTGCTCGAGGCCGCCACCGGCGCGGATCCGGCGTGGCACGCCGCGCTGGGCGTCGCGCTGGAAGGACTGCTGCTCGCGTGGCTGTGGTGGCTGTCGCGCGGCCCGCGCGAGCTCGTGCTCGGGCGGCTGCGCCTGCCGATGCCCGGGGCCGCGCTCGCGCTGAGCCTGATGCTGCTGGGCGCGGTCGAGAGCGGCACCGCCATCGGCGCGCTGTACGTGCTGCTGCCCGTCGATCTCGCGCCGCCGTTCGATGTGTTCGCCGTCGGCTGCATCGCCGCGGTGGTGCTCGGCGTGGTGGCGCACACGCCGGGCGGCCTGGGCGTGTTCGAGGCCAGCATGACGGCGATCCTGTCCGGCCGCGGCCGGCCCGACCTGCTCGCCGCGCTGCTGCTCTATCGCCTGCTCTACAACCTGCTGCCGTTCACGCTCGCGGCGGCGGCGCTGGGCCTGCGCTCGGGCTGGAAGACCTTCGCGAGCCTCGCGCACGCGCAGCGGGGCAACGGCGCGTAGCGGGCGAGGTCATGCGATGGCGGGCCGCCGCGCCGTCCAGCGCTGGCGCCGCGCGCCCGCCGGCTCCAGAATGCGCGCATGACGCTTCATCCCCCAGTTCGTCCCTGGATCGTCGGCGCCTTGCTCGCGCTGCTCGCCACCGCCGGCCGCGCCGCCGCACCCGGGCCGGGCGACATGCCCCCGCCCGACCTCGGCCGCACGCTGTCCGGCGAGGAAATCCTGCTGCCCGGCTATTCGGGCAAGGCCGTCATCGTCACCTTCTGGGCCACGTGGTGTCCGTACTGCCTGAAGGAGCTGCCCATCCTGCAGAACGTGCAGGACAAGGTCGGCAAGGGCGAGATGGCCGTCATCGCCGTCAACACCGAGAAATTCGAGGTCTACAAGCGCGCCGCCCGGATCATGCGCCAGAGCATGAGCATGGAACTGGTGAGCGACGCGTCGGGCCAGGCGCAGCACGCGTTCGGCGTGCACGGCCTGCCGCACATGCTGATCATCGGGCGCGACGGCCGCATCCTGCGCGTGTACGACGGCTACTCCGAGGACAAGCTGGACGCCATCGTGGCCGACATCAACCAGGCGCTGCAGCCCCTGCCGTCGCCGGCCCCCTGACAAAGGCCCCGCATCGCGAGGCCGGCAGGCTGGGAAACCGATCCGGATCAGGCGTTCGCGCGGTGGCCGACGATGGTCACGTGCTGCACGGCCATCGCGACGGCCGGCGTCGACGCCTGCGCGGCGCTCGCGACGCGGTACTGGTGGCTCGCCAGGGCATTGGTGGCGAACAGCATCGCGGTCGTCAGCAGCGCGGCGAGGGCGATGGGAGCGGCTTGGTGGGCGAAGGTCTTGGTCATGGCGGACTCCTGGGTTGGTGTGTCTGGCGTGTCGATGGATGGACTGTAGGAATCCGCGGCCCGTGCCGCGAGCGGCGTGCGACGGCGCGCGCCCTGTGGCGGACGAAACGCAAGCCGGCGCGACGGACCGGAACGGCGCCCCGCGCCAAACGGCCGGTTTCGCGGACGAAACGCGTTCGGCGTTGACGGGCGACGGCGGCAGAATGGCTTCATGACCCAGACGCCCCCTGCCGTTCCCGACGGCCTGTTCCTGCACGACGACGGCGTGCTGCGCTGCCAGTGGTGCCGCGCCAGCCCGGAATACCGCCGCTACCACGACGAGGAATGGGGCTTTCCCGTCACGGACGACCGCCGGCTGTTCGAGAAGATCTGCCTCGAAGGCTTCCAGGCCGGCCTGAGCTGGCTCACCATCCTCAACAAGCGCGAGGGCTTCCGCAAGGCGTTCGCCAACTTCGAGGCCGAGAAGGTCGTGCGCTTCGGCGACCAGGACGTCGAGCGCCTGGTCGCCGACGCGGCCATCGTGCGCCACCGCGGCAAGATCGTCTCCACCCTCAACAACGCGCAGCGCGTGCTGGAGCTGCGCCAGGAATTCGGCTCGCTCGCCGCCTGGGCCTGGGGCTACGAGCCCGCGGCCGACACTCGCCCGCACGTGCCGCAGACCGGCGTGGTGCTGGGGCCGTCGGCGGAAGCCGTGGCGATGTCCAAGGACCTGAAGAAGCGCGGCTGGACCTTTGTCGGGCCGACCACCGTGTACGCCTTCATGCAGGCGATGGGGCTGGTCAACGATCACTACGAAGGGTGTCACGCGCGGGAGGTGGCGTTGAAGGCGCGCAAGAAGCTGAAGAAGCCGACTTGAGGCGGGGCTCGCGCGCAGTGCCGATGCGCGCGCGAGTCCTCGATCCCCGCGATGCCCTCGTCGCAACTGATCCTCGGTGAATCAACACAGGCCCGAATTCCTGCTGTGCAGCATCGGGAGCGCGATTCGACGATCGGGCGTGGGACTCTTGATCACGCCTGAATGTCCGGTCTCCGAGGTCCGGCACCGCTAGGCGTCAAGGAGAGTCTGAGGGTCGTGCCGCGCGAGGGCAAGGCGTCCGAGTGCGACGCGCAGTTCGACCTTCCACGTCGTTCGCCTCAGCCCGCAGTCCTGACTTTTTCGTGCCTGCTGTATGGCGTCGAGAGAGAGCGAGCGCCGTCCGGGGGCAAATTCCCCCTCGGAGCGGGAAATTTGCCCGCCGGAGCGGCATTCATGCCCCGCGCGGCAGCAAGAGTGCGTCTGCGAGCGGGAAATTTGCCGGTCTGGACAGCAAACTTCCCCTTGCGAGGGGCAGCCATGCCCCGCGACGACCCAACGTTGCCCGTCCGCGCGGGAAATTTGCCCCTTGAGCAGGCATCGTTGCGGATTGACGGGGCAATCGCGACGCGCGCCTGCTGACCGCCCCGACGCGCGCGTGCCGGCGGCCAGCCCTCGGGTCGGATGCCTCACCTGCTCGATTCTTGCGTTCGCTCGAGCCTACGCGCCGACAGCCCCGCGCAATCGCTCCCGCGTCCTTGCCGGCGTCTCGCCGAACCACTCCCGACACGCCCGGTTGAACGAACTCTGCTCGCGGTATCCCAGCATGAACGCGACGTCGGTGAGGTTCAGCTGCGAGTCGCGCAGCAGCTCTTCGGCCAGCGCCTGGCGCGCGGAGTCGTGCACGGCCTGGAAGTTGGTACCCGCGTCGGCGAGCTTGCGTTGCAGCGTGCGGGTGCTGACCGCCAGTGCCGAGGCGACGTCGTCGACGCGGGCGCGGTCATTGGCCAGTTGGGCCGCAACCTCGCGGCGCACGTCGGTGACGATGCGCGGCTCGGAGGTTTCGCGCAGCCGGGCGGCCAACAACTCGTCGGCGTGGCGCTGCAGCACCTTGAGCATGCTGCCGTCGGCGTTGGGCACCGGGCGGTCGAGCAGTGCGGCGTCGAAGCGGCCGTAGGCGGCCGGCACGCCGTAGACGACGGCCGGGCCGAACACCTGCGCGTGCGCCGCGCGGATCGCCGCGTCCGGCTCGGGATACGGCAGGCCGATCTCGTGCACCGGCAAGCGCTCGTGCGCCAGCCAGCTGACGAAGGTGAGGATGCCGGCCAGCACGCTGTCGCACAGGTGGCGTGCCTCGGCTGGCGTGCACCGGGCCAGCCAGGGCGTGTCCCAGTAGTAGGTGGCGACGCCGCCGCGTTCTTCCAGGCGCGAGCGGCCGAGGTCGTGCGCGAGGCCTTCGTAGCGATGGGTCTGGGCGAACGCGCCGCGCAGCGTCGTGCAGGCGCACACCACCAGGCCGTAGAACGGATAGGTGGACAGCCGCGCCTGCAGGCCCACGTGCAGCCCGAAGACCGGATCGCCCGCGAGGCGCCCGCCGGCGCCCAGCAACGCGATGTACTCGGCGACGACGAGGCTGTCGCGGCCGGCGTCCAGCGTGTGCGCGGGCCAGCCGAGGTCGGCGCACAGCGCTGCCGGCGTCAGCCCGAACGTCTGCGCGGCCGCGACGGCCGTCTGCACGTAGGCCATGGCGACGCGCGCGTCCGGCGCGGGCGGGATCGGGCAGGGCGCGTCCGCGGCGGACGTGGGCAGGGGACTTGGCTTGGGCGTCGCCGCGGGCGTGGCTGGCATGTTGTGGCAATTCGCCTGTCGGCGAAAGACAAGCCGCGGGGGCGCGACCGGCGCACCATCGCGGCGTAGCGTCCGGGGCCTTGTTTTTCTCCAAGCCTGGTGGGCGCATCCGACCTGAAAAACGAGTATAGCCACGATGACCGCAGGACGACGCTGGAACGGCTGGGGCGACCCCCGCGTGCAGGAAACGCTCAGGCCCGAAGCGCTGGCCTTCCTCGCGCAGGCCGTGGGCGCCGGCCAGCCGCAGCCCGACGCCGCGTTTCCGGACGCGCTCGCGCAGGTCGAGGCGCAGCCGTCGCGCCTGCCGCCGCATCCCCTGATCGACACCGGCGCCGAGACGCGCCTGCGCGCCAGCTTCGGGCAGTCGATGCACGACTGGCTGCGGCTGCGCTTCGGCGTGCTGGGCCGCGTGACCGACGGCGTCGCGTTCCCCGGCAGCGGCGCCGAGGTGCGCGCGCTGCTGACGTGGGCACGCGAGCACGGCGTTCAGGTGCTGCCCTCGGGTGGCGCGACGAGCGTCGCCGGCCACCTCACGCCGGTCGGCGCGGCGCCGGTGCTCACGCTGAACATGGGCCGCATGATGCGGCTGCTCGATCTCGACCCGGTCGCGCAGCTCGCGCGTTTCGAGGCCGGCGTCGCCGGCCCCGACCTCGAGGCGCAGTTGCGCGCGCACGGCTTCACGCTGGGCCATTTCCCGCAGAGCTTCGAGCTGTCGACGCTGGGTGGCTGGGTGGTGACGCGGTCGTCGGGCCAGCAGTCGGCGCGCTACGGCCGCATCGAGCAGCTGTTCGCCGGTGGCACGCTGCAGACGCCCGAGCGCGAGTGGACGCTGCCGACGTTTCCCGCCTCGGCCGCCGGCCCCGACCTGCGCGAATGGGTGCTCGGCTCGGAAGGCCGCATCGGCGTGCTGACCGAGGCCAGCGTGCGCGTCACGCGCGCGCCGGCCGCGGAACGCTTCGTCGGCGTCTTCTTTCCCGACTGGGCCAGTGGCCTGGCCGCGGTGCGCCGGCTCGGGCAGGCGAAGCTCGGGCTGTCGATGCTGCGGCTGGCCAATCCGTCGGAGACGTTCACCACGCTGCAGATGGCCGGCCACGCGAGCGCGATCGGCTGGCTCGAGCGCTATCTCTCGCTGCGCGGCGCGCGCCAAGGCAAGTGCCTGCTGCTGGCGGGCTTCACGGGCACGAGCGCCGGCACGGTGCGCGCGATGCAGCGCGCGGCTGCATCGATCTGGCGCGAGCATGGCGGGGTCTCCACCGGCACGGTGCTGGGCAAGAAATGGGAACAGCGCCGCTTCGCCGGCGTCTACCTGCGCAACGCGCTGTGGGACGCCGGCTACGCGGTCGACACGATGGAGACCGCGTGCGACTGGCCGCGCGTCGACGCGATGGTCCACGCGCTCGAGAGCGCCGGCCGCGCCGCGCTCGCGCAGCACGGCGAGCGCACGCACTGCTACACGCACCTGTCCCACGTCTACGCGCAGGGCTCCAGCGTGTACTCGACCTTCGTCTACCGCATCGGCCCCGACTACGACACGGCGCTCGCGCGCTGGCAGTCGCTCAAGACGGCGGTGGGCGACGCGATCGTCGCCCAGGGCGGCACCATCACGCACCAGCACGGCGTCGGCAAGGATCACGCGCGCTGGCTCGCGGCCGAGAAAGGCGCGACGGGCATGTCGGCCATCGCCGCGATGGTGCGCGAGTTCGATCCGCACGGCGTGATGGCGCGCGGCAACCTGCTGGGCGACGAGCAATGAGCATCGATCGACGCCTCGCCTTCGCGCGCGCCCGCTGGCCGGTGGCGGTCGCCATGCGCGTCGTCGCCGAGGCGCTGGCCGCGCTGGAGTCGGTACCGGGCAGGCGCCGCAGCGTGTTCATCGGCCCGCGCAACGTGCGCCGTGTCGGAATGCGAGACACGACAATCGCCAAGGCCATGCAACCCGCACGCGGCTACGAGGACCTGCATTGATCGAGGTCGACATCCTGGTGATCGGCGGCGGGATCGCCGGCGCCGGCGTCGCGCTGGAGGCGTCTCGTCGCGGGCTGGCCGTGATGCTGGTCGAGGCGCGCGACTTCGCCTGGGGCAGCTCGTCGCGCTCGTCCAAGCTCGTGCACGGCGGCCTGCGCTACCTGCGCGAGGGCGCGTTCGGCCTGACGCGCGAATCGGTGCGCGAGCGTGGCCGGCTGCTGCAGGACGTGCCCGGCCTCGTCGAGCCGCAGCGCTTCCTGATGGGCCACTACGAAGGCCGGTCGCCGAGCCGGCGCACGATGGCCGCGGGTCTGGCGATCTATGACACGATGGGCGGCCGACGCACGCGCGCGTTCCACACGCCCGCGCAGGCGCGCGCGCTCGCGCCGCACATGGCCGACGAGCACCTGTTGGGCGCGTCGAGCTACCTCGATGCGAAGACCGACGACTCGCGCCTGGTGATGCGCGTGCTGCAGGAGGCGCAGCGGCACGGCGCGCGCGTGGTCAATCGCGCGGCGGTGAAGTCGCTGCTGCGCGCCGGCGATGCCGACATGCCGATGTCCGCGCTGTCGGCCGAAGGCCAGGGCACCGTGAAGCCGGGCAGCGTCGTGGGCGCGCGCATCGAAGGCGCGGGCTTCACCGGCCACGTGCAGGCGCGCTGCGTCGTCAACGCCACCGGCTTCTGGGCCGACGGCCTGCGCCGCGGCCTGGGCGCGGCGATGCTGCGTCCGCTGCGCGGCAGTCATCTCGTGTTTCCGCTGTGGAAGCTGCCGGTGGCGCAGTCGGTGAGCCTGCTGCACCCGCGCGACGGTCGCCCGGTGTTCGCGACGCCGTGGGAAGGCGTCTCGCTCGTCGGCACCACCGACCTCGACCACCACGACGACCCCGACGTCGAACCAAGCATCACCGCCGCCGAAACCGCGTACCTGGTCGAGGCGATGCGCCATGCGTTCCCGCGCCTCGACCTGCGCGCCTGCGACGCGATCTGCAGCTTCGCGGGCGTGCGGCCCGTGGTCGACGAGCGCGCCGGCGGCGGCGATCCATCCAAGGCGTCGCGCGAACACGTCGTGCGCGACGAGCAGGGGCTGATCACGGTGACGGGCGGCAAGCTGACGACGTTCCGCGTCAACGCGCTCGACGCGCTGCGCCACGCCGCACCGTACCTGGCGGCGTCGTCGCGGCGCGGCGGCTTCGCGCCGACCGTCGTCGCCGGCGACACACCGCTGGACGACGCCTGTGCCGCGATCAGCGCCGAAGACTTCGCCTACCGCGTCGCCGACCCGATCTTCGCGCCGCAACCCGCGTCGCCCGAGTTGCTCGCGTTGCCGCACGGCCTGCGCAGCCGCCTGCTCGGACGCCATGGCCCGCACGCGCCGGCGCTGCTGCGCGAGGCCGCGCCGGGCGAGCTCGACGCCGTGCCCGGCACCGACACGCCGTGGGCCGAGTTGCACTGGGCGCTGCGCCACGAGCAGGTGCGCTTCCTCGACGACCTGCTGCTGCGCCGCACCCGCCTGGGCCTGCTGCTGCCCGCGGGCGCCGCGGCGCTGCTGCCGCGTCTCGAACCCGTCGCGCGCGAGGCGCTGGGCTGGTCCGCCGGGGAGTGGCGCGACCAGTGCGAGCGCTACGCGAGCATCATCGACCAGTGCTACACGGTGCCCAAGCCATGACCGTCGCCCGTCCCGACGACCTGATGCTGTCGATCGACTGCGGCACGCAGAGCGCACGTGCGCTGCTGTTCGATCCGCTCGGCAACCTGGTCGCGAAGTCGCAGGTGGCGCTCGACGACTACGTGGTCGAGCAGCCCGGCTGGATGTCGCACGACGTCGACGGTTTCTGGGCGGCCTGCGCGCGCGCGTGCCGCCAGCTGTGGCGCGACGGTCCCGAGCTCGCGGCGCGCGTGCGCGGCGTCACGGTGACCACGCAGCGCGGCACCCTCATGCCCATCGACGCGCAGGGCCACGCGCCGCTGCCCGCGCTGATCTGGCTCGACCAGCGCAAGGCCACGCGCGTGCCGCGGATCAACGCGGCGTGGCGCGCGGCGTTCCGGCTCGCCGGCGTGGCCGACACCATCCGTCATTTCCAGCGCGAGGCCGAGGTCAACTGGTGGGCCGAGCACGAGCCGCAAGCCTGGGCTCGCACGCACAAGGTGCTGCTGCTGTCGGGCCTGCTGAACTGGAAGCTCACCGGCGAGTTCGTCGACTCGATCGGTTCGCAGGTCGGCTACCTGCCGTTCGACTTCAAGGCGCATGCGTGGGCGAAGCCGTCGGACTGGAAGTGGCAGGGCCTGGCGGTGCGCCGTCAACAGCTGCCCGAGCTGTTGCCGGTGGGCTCGACGCTGGGGCATGTCAGCGCCGCGGCCAGTACGGCCACGGGTATCGCGGCCGGCACGCCGGTGATCGCCGCCGCGGCCGACAAGGCCTGCGAGGTGCTGGGCTCGGGCTGCCTCGAGCCGCACGTCGGCGGCATCTCGTACGGCACCACCGCCACCATCAACGTCTGCACCACGAAGTACGCGGAGGCGCTGTCGTTCGTGCCGCCCTACCCGGCCGCGCTGCCCGGGCACTTCGACAGCGAGGTGCAGATCTTCCGCGGCTACTGGATGGTGCGCTGGTTCAAGGAGCAGTTCGGCGACCGCGAGAACACCGCGGCACGGGAACGCGGCGTCGCGCCGGAGGCCCTGCTCGACGAGCTCGTCGCCGCCGTGCCGCCCGGCTCGCTGGGCCTGGTGCTGCAGCCGTACTGGACGCCCGGCATCCGACATCCCGGCCCGGATGCCAAGGGCGCGATCATCGGCTTCGGCGACGCCCACACGCGGGCGCACGTCTACCGGGCGATCCTCGAAGGCCTGGGCTACGCGCTGCGCGACGGGCGCGAGCGCATCGAGAAGAAGACGGGCGTCGCGCTGACCGAGCTGCGCGTGTCCGGCGGCGGAGCGCAGTCGGACGCGGCGCTGCAGCTCACCGCCGACATCTTCCGCCTGCCTGCCAGCCGTCCGCACGTCCACGAGACCAGCGGGCTGGGCGCGGCGATCGCCTGCGCCGTCGGCCTGGGCCTGCATGCCGACTTCCCCACCGCCGTGCGCGCGATGACGCGCGTCGCCCGCACCTTCGAGCCCGACGCGCGCAACGCCGCGCTGTACGACCAGCTCTACGCACAGGTGTACCAGGAGATGTACCCGCGCCTCGCGCCGCTGTACGCGCGCATCCGGGCCATCACCGGCTATCCGGCGCGCGATTGAAGGCTTAGAGTCGCGGACATCTTCACGATCGTTGGAGGGGGACGACGATGAAACCGTGTATCACTGCACTGGCGTTGCTGGGCGCGCTGGCCGGCGCCGCGCAAGCGGAGACGCCTTACGAGGCCGACCAGCGCCAGCAGCTGGAAAAGGCCCAGCGCGAGGGCAAGCTGTCGCCGGACGTCGTCCAGCGGCTGCGCTGGGAGCAGGAATGGCGCACGCAGCATCCGGGGCAACCCATGCCCAATCCCGGCCAGATGCAGAAGCTGCACCAGGCCGAGATCATCGCCAACACCAACGCCGGCTTCGCGAAGATGCGCGCGCAGCGCCAGGCCCAGCTGCAGCACGAGTACCAGATGAGCCGTGCCAACCAGCAGCGCCAGCTCGACGCGCAGCACATCCACTGGACGTCGCAGCAGTGGCAGCAATGGGATCGCCAGTACGACGCGGCGCAGCGGCAGAAGGCGCAGGACTACCTCAACGGCATCAAGCAGGCCGGCGAGATCGACCAGATGCAACGCGACCAGGAAGAGCGCGACAGGATCTTCAAGCCGCCGCAGTGAGGCCGGCCGCGCACAAGAAAATAGGGATCGCCGCGGCGATCCCTTTGTCGTGTCCGGCGACGGCGCTCAGAACGCCAGGCCCAGGCCCAGGTCGATGCGGGTCAGGTCGGTGTTGACGTTGAAGCGCTGGTAGTCGGCCTTCAGCACCACGTTCGGGTTGAGGTAGAAGTTGGCGCCGGCCGTCCAGACGCGGTCGTGCGGCTGCGGCCACGGCTTGCCGTCGGCGGCCAGGCCGGTGGGCGTCGTCGCGAAGCCCGGGGCGATGCCGGCGTAGCTCGCGCCCATGTCGTAGTGCTCCCAGCGCACGAACGGGGTCAGCTTCTGGCCGCCGTTCTCCCACACCTTGTAGGCGCCCTGCACGTAGTAGCCGAGGAACGACGACGGGATCGGGTTCGAGACGCCGGTGTTGTCGAGGTTGTACGTGGCCGTCTTCGAGATCGTGCCGCGCGCATAGACCGCCGAGATGTCGGCATCGCCCGGCGTCCAGCGGGCGTGCGTCTCCCACAGAGTCAGGCGCGACTGCGGCAGGTTGGCGGGCACGACCGGCAGCGCGAGGTTGCCGGTGAAGGCGAAGGCGCCCAGCTGCAGGCCGGGCACGCCGACGAAGTTCAGGCCGGCGTACTGCGCCAGGTGCTGCGCGTTGGCCAGCTGCAGCTCCTGGTGCATGGCCTGCATCGGCGCGATGTCGCTGTCTTCCAGGTCGAGCGCGGTGCGGTACTGCGGATCCTCGGGGCTGTTGTTCCAGCCGCCCAGGTTCAGGCCGGTGGTGACGCCCAGGTCCCAGGTCAGGCCGACGTCGCTGGTGCCGTGCAGGCCCAGGCCGCCTTCGCGCCAGGTGCTGGGGATGACCAGCGTCTCGACGAAGTTCCGCTGCACGCCGAAGTAGTTGGTCGGCTCGTGGTGCTCGTTGAGCAGGCCCACGGGCATCAGGTACAGGCCGGCCTTGGCGCTGATCGAGTCGGTGAGCTGGTGGTCGACGTAGAACTGCTCGACCTCGAACTCGCCGGCGTCGCTCGACGACGCCACCGCGTGCTCGACCTCGAACTCGGAGTTGAAGCTGGTGCGGTCGTCGAACTTGTAGCCGATGCCGAACACGGCGCGCGCGAGGTCGGCCTGGGTCAGGCGCTCGTCCTTGGTCGGATGCGTGTAGTAGATCTCGCCGTAGCCCCACAGGCCGAGGTTGGGCGAGATGGCGCTGGCCGGCGCGGGCGCCGGGGCGGGCGCGGTGGCGACCACGGGCGCGGGCGTGGCCGCGGCCTTGGCCTGCGCGGCGGCCAGCGCGTCGTTCTGCGCTTTCACGCGCGCCAGCTCCTGCTTCATCGCATCGAGCTGCTGCTGCATCTGGGTGATCTGTTGCGCGAGCTTGTCCGCGATGTCGGGCGGGGTGTCGGCGGCGTGGGCCGCCGAGAGCAGGCACAGGGACAGGACGGCGGCGGCGACGGGTGTGTTTTTCATCGTGTTCATCGGCTCAGGGAAGTTCTGGGGACGGCCGCGGCCGCGGGCGACGCGGCGGCCTGGCATTGCGCGGGCAGCACCTGCGCGGTCGGGTTGGCCGGGTCGAACCCGTCGGTCAGCGTGCACAGGAAGGTGATGACGTCGTCGATCTCGTCGGGCGTCAGCGCCGGCGCGTCGCCGATGTGGCGGTTGTAGGGAATCTCGCTGGTGTTGACGTTGCCGAGATAGCCCGCGTCGCTGCCCACCACGCCCGGCGTCACGACGAACTGGCCGCCGTAGATCGCGGGCAGGTCGTCGAACTTGGTGACCGTGCCGTCGGGGTTCGTCGGGTACCACTGCTCGGGATTGGTGTCGCGGCGCACGTAGAAGCCGATGGCGTCCTTCAGCGTGGCGAAGCGGCCGTTGTGGAAGTAGGGCCCGGTCACGGCGATGTTGCGCAGCGTGGGCACCTTGAACTGGCCGCAGTTGCTGAAGAAGTCGACCGTCTGCTCGCGGAACGGGCCGCACACGCCCAGGTCGTAGTAGGTGTGCACGCCGTCGTCGCTGTCGACCGGCGTGTCCGCGGGCGCCGACGGCGTGTTGGCCGGGATCAGGCTGTTGCGCGGCACGCCCAGGTTGTCGTAGCTGAAGTCGGTGAACATCGGCGGCGTGACGCCGTCGCCCGAGGTGCTCGGGTGGCACGCGCTGCAGTTGCCCTGGGTGGCGCTGTTGAACAGCGCGAGCCCGCGCAGTTCCTGCGCCGTGAGCTGCGCCTGGCCTTTCTGGAAGTAGTCGTACTTGCTCGAGAACGGATGGAACGCCGGGTTCTCGCGCTCGTAGGCGGCGAGCGCCTGGCCCATGCGCTCCAGGGCCGTGGTCGGGTCGTCGAGCACGGCGGCGCCGTACAGCGTCTCGAAGTCGGCCAGGTAGGGGCGCGTCTTCAGCCTCGCGACGACGGCGCTCGCGTCGGCGTTGGCCATCTCGAACGACGTGGTGAACGGCATCAAGGCCTGGGCCTCGAGCGTGGCGGCGCGGCCGTCGCGGAAGAAGCCGCCGTTCGGGCCGCCGTCGGCGTCGATGTAGAACGCGGGGGTCAGCGAGGCGTACATGAGCGAGGGCGTGTTGCGGAAGCCGGTCTGGTTCATGCCGGCGCCGCCGACGGGCACCGGCGAGCCGCGATCCACGCCGCTGGCCGTGGCGTCCTCCGCGAAGGCCGACGAGGCGACGTGGCAGCTCGCGCACGACTGCGTGCCCGAGGCCGACAGCGCGGTGTCGGCGAAGATCTTCTGGCCGAGCTGCGCGGCCGCCGACAGGGCTGTCGCGTCGCCGCCGCCGCTCGCCGGCGGCGCGGCATCGCTTCCGCCGCCGCAAGCCGCGAGCAGCAGGCCCGCGCAGAGCGCCAGTCCCCATCCTCTGAAACCAGGAATCGTCATTGTCTTTGTCGTGCTCGCGGGGCGAGGCCATCCGCGCTGATTGTTAGTGCAATTGCGAGTGATTCGCAATACGTTGTACTTTAACGAGAGCCGGCGCCGCGGGCAAGGGAAAGTTTCGGCAGTCCCGGGTTTTCGACGGCTTTGCGCGAGACGACGTTGCAGGCGCGCTGCACCGGCGCCGCTCGTTCGCCGACAGGCCGCCCGGCACGCGCAGCCCAGCGCACCCCGGGAGCCGCGCGGGTCGCCTGCCGGCGCGTCGGCCGCTCAGGCGCTGGCGGGGCGAGGGCCGTGCACGCGGCACGGCGCGTCGCCGCCGCAGCGCGCCGCGTCGCGCGTCAGCGCCGACGGCAGCGGCGGCCCGTCCCCGTCGCCCCACGCGCCTAAGCCGCCGAACGTGCGCACCGGCGACCCGTCCGGCAACGCGGGCAGCGGGGCGCCGTCGTCCTCGGACGCGACGCTTGCGGCAGCCCGGACCACGCGGCCGCCGACGACGGAACGCGCGGCCTCAGCCCTGCGCGGCGCGGCGATGTTCGAGCGTCAGCGTGCCCGCGGTCGATCGCGCGCCCAGCGCGAATCCGCAGGACTTGAGCATCGCGATCATCGCGGTCGATCCGAACGCGACCCGCGCGTCGACCTGCGCGCTCTGCGCGTCGCGCACGAGGCTGGTCACCAGGTGCCGTGCGAGGCCGGCGCGGCGGAAGTCGGGATGCACGGTCAGCGCGAACAGCTCGATGCGCTCGTACCAGGAGCCCGGCATGTCCTCGATGAGGATCGCGAAGCCCGCGTTGGCCTGCCCCACCTGCACGACGAACGCGCGCCCGCCGACGCCGTTGCGCGCGCCGGGCAACGGCGTGAGACCTTCCGACACGATGGTCTGGATCTGGTGCCACAGCCCGTTCATCACGTCGGCCCGCGCGCAGTCGCAGCCGAAGTGGCCGTTGCGCGACTCGGCGACGATCGCATCGACGATGAACGGCACGTCCGCCGGCGAGGCCAGGTGGATGCGCGGAGCAAGGGCCGCCTGCGCGGGCGCGGCGGCTTCGTGGAACGAGGAATCGAGCACGGGAAGCACCTGTCGGATGTAGGCGCTCCGGTTGTAGGCGCGCGCCCGCGCGCTGACCGAACGCAAGCTTGCCGCTGGCAATCAGTTGGCTATCAATCACCTGATCCGGGTAGGCGTGCGGGACCGTTCAGTCCAGCAACGCCACCGACTTCACCATCGCCCACACCGCCAACCCCGGCGCGAGCGCGAGCGCCTGCGCGGAGCGGCGCGTCACGCGCGCAAGCAGGGCGCTGGAGCCTGCGAGCGTGCGCACGCGCACCAGCACCTGCGACGGATGCGCGTCGTCGGCGATGGCCTCGACCGTCGCCGGGATCTGGTTGACGATGCTGCTGCCGGGCTGCTCCGTGAGGCTCAGCGACACGTCGCGCGCCAGCACGCGCAGGCGGATGCGATGGCCGACGGGCAGGGCCTCGTCGCGCGTCCAGAACGACGCGCCGGGCACGTCCAGACGCGCCAGGTGCCACGGGGCGTCGAGCGCGCCGACTTCGCCGAGCAGCACGACGCCGGCGTCCTCCCCGGGCGGCAGCGGCAGGTCGAGGCGGCTCAGCAGGTCGCCGACGGCGCCCGACGCGACGGCCTTGCCGGCGGCCATCAGCACCACGTGGTCGGCCAGGCGCGCGACCTCCGAGATCGCGTGGCTGACGTAGACGATGGTGATGCCGGACAGTGCGTTGAGCCGCTCGATCGCCGGCAGGATCTCGGCCTTGCGCGCGGCGTCGAGCGCGGCGAGCGGCTCGTCCATCAGCAGCACGCGCGGGCTCACGGCCAGCGCTCGCGCGATCGCCACGCGCTGGCGTTCGCCGCCGGACAGCCCGGTCGCCGAGCGTCGCAACAAGGGCTCGATGCCGGTCCACGCGATCGCGTCGTCGATTGACACGCGACGCTGCGACGGCGCCAGACGCCTCCAGCCGAATTCGACGTTGGCGCGCACGTCGAGATGCTCGAACAGGTTGGCCTCCTGGAACACGACGCCGACCGCGCGCCGGTGCGTCGGCACGAACACGTCCGCGGCGTCGTCCTGCCAGGTTTCGCCCTCGACGGCGACGCGCCCGCCCGGTGCGCGCTCGAGGCCGGCAAGACAGCGCAGCAGCGTCGTCTTGCCGCAGCCCGAGGGGCCGAACAGCGCGCTGACGCCGCGCGCGGGCAGTTGCAGCGCCACGTCCAGCGTGAACGTGGCGCGCGGCAGTCGCAGCGTCGCCTCGATCATGGGCGCGGCGCTCCGTCCCCTGCCGGCGACGCGACCGCCGCGCCGCGCGGGCTGAGCCGGTAGACCCCCAGCAGCACCGCGAAGCTGAACACGAGCAGCGCCGCCGCGAGCCGATGCGCCGCGGGGTATTCGAGCGCCTCGACGTGGTTGTACAGCTGCGTGGAGATGACGCGCGTGGCCCCGGGGATGTTGCCGCCTATCATCAGTACGACGCCGAACTCGCCCACGGTGTGCGCGAAGCCCAGCACCGCAGCCGCGATCACGCCGCGCCGCGCGAGCGGCAGCGCCACGTGCGCGAAGCGATCCCACGGGCCGGCGCGCAACGTGGCCGCGGCCTCCAGCGGGCGCGCCCCGATGGCCTCGAACGCGGTCTGCAGCGGCTGCACGACGAAGGGCATCGAGTACAGCATCGATGCGACGACCAGCCCCGCGAAGCTGAACGGCAGCAGCCCGATGCCGAGCGCCTGCGTCGCCTCGCCGATCCAGCCGTGCGGGCCCATCAGCATCAGCAGGTAGAAGCCCAGCACCGTGGGCGGCAGCACCAGCGGCAGCGCGATCACCGCGGCCAGCGGCGGCTTCCAGCGCGAACGCGTGTGCGCGAGCCACCAGGCGAGCGGCGTGCCGAGCGCGAGCAGCAGCACGGTGACCACCAACGCCAGCTTCAGCGTCAGCGCCACCGCTTGCAGGTCGGCGGCCAAATCGGCATCCACGTCGCGCGACGCCTTACCAGCTGTAGCCGTAGGCCTTGATCACGCCGCGCGCCTTCTCGCTCGCGAGGTAGTCGACGAACGCGGCCGCGGCCTGGGGCGATCGGGTCGCCGAGATGACCACGGCGTCCTGCCGGATCGGCGTGTAGAGCTTGTCCGGCACCCGCCACATCGAGCCGGGCACCGGCGAGCCGTCCGGCGGCTGCACCTGGCCGAGGGCGACGAAGCCGAGCTCGGCGTTGCCGCTCTGCACGAACTGCAGCGCCTGGCCGATGCTCTCGGCCGTGACGATGCGCGCTTGCACGCCATCCGTGAGCTTGAGCGCCGCCAGCGTCTCCCTGGCCGCCTGGCCGTAGGGCGCGAGCTTGGCATCGGCGACGGACAGGTGCTTCCACTTGTCCGATTTCAGCACCTCGCCCTTGCCGTCGACCAGGTTGGCGTCGGCCGACCACAGCACCAGCCTGCCGATGGCGTAGGTGCGCAGCGTGGCGGGCACGCCCTTGCCGTCGGTGACGAGCTTGCCGGGCGTCGCCTGGTCGGCCGCCAGCAGCACGTCGAACGGCGCGCCCGCCTCGATCTGCGCGTAGAACTTGCCGGTGGCGCCGAACGACAGCCTGACCGTGTCGCCGGTGTCCTTCTCGAACTGCGCGGCGATCTTCTGCGCCGCGGCCGAGAAGTTGGCGGCGACCGCCACCTGGATCTCGTCGGCATGGGCCGAGAAGGCGCATGCCGTGAGCGCGAGGGCGAGCAGGCCGCGGGAGTACGTGAGCTTCATGAAGAATCCTCGGGGTCATGGCAGACGGCCGCCACGTCGTGGCCGTCCGGGTCGTGCACGGAGCCTCCATGGTAATTCGGGCGGGGGTGGGCCGGTCCGCTGCTGGGTGCATCGCCGGCGTCGCCATCTCGCGGCGGCGCAGCGCCATCCCCCCAGGATCGGCGATGCGCGCGACGCCGCGCGAACGTAGACTGCGCGCCACCACGACAAGACCTCCCGGGAGATGACCATGTCGAACCGCCTGCGCGCCCGCCTGGCGCCTGCCGCGATCGCGCTGCTGCTCGGAGGCTGCGCCGTGCAGCTCCAGCCGGTGGCCGATTTCGGCGCCGCGGCGAGCCGCGTCGCCGCCAGCTACAAGCCGTTCGGCGCGGGCATCGCCGCCAGCTGCGAGCAGCGCGAACGCTACGTCGCGCTCGGCGGGGCGGGCGCGTTCGACGACGCCGTCTCGCAACGCGCGGCCGCGGCGAAGTGCGCGCCGCTGAAGGAGGCCGGGGCCACCGCGGCGCTGTTCGGCCAGGCGCTGTCCGACTACGCCTCGGCGCTGGCCAAGGCCTCGGGTGCGAAGCCGACGGCCTTCGACGGCGAGATCAAGTCCATCTCGAGCGCCGCCGCCGCGCTCGCCAACAAGGACGGCACGCCCGTCTTCGACAGCACCAAGGTGAGCGCCGCGTCCAGGATCGCGCGCGCCGCCGCGGCGCTCGCGCTGGAAGGCCGCCAGCAGGTGCTCACGCGCGAGACGCTGCGCGACAACGCCGACGCGCTCAAGACCGTCGTCGACGCGATGAAGAGCTACGCCGGCGGGGTCTACGCGGGCCAGCTCGCCGACACCCACGACATCATGGCCGGCGAGCTGCAGCGCCTGGTCGCCGCATCGAGCGCGCCCACGCAGGGCGACGTCGAGGCGCGGCTGCCGTGGCGCTTCGCGCAGACGGCCGTGCGCGCCGACATCGCCGCCAATGAACTCGAGACGCGCCACGCGCGCGACTTCGGCAAGACCGCCGACGCGCTGCTCGCCGCGCACGCCGAGCTGATCGCCGACTTCGACAAGATCGGCGGCGCGCGCCGGCTCGAGCTGGTGGCGGCCTTCGTCGACGAGGTGAAGGCGCTCAACGACGACGCCGCGGCGTTGTGAACATTCGAACGAGAGGATCGCCATGACAGACCCCACCGCCGCCGACATCGCCGCCAGCGCGCTGGCCGCCACCGCTGCGCCCACCGAAGCCGACACCGCCGACGCGGCCGCGCAGCTCGCCGACGTCGCCGGCCACACGTCCACGCTGCTGTTCAACTATCGGCGCGACAACCCCGACGCCGCCGACATCGCACAGGCGCTCAACCTGGAGATGACGCTGGACCAGCGCGCGATCGACCTGCGCGTCAAGGCCGTGACGATGCTGGGCGCGCAGGGCGCCGACGCGATCGCGCAGATGAAGGACGCGTCGCAGAAGGTCGACGCGTTCCTGGCCGAGGTCCAGAAGATCGAGGGCCGGCTGGGCGTCGCGAGCGCGGTGGTCGGCCTGGCCGGCGCGGCGCTGGTGGGCGATGCGGGCGGCGTGCTGTCCGCGGTCGTCGCGGTGCACTCGGCGCTGGAAGCCGCCAAGGCTTAGGGCGCGATCGTCGGGGTGGTGTTGGGCGGCAGCGGCTGCTCGGCGTCCATGTCGGTGCCCAGACGCTCGGGGCCGACGATGTCGAGCACCTCGCCCAGCCACAACGCGTGAACGAGGTGGTCGCGCCGCTCGTCGCGCGTGTTCGGATGCACCAGCACCGCCAATCCTTGCCGGTTGAGCATCAGCCAGGGAACGAAGTTGCCGAAGGTCGCGATGTCGAACGAGACCTGGTACATCGCCTGCGCATGCGGTCCGATCGAGCGGTCGTGCACGTTGCCCAGCCGCACGCGGAACCGCGCCCCGATCTGCTCGCGCAACGCCATCGCCACTTCGCGCTGGTCGGGGCCGTCGAAGTAGATGTGCGCGTGGAAGCTGCCGATGGCGGCGAGCGCTTGCGGGTCGGGCGTCGTCATGCGCCCACTGTACACACGTCGCCCCAATGAATTCGGCCCCGGTGCATCGCTGCAGCCGGGGCCGGGGACGGTCAGTGGAGCGTCAGATCCCTCGACCGCTGATCACGCGGAACAGCACCGCGATGATCGCGATCACGAGCAGGACGTGGATCAGGCCGCCCAGCGTCACCGAAGTGAGCATGCCGATGAGCCACAGAATAACGAGAATGACGGCGATGGTGTAGAGCATGGTTTTCTCCGGTTGCTACTTCTTGATGCTGGTGTCGTTGACGACGTTCTGGACGCCTTCGACGGTTCGTGCGACGGACGTCGCGCGTGCTTGTTCATCGGCGCTGTCGACATAGCCGCTCAGCTGCACGACGCCCTTGTTCGTGGTCACGGCGAATTCCGTGCCACGGGTCTGATCGTCGGCCAACAGCGCCGACTTCACTTTCACGGTCACGACGGAGTCGTCCAGCACGTTGCCGGCGGTCGACTTCCCGTCCTTGATCATCAACTTGTTGTCGACTGCGGTGACGCCTTCGACGCCCTTGGCGAGCTGCACCTCGCGGTCGGCCTGCGCCTGGTTGTCGACGAAGCCGCTCAGCATCACCTCGCCCTTGCGGGTCTCGACGCTGGTGTCGCCGCCCTTGCCGAGGCTGTCGGCCATCAACGTGGACTTCACCTTGGTCGTGATGACGGCGTCGTCGAGGTGGGTGCCCGCGGACACCTGCTCGCTGGCGGGCGTCCTGTTGTCGCAGCCGGCCAGCGCGAGGCCGGCGAGCGCGGCCGCGATGGCGAGGCCCAGTTGTAACTGTCTTGCTGGCGTGTTCATGGGGTTTTCTCCTGCTTGGCCATGCGGCCTGTGGAACCGGTCAGGCAAGCACCGTGCCCGACAGTGGACCCCCACCCGGCGAGCACGGTCCGGCGCCCCTCGGCGTCCGGGCCCACCCCTAGCTCATCAGGCGAGCGACGCTGGCGTCACACTCTTCGGAGGGATTCAATGGCGGTCGGACGGGACTAGTGTCTTCTCCTGGAAATACCGAGCCTGCGTGTTCGGGCCGCGTATTTCCGGCACAGGCCGCCAGGCCGACCCCCCCGCCCTCAATCCACCGGAACTGGAGTTTCAAATGACCGAGACCAGATTCATCGCCGTCCCCGGCAGCGAACGCACGCCGGCCTTCGGCGCCACCGCCACGCGCTCGGCCGATGCCGAAGCGTGGGTGGAGGTCACGCTCAAGCTGGCCCGCAAGGCGCCGCTGCCCGCGCTCGACCAGCGTCCCGCGCGGCCGCTGTCGGCCGCCGAGATCGGCGCGCAGTACGGCGCGTCCGACGACGCCGTCAAGCGCGTTTCCGACACCTTCGCCGCCCTGGGCCTGACCGTGCTCGCCAGCAACGCCGCCACGCGCAGCGTGCAGCTGGGCGGCCCGGTGCATGCGATGGAGCAGGCGTTCCAGGTCAGGCTGATGGAGTTCGACGGGGTGCGCGGGGCCTACCGCGGCCGCATCGGTGCGCTGCACGTGCCCGCCGCGCTGGAGAACGACATCGCCGGCGTGTTCGGCCTCGACAACCGCCGCGTCGTCAGGCGTCGCCCCGACGCCGGCAAGAAGCGCCACGTCGTCGACCACACCGCCGCCGCCACGAAGAAGCGGCCCTGGTTCTTCCCGGCCGAGCTCGCCGCGGCCTACGACTTCCCCGACGGCGACGGCAGCGGCCAGACCATCGGCCTGCTCGAATTCGGCGGCGGCTACTTCCCCGACGACCTCGCCGCGTTCGGCAAGGCCGCCGGCCTCGCGAGCCTGCCGACGGTGGTGCCGATCAGCGTCGACAAGATGCCCACCAACACCAACGACGAGGCCACCGGCGAGGTGATGCTGGACGTCGAGGTGCTCGCCGGCGTGTGCCCGAAGGCGACGATCCCCGTCTGGTTCAGCCAGTTCACCGAGAAGGGCTGGGTCGACGCGCTCGACGCCGCGATGCACGACGCCCAGTACAAGCCGCAGGTGCTGTCGATCAGCTGGGGCTATGCCGAGGACGTGTCGGCCTGGACGATGGCCGCCGTCACGCAGGTCAACGAAGCGCTGCAGGAAGCGGCGCTGATGGGCATCACCATCTGCGTGGCCGCGGGCGACGACGGCTCGTCGGACGGCATCGCCGACGGCCACGCGCACGTCGACTTCCCGTGCGCGAGCCCGTTCGTGCTGGCGGTGGGCGGCACGCTGCTGCGCACCGGCGCCAAGGGCAGCGAGCGCGCATGGAAGGATGGCGACGGACTGCGCGCGGACAACGGCGGCTCCACCGGCGGCGGCGTCAGCGCGCGCCTGGCGCGGCCGGCGTGGCAGTCGGGGCTGGACATCGCGCCGGTCAATCCCGGCCAGATGGCCGGCCGCATCGTGCCGGACGTCGCGGCCAACGCCAGCGCCAACACCGGCTACTTCGTGGTCGCCGGCGGCCAGCAGGAGATCAGCGGCGGCACCAGCGCCGCGACGCCGCTGTGGGCCGCGCTGGTCGCGCGCATGAACCAGCAACTGGCGGCCAGCGGCAAGCGCGTCGGCTACCTCACGCCGCTGCTGTACGGCGCGGCGGGCGCCGGCGCGGGGCCGCTGGGCAAGGCGGGCTGCAACGACATCCACACCGGCGACAACATCACCGCGCACGTCGGCGGCTTCAAGTCGACCGCGGGCTTCGATGCCGTCACCGGCTGGGGGTCGCCCAAGGGCAAGGACCTGCTGGCGGCGCTGACCAGGGTGCTGTGATGCCGCGCGCGCGCGACGCGCGGGGCGGGTCGTAGACTGCGCGAGCGCGCGCCGCACCGGCCAGTCCGGCGGCGCGCGCGCAGCCTCTACGGAGATCCGCCTTGTCCCTGACCCTTGCGTTGCGCGACCCGGCTCGCGCCAGCCGCGCCCGCCGCGCCCTGCCGCTTGCGCTGTCCCTCGCGGCCGCGCTGCAGGGCTGCTCCAGGCATGCGCCGCCGCCGGCGGTCGACAGCGACCTGGACGCGCCCCGTCTCGACGTGCCGGCCGACATGGTCGGCGTCTGGACCTCCACGCGCGGCCCCGTGATGCGCTGCATCGAGCTGCATGCCGACGGCACCTACGCGATGGCGCCCAACCTGCAGGCCGGCGACGGCCGCAGCTACCGCGGCACCTGGCGCGTGGCGCAGCAGCAGGTCACCTGGCGCGACTCGTCGCAAGGCTTCGCGCCGGACGTCAACCGCATGGTCGACGTCTCGCCCGGACACTTCACCGCCATCGAGGCCGACCAGTCGACGACGCAGTTCGACCGCATCGCCGGCCCCGGTGCGACCTGCCCCGCTCAATGAGCCGCGCGCGGCCATGACGACCCGCAGGGTTGACGGCGACGTTGCGTTCCTGCCGCGGCCACGTGACAAATCGACGCACCTCCCTGCCGGCTTCGTGAAGCGCTTGCATCGCGCAGGCAGCCGCGTATAACCGCGGCGTCAGGCGGACGAGCATGGATCCGCTGGCATTGCTCAATCAAAGAGGAGTTCCCATGAAGCAATATGGCGCCGAGTTCCTCGGCGCGTTCTGGTTGGTGCTGGGCGGCTGCGGCAGCGCGGTGCTCGCGGCGGCGTTTCCCGGCGTGGGCATCGGCCTGCTGGGCGTGTCGCTGGCCTTCGGCCTGACGGTGCTGACGATGGCCTACGCGATCGGCCCGATCTCCGGCTGCCACCTGAACCCGGCGGTGTCGGTGGGCCTGTGGGCCGCGGGCCGCTTCCCGGGCGACAAGCTGCCGGGCTACATCGTGGCGCAGGTGTTCGGCGCGATCATCGCGGGCGGCGTGCTGTACGTGATCGCCAGCGGCGGCCCGGGCTTCGACGTCGCCAAGGGCTTCGCATCCAACGGCTACGGCCTGCGTTCGCCGGGCGGCTATTCGATGACGTCGGCGCTGGTCTGCGAAGTCGTGATGACGATGTTCTTCCTGATCGTCATCCTCGGCTCGACCGACTCGCGCGCGCCGGGCCAGTTCGCGCCGATCCCGATCGGCCTCGCGCTGACGCTGATCCACCTCGTCAGCATCCCCGTGACGAACACGTCGGTCAACCCGGCGCGCAGCACGGGCGTGGCGATCTACGCCGGTGCACCCGCGCTGGAGCAGCTGTGGCTGTTCTGGCTGGCGCCCATCGTCGGCGCGGTGATCGGCTCGTACGTCTTCCGCCTGGTGCGCGGCAAGGACGAGTGAGCCTCTGATAACGTCGCGCTCCCACACCCGAGGAGCGCGACGCCATGGCTCGCAACATCGAGATCAAGGCGCGCGTCGCCGACATGCACGCGCTCGCCGCGCGCGCCGCGGCCATCGCCGACGGCGGCCCGACGCACATCCCGCAGGACGACACCTTCTTCCGCTGCGACAACGGTCGCCTGAAGCTGCGCGCGTTCGCCGACGGCCGTGGCGAGCTGATCTTCTACCGCCGCCCCGACGGCGACGGGCCGAAGGTCTCGTTCTACGTGCTGTCGCCCACCGGGTCGCCCGACACGCTGCGCGACGCGCTGACGCTGGCCAACGGCCAGGAAGGCCGCGTCGTGAAGCACCGCACGCTGTTCATGGTGGGCCGCACCCGCGTGCACCTCGATCGCGTGCAGGGGCTGGGCGACTACATGGAACTCGAGGTCGTGCTGGCCGACCACGAAGCGATCGAGGACGGCGTGCGCGAGGCGCATGCGCTGATGGCGCGGCTGGGCATTGCGCAGGACTGCCTCGTCACGGGTGCGTACCACGACCTGCTGCGGGCGCGTTGATTCAACGCGACAGAAGCGTCCACCAGAAGAAGATCGCGACGTTCGCGACCACCGACAGCCAGAACCGGATCCGGAACGTGCGCTTGGCCGTCTTGTGCCGCAACAGCTGCTGCGCCACGATCGCGCCCGGCCAGCCGCCGACGACCCCCAGCGACAGCAGCATCGATTCGGAGACGCGCTCGCGCCCCGCGCGCGCGGCGGACTTGTCGATCGCGTAGAACGCGAAGCACAGCGCGCTCGCGCCGGCGTAGAGCAGGTCAGTCCACGGCGGCACGCCACGCAGCGCGGCCGCGACGGCATACAGCGTCGCGAACGCGCTCAGGACGACGATGCTCACGCTATCGAAGCGACGCTTCGCGGGACGAGGAGAAGAGCGCACGGCCGCCACTGTACGATGGCACGCCGAGTCCGCCGAGTTCGCCATGCAGGTCCGCCCCTTCCTCGATTCCGACGAAGCCGCCGTCATCGCCCTGTGGGAGGCCGCCGGCCTCACGCGATCGTGGAACGATCCGCGCAAGGACATCGAGCGCAAGCGATCGGTGCAGCGCGAATGGTTCCTGGTCGGCACCGTCGGCGACGCCGTGATGGCGTCGATCATGATCGGCTACGACGGCCATCGCGGCTGGATCAACTACCTCGCCGTGGCGCCGGAACATCGCAAGAAGGGCCACGCGCGCGCGCTGATGCGCGAGGCCGAGCGGCTGCTGGCGGACGCGGGCTGTCCGAAGATCAACCTGCAGATCCGCACCAGCAACGCGTCGGTGATCGAGTTCTACCGGGCGATCGGCTACGCGCAGGATGACGTGGTGTCGTTCGGGCGCCGGCTCATCGCCGACGAATGACGCCTACTCGGTGATGCCCTCGATGCGCCGCGCGCGCACGCGCTTGCCCTTGACGAGGCCCGCGTTCAACTTCGACAGCGCCTTGTCCGCGATCGCGCGTTCGACCGCGACGTAGGTGGCCATCTCGGTCACGTTGATCTTGCCGATCTGGGCGCCGGGAAAGCCCATGTCCTTGGTCAGCGCGCCCAGCACGTCGCCCGGGCGGATCTTTTCCTTGCGGCCGCCGAGGATCTGCAGCGTGACCATGGGCGCGACGAGCGGCTTGTCGGAGCCCTTGTCCAGCTCCGTCAGCTTGTGCCACTCGGTCTCCGACTTCTGCAGCAGCTCGATGTTGCCGACCCGGCCCATCTCCTCGAGGCTCGCGAGGTTCAGCGCGAGGCCTTCTTCGCCGGCGCGGCCGGTGCGGCCGATGCGGTGGATGTGCTGCTCGGTCTCGTAGGTGACGTCCACGTTGATCACGCACTCGAGGCGCGCGATGTCCAGGCCGCGCGCGGCGACGTCGGTGGCCACCAGCACCGAGCAGCTGCGGTTGGCGAACTGGATCAGCACCTGGTCGCGGTCGCGCTGCTCGAGATCGCCGTGCAGCGCGATCGCCTGGATGCCTTCGGCCGTGAGCACGTCCACCAGGTCGCGGCACTGCTGCTTGGTGTTGCAGAACGCGATCGTGCTGCCCGGCTGGTAGTGGCGCAGCAGGCGGCCGACGGCATGCAGGCGCTCGCTCGGCTTGACCTCGTACCAGAGCTGGCGGATCTGCGCGGCGTCGTGGCGCGACTCCACCTTCACCGTCTGCGGGTTGCGCATGAACTGCTGGCTCAGCTTCGCGATGCCCTCGGGATAGGTCGCCGAGAACAACAGCGTCTGGCGCGTCTTCGGGCAGGCGCCCGCGACGGCCTTGATGTCGTCGACGAAGCCCATGTCCAGCATGCGGTCGGCCTCGTCGAGCACCAGCGTCCTCAGGCCGGACAGGTCGAGCGCCTCGCGCTCCAGCAGGTCCATCACGCGGCCCGGCGTGCCCACGATCACGTGCGCGCCGTGCTCCAGGCTCGCGAGCTGGTTGCGCACCGGCACGCCGCCGACGATCGTCAGCACCTTGACGTTTTCCTCCGCGCGCGCCAGCCGCCGCGTCTCGACGGCCACCTGCTCGGCGAGCTCGCGCGTGGGGCACAGCACCAGGCACTGGATGCCGAAGTGGCGCGGGTTGAGCTTGTCCAGCATCGCCAGCGCGAACGCGGCGGTCTTGCCGCTGCCGGTCTTGGCCTGCGCGAGCAGGTCGTGGCCGGCCAGCGCCACGGGCAGCGCGGCGGCCTGGATGGGCGTCATCTCCAGGTAGCCCAGCTGGGCCAGGTTGGCGAGGACGGCGGGCGGCAGCGACAGGGTGCTGAACGAGTTGGCGGAGGCGGGCGTGGTCATCCCGCATTGTCGACGATCAGGGTTTGTACCGGGTAGGATGGCGCGCCGCCTTTGCCGAACGCGCGCATTCGTGCGCACACTCCCGTACCGATGACCGCCTCCGCCCGCCTTTCCAGCCCCGCCGCCGAACGCAACCGCCAGCCCATCCTGGACGTGCTGCGCCGCGTGCTGCCGCCCTCCGGCCGCGCGCTGGAGATCGCCAGCGGCAGCGGCCAGCACGTGTCGTGGTTCGCGCGCCACCTGCCCGGCTGGACGTGGCAGCCGACCGAGTACGCCGCGGCGTCGCTGCCGTCGATCGCGGCGTGGAGCGTGCTGGACGCGCACGACCTCGCCGAGTCGCCGCAGGCCGCGGCCCGCGTCGGCCCGCTCGCCAACGTGCGGCCGCCGCTGCAGCTGGACGTCTGCGCAACGACGTGGCCCGTCGACGGCCTCTTCGACGCGATCACCTGCGCCAACATGATCCACGCGTCGCCGCCGCCGACGCTGCCCGGCCTGATGCAGGGCGCCGGACGGCATCTCGCGCGCGATGGCGTGCTGGTGACCTACGGCCCGTACATCCTCGACGACGAGCCGCTGGCCGCCAGCAACGTCGAGTTCGACGCCTGGCTCAAGTCGCGCGACCCGGGCTGGGGCATCCGCCGCCTGGCCGACGCGCTCGCGCACGCGCGTGGCGCGGGCCTGCGCCTGCGCGAGCGCATCGCGATGCCCGCCAACAACCTGATGCTTGTCTTTGAACGTTCGCTCGAACGCGAAGGAGCCTGACTCGTGACCGACGCCATCAACACCGCCGACGCCTCGCCCGACGGCGTGCCCGCCGCGCTGGCCATCGCCGAGACGCGCGCCTGGGTGCGCCGCGCCGTGATCGGGCTGAACCTGTGCCCGTTCGCACGCGCGGTCGACGCGAAGGAGCAGATCCGCTACGTCTTCAGCGAAGCCACCGACGCCGAGACGCTGCTGGCGACGCTGGTCGTCGAGCTGCAGCGCCTGGCCGACACCGATCCGGACGTCGTCGACACGACCATGGTCATACATCCCCGGGTATTCGCCGACTTCGAGGACTTCAACGATTTCCTCGAGCTCGCCGATGCCGCCGTGGAGGATCTCGACCTCGACGGCGTGCTGCAGGTCGCCAGCTTCCACCCGCGGTTCCAGTTCGCCGACACCGAGCCCGACGACATCACCAACGCCACCAACCGCTCGCCGTACCCGACGCTGCACCTGCTGCGCGAAGAGAGCGTCGACCGCGCCGTCGCCGCGTTCCCGGAGGCCGAGGCGATCTTCGAACGCAACATGGACACGCTCGAGAAGCTCGGTCCGCAGGGCTGGGCCGCGGTGAAAAGGAGTTGGGAAGACGACGCGGCCGCGGAGTTCGGCGGCTGACGGTCGCGTGTCGAGATCGCCCGACTTGCAACTTTTGTAACGCGCGACACACTGGGGATGTATGGTTCCCCCCGCCAAGCCTTCGTCCATCGTCTCGTTGCTCGTCGTCGACGACAACATCGTGCAGCGCATGCAGGTGGTGGCGCTGTGCCGCGAGCTGGGCGTCGAGATGATCTACGAGGCCGCCAGCGGCGCCGAGGCGCTCGAGCTGCTGTCGCTGCTGGTGCTGCCGCCGGACGTCGCGATCGTCGATCTCGAGATGCCCGGCATGGACGGCGTCGAGCTGATCGAGCTGCTGCACGAACGCCAGCTGGCGATCCCGCTGGTGGTCGTCTCCAGCCGCGAGGTGGTGCTGATCAACACCGTCGAGGCGATGGCGCGCAACCTCGGCATCCCGGTGGTGGCAGGCATCCGCAAGCCGGTGCAGCGCGAGGCGCTCGCGGCCGCCTTCGAGGGCTGGAACCGCGAGCAGGCCGAACCCGGCGTGGCAGCGGATCGCGCGCCGCAGGTCGAGATCGACTCCCGCGACCTCGCCGCGGCCATCGAGTCGGGCGCGATCGACGTGCACTACCAGCCCAAGGTCGACATGACGCAGGGCGTGGTCTGCGGCGTCGAGGCGCTGGCGCGCTGGACCCATCCGACGCTCGGCGAGATCCGCCCCGACCGCTTCGTCGAACTTGCCGAGCACGAGGGCCTGATCCACGCGCTCACGATGACGGTGCTGCGCCAGGCCTTCGGCGTGGCGGCGCGCTGGAACGCGGCGGGGATGCGGCTGTCGATGGCGGTCAATCTCTCGCCGCTGCTGCTGGAGGATCCGACCCTGGTGCGCGAGCTCTCGACGCTGCTCGAGGAGCACGGCCTCGAGGCGCGCCAGATCGTGCTGGAGATCACCGAGAGCTCGGTGGTCGACTGCATGGGCGTGGCGCTGGGCGTGCTGGCGCGGCTGCGCCTGAAGGGCTTCGGCCTGTCGATCGACGACTACGGCACCGGCTTCTCGTCGATGCAGCAACTCGCGCGCATCCCGTTCAGCGAACTCAAGATCGACCGCGCCTTCGTGCGCGGCGCGCACCAGCGCACCAACCTGCGCGTGATCCTGCAGTCGGCCCTCGACATGTCGCGCCAGCTGGGCCTGGTGACGGTGGCCGAAGGCATCGAGACGCTGGCCGACTGGCAACTGGTGCGCGACTTCGGCTGCGGCGTCGGCCAGGGCTTCCTGATTTCGGCGGCGATGCCCGCGGATCGACTTCCGGACTGGATCGAGCGGCATGCGCCGCGCTTGTTCCAGCTGGGCACCGCGTGCTGATGCGGGCGGCTTTCAATCCGTCCGCTTCAACACCACCCTGAACATCGTCGCCCACCCATCGGCCGTCTGCGCCTCGCTCCACGCCTCGTAGGCCTTGTCGCCCTGGCGCGTCCAGCGGGCGCGGTAGACCAGGGCCTCGCCGTCGGAGATGTATTGCGTGTCGGGGAACAGCAGCGCCTCGGGCAGGCTCTCGACCGTGCCGCGGCTGAAGCCGCCGGTGCTTTCGACGTAGAGGAACTCGAGCTTGTTGCCGGCCGGGTCGACGTAGTAGGTGGACTCGCCGCTGAACTCGGGCCTGCCGGAGGTGCGCACGGTGTGGGTGTCGCGCAGCGCGTGCCCGCCGGCCATCCACGCGAAGCAGTGTTCGTCGGTGCGCTTGCCGTCGGGGAACGTGGCCTTCCAGCAATGGCCCGCGAGGAACGCCATCGGCTTGAGCAGTTCGGACGGCTGCGCGGCCGACGCGGCGCCGGCGAACACGGTCAGGACAAGGGCGGCGAGCGGGCTGCGCATGGCGGGAACTCCGGGGGGGGCGCGCGGCTGCGACGGCAGCGCGGGCGGATTCCGAGTCTAGCGACAAAGCCCCGCGCCGGCGTCACGACAAAGGGGGATGGCGCACGCAGGCGCTATCCTGCGCGCATGAAACACGCCGGCCCCGCGACCCTGCAGACGCTCGCCCCGCTTCTTGCGCGGCTGCGCGCGCTGCCCGGAATCGTCGAACGCAGCCCGGGCTGTTTCTACAAGGGCTCGAAGGCGTTCCTGCACTTCCACGAGGATCCGTCGGGCACGCATGCCGACGTGCGGCTGGAAGCGGCGTCCGACTTCACGCGCATGCGCACCGGGAGCGCGCGGGAGCAGGACGCGCTGGTGGCCGCCGCCACGCGGGCGCTGGAAGCCGCGCGCAAGTAACGGCGCCTCACGCCAGCCCGTGCGCGCCCATCAGCGCGCGCAGGCGCCGCAGCTCGGCCTGCAGGTCGAGGATCAGCGCCGCGGTGTCGAGGTTGGCGCCGAAGTCGCGCTCCAGCCGGCGCGCGGCGAGCGCGCGTTGCAGGTCGGCGCTGCGAAAGTGCCAGCGCTCGGGCGGTTCGGTGGGGGTGTCGACGTGCAGGATCTCCACCTCGACGAGGCGCAGCACCCAGTGATCCTCGGCGCCGACGGCGCGGGCCAGTTCGCGCACGCTGAGGGGTGCGGAATCGATGACGGTCGTGGTGATGGCGCGCATCTCAGGCTCCCAGATGTTGGCGCGGGTTGAACGGCGCGGCCTTGGCGAGTTGCTCGTAGGCGTCGCGGAGGGCGTCGGAGTCGGCCGGCGGAAGCGCGATCTCCAGCAGCAGGTACAGATGGCCCGGCGTCTTGCCGGGGAGGCCGCGCTCCTTGATCCGCAGCTTCATGCCGCCGCGTGCGCCCTTGGGGATGGTGACGTCGACCTGGCCGCCGGCGGGCGTCGGCACCGTCACGTGCGCGCCGAGCGCGGCCTCGGTCGGCGTGACGGGCAGCGTCATGTACAGGTCGTGGCCCTCGATGCGGTACAGCTTGTGCGGCGCGATGCGCACTTCCAGGTACAGGTCGCCCGCCGGTTCGCCGCCGTGGCCCGGCAGGCCCTGGCCGGCGAGCCGGATGTACTGGCCGGGCCGCACGCCCGCCGGGATCTTCACGTCCAGCGTGCGCTCGACCAGCCGCGGCCGGCCGTGCTCGTCGATCTCCTGCGCGCGCAGCGAGATCTGGCGCTCGGCGCCGTGCAGCGCGTCCTCGAGCGCTATCTCGATGGCGGCGTGGTGATCCTCGCCGCGCTCCCGGTACGCCGCACGCGGTCCGCCGGGTGCGCCGCCCATGCCGCCGCGGTTGCCGAAGATCGACGAGAAGAACTCGCTGAAGTCGGCGTGGTCGGCCGGTCCCGCGCTCGGCCCGCGCTTGAACTCGAAGCCCTGGTCCCAGCCGGGGGGCGGCTGGCGGAAGCCGCCGTCGGGGCTGCCGCCGCGCGCGACGTGGTCGGCGAGCTGGTCGTAGGCGGCGCGCTTTTCCTTGTCCTGCAGGACGTCGCGCGCCTCGTTGATGTCGCGCATCTTCGCGTCGGCGTCGGCTTCCTTGCTGACGTCGGGGTGGTACTTGCGCGCCAGCTTGCGGTAGGCCTTGCGGATGTCGTCGTCGCTGGCATCGCGGGCGACGCCGAGTGCGCTGTAGTAGTCCTTGAAGTCCATGGCGGTGCGGGCCCTTTCAGCGTGCCTTCTTCGCCAGGCGCTTCGCGTTGGCGGTGGCTTTCTGGTGAACGGGGGCGAGCGCGCGATGCGCCAGCCGCGCCGTGGCAGTGGCGGCCGCCTCGTGCTGCGCCGCCGCCGTGCTGCGCATCAGCGTGTGGGCGAGCTGGCGCTGGCGCGCCATCGTCTGCGGGATCGTGCGGCTCGCGGCCAGGTGCGCGGTGGCGTTGAACAGGTCGAGGCCGGTGCGCAGCGCCTGGCCGGCCATGCCGGCGACCAGCGGCAGCGCGCCGGTGGCCAGCGCCTGGCCCGCGCGCGAGAACGCGTCGACCTTCTCGGCGCCCATCAGGGACATCTCGCGGCGGTCGTCGGCGTCCGGATTCAGTCCGTGCGTGGCCATGCGCGTGGTGCGTATCGCGATCACCTGCGCGGCGGCGGTCGACATCTGCATCGCCTTCACGCCCAGCGTGCCCCACAGCAGGAACGGGTTGGCGTACAGGACGGCGGACGAGCGAGACTTCATGGCGGATCCTTGGCGCGGTGCGCAGGCGCGCCCGACGCGGACGCAACGGCTCTACGAGAGCAAGCGACGGGCCGGCGCGCCGGTTTCCTGACGGCAGCCCACTGTGCCACCTATGGGCGATCTGTAAGGATTCAACCTCGACGGCGACGAAGCCTCGTGGACGTGCAACGATTCGGCACGCCCGTGATCCCTTCGCGCCCGGCCCCGGCGCGCGTTCGCCGACATTTCCGGAGTTCCTGCATGACATCCCCGCGTCGTCTTCCGTCGATCCGCATCGTCCTGGCCCTGTCGCTGGCGCTGGCCAGCTCGCTGTCCCACGCGCTGACCGTCGCGCCCTACACGCCCGCCGCGCTGGCCGCGGCGCAACGGGCCGGCGCGCCGCTCGTCCTGCACTTCCACGCGAGCTGGTGCCCGACGTGCCGCGCGCAGGACAAGGCCTTCGAGGCGCTGAAGGCCGATCCGTCGCTGAAGGTGACGCTGATGGAGGTGGACTACGACCAGGAGAAGGCGCTCGAGAAGCGGATGCACGTCACCGCGCAGTCGACCCTGATCGTCTTCCACGGCGCGACCGAGCGCAGCCGCTCCACCGGCGAGACCGATCCGGCGAAGTTGAAGAGCACGCTCCAGAGCGCGATCTAGC
>CAIMXF010000329.1 GCA_903845345.1 uncultured beta proteobacterium
GTCGCGCGGATTATCTGTTCGAGGGCGCCGGCCAAGGTTGCACGTTCGTCTTCGCGGTGGATCTGTTCGAACGATTGCGCGACCAGTTGCTGAACCACGTCGCGCTGCTCCCTTCGCTCCACTACCACGACTGGTCATTGTTCGCGCTGGCACGCGCCTCGGGTGCACGTTGGCATTTCGATGCCGAACCCGCCATGTTCTACGAGCAGCACGAGGCCAACGACACGGGTGCGCGCAACTCCGGAGGCGGTGTTGCACGGCGCCTGGCGTTGATACGCCAAGGGTGGTATCGAGCCCAGGTAGAGGCGGTGGTTCGCCTAGTGCTGGCGTGCTACCCGGCAGACGCGCCGGCCCTCGAATGGGCGCGCTTGTCCGATGCACCTGCTTCGCGCATAGCGCGCGCAGCCTACGTAGTCCGCCACGGACGACGTCGCTCGATGGACCGTCTCATCCAGGTCGCGGCCGCTGCGCTGGGCTATCTCTAGCGCTGCGCGAACGATCAGCGAGCGACTGCTTCAGGGAAGGTCGCGCAGCAGCCCGGCCGTGGCATCCTTGGCGGAAAGCCTGGGGGCTTCCCCGAGGTCGGGCCAGGCGATCGCGACATCGGGGTCGTCCCAGCGCACCGCGCCCTCGTCGGCCGGCGAGTAGAACTCGGTGGTCTTGTAGAGGAAGTCCGCCGTCTCCGACAGCACCAGGAAGCCGTGGGCGAGGCCGGCCGGGATCCACAGCTGGCGATGGTTCTCGCCCGTCAGCTCGACGCCCACCCAGCGGCCGAACGTGGGGCTGTCGCGGCGGATGTCGACGGCCACGTCGAACACCGCGCCCGCGGTCACGCGCACCAGCTTGCCCTGCGCCTTCGGGCCCTTCTGGAAGTGCAGCCCGCGCAGCACCCCGCGCGCGGAGCGCGAATGGTTGTCCTGCACGAAGTCGACGTGCCGGCCGACGGCGGCGTCGAACGCGTTCTGGTTGAAGCTCTCGAGGAAGAAGCCGCGGGCGTCGCCGAACACTTTCGGCTGCAGCACCAGCACGCCTTCGATGGCGGTCGTCTCGACGTTCATGGGATCGATTCCGGAAAATTCAGGGCGCGTCAGAACACGCGCTCGGCGAGCAGCCGCTGCAGGTACTGGCCGTAGCCGCTCTTGGCCAGCGGCGCGGCCAGTGCCGAGAGTTCGGCGTCGCTGATCCACTGCTGGCGCCAGCAGATCTCTTCCGGGCAGCAGGCCTTCAGGCCCTGGCGCTTCTCCAGCGTGTGGACGAACTGGCTCGCCTCGAGCAGCGAGTCGTGCGTGCCGGTGTCGAGCCAGGCGTCGCCCCGGCCGAGGATCTGCACGTCCAGCTTGTGCGCCTCGAGGTAGACGCGGTTCAGGTCGGTGATCTCGAGCTCGCCGCGCGGGCTGGGCTTGAGCGACTTCGCGTGCGCGACGACGTCGGTGTCGTAGAAGTACAGGCCCGTGACGGCGTAGCGGCTCTTGGGCCTGGCGGGCTTCTCTTCGAGGCTGATCGCCTTGCCGCCGGCGTCGAATTCGACCACGCCGTAGCGCTCGGGATCGGTCACGGGATAGGCGAAGACGGTCGCGCAATCGAGGTTGGCGGACGCCGCTTCGAGGCGGCCGCCGAGGTCGTGGCCGTAGAAGATGTTGTCGCCCAGCACCAGCGCGCTCGGCGCGCCCGCCAGGAACTTCTCGCCGATCAGGAAGGCCTGGGCGAGGCCGTCGGGGCTGTCCTGCACCGCGTACTGCAGGTCGAGGCCCCAGCGCTTGCCGTCGCCCAGCAACTGCTCGAAGCGCGGCGTGTCCTGCGGCGTGCTGATGATCAGGATCTCGCGGATGCCCGCCAGCAGCAGCACGCTGAGCGGGTAGTAGATCATCGGCTTGTCGTAGACCGGGATCAGCTGCTTGCTGATGGCCAGCGTGGCCGGATGCAGGCGGGTGCCGGAGCCTCCGGCGAGGATGATGCCTTTGCGGTTCACTGAGCAATTCCTTGTTGGGCGGGGAGGATCTCGGCGAGCAGGCGGTGCAC
>CAIMXF010000330.1 GCA_903845345.1 uncultured beta proteobacterium
CCAGTGTGCCCTTCCAGGCGTCCCGACCCGTCATACTCCGGGATTCCTTCGACGACGCACCCGCGCGTGACGCGCGCGTGCACCTGCATGAGCTCCGATTCCGCGACCCTCCCGCCCTCCGACGCCGCCGCCACGGCCGCCGCGCCGCGCACGTTCAAGCTGCCCAACGCCCGCCACGCGAGCCGGGTGCCTGCCACGATCACCCCCGCCGACGTCGCCCGCATCCAGCAGGCGGCGTACCAACTGCCCCAGGTGGTCAAGCCGGCCGACTACATCGACGAGCACGCGCCGCACTTCGAGCAGCACCTGGACGGCCTGGGCTTCATCCTGCTCCAGAAGGCCGTGGCGGGCGCCCGCCCCAGCCGCTGGATAGACCCCGCGCTCATAGCCGACGCGCTGCGCCACCTCGACACCGTGGGCAACGGCCCGAACGTGCGCGCGCTGATGCTGGCGCGCACGCTGGAGCTCGAGACGCTGGGCGTCACGCGCGAGGCCGGCGAGTTCGACCGTTTCCTCGCCCGCATGCTGGCGCTGCCGGCCAGCGGCGTGCAGCTGCGCGTGGCCTACCGCGTGCCGGTGGCCGCGGCCCCGGTGTGGGAGTTCTACCGCACCGGCGACCTCGCGGCGTTCAAGACCGCCCTCGGCGCCGCCCCGCCCTACGCCGACGCGGACGAGCTGGTGGCGGTCGTCGAGCAACTGGTCGCGCGCGCCGAATCGGGCCATTCCGAGCACGTGGGCTCGCTGATCCAGCGCCTGCAGGCCGAGACCGCGCGGCCGCAGCCGTTCGCCGACCTCAAGGCCTCGCTGGTGCGCGCCCAGGACCGCTGGGAACGCCACGTGGCCGAGTTGAACGCGCTGGCCGGCCTCAACGACGAGCTGGCGTTCCAGGGCTACCCCGACACCTTCGAGCTGGCGCGCCGGCTGCAGCGCAGCGTGACGCTGTACGTGGGGCCGCCCAACAGCGGCAAGACCTACGCCGCGTTCGAGAAGCTGGCGGCCGCGCACGACGGCTGCTACCTCGCGCCGCTGCGCCTGCTGGCCCTGGAGGGCCGCGACCGCCTCGTGGGCCGCGGCGTGGCCTGCTCGCTGCTCACCGGCGAGGAGAACGATCCGGCGCCCGACGCGCGCGTCGTCTCCAGCACCATCGAGATGGTCAACACGTCCAAGCCGATCGACGTGGCCGTCATCGACGAGGCGCAGATGCTGTTCGACACCTCGCGCGGCTGGGCGTGGACGCAGGCCATCGTCGGCGTGCCGGCCAACGAGGTGATCATCATCTGCTCGGCCTACGCCGCCGAGGCGATCGAGAACCTGCTCAAGCTGTGCGGCGAGAACTGCAAGGTGATCGCGTTCGAGCGCAAGCAGCACGTGGAGCTGATGCCCGGGCCGGTGCCCATCTCCGCGCTGAAGAAGGGCGACGCGGTGGTCGCGTTCAGCCGCCGCGAGGTGCTGATGCTGCGCGACCAGGTCGCGGCCAATGGCCACGCCGTGTCGGTGATCTACGGCGCGCTGCCGCCCGAGGTGCGTCGCCGCGAGGCCGAACGCTTCGCGCACGGGCACGCCCACATCCTCGTCGCGACTGACGCCATCGGCATGGGCCTGAACCTGCCCATCCGCCGCGTGCTGTTCTCGACGCTGAAGAAGTTCGACGGCGTCGGCGACCGCACGTTGAACGAGTCCGAAGTGCACCAGATCGCGGGCCGCGCCGGCCGCTACGGCATGCACGAGGAAGGCTTCACCGGCGTGCTGCGCGAGGCCGAGCCGACGGCGCTGCGCACGCTCAAGGAACTGCTGCCCAAGCCGCCGCGCGCGCCGCGCGACTTCAAGGCGACGGTCGCGCCGAACTGGTGGCACGTCGACACCATCGCCACGCGGCTGCACCTGACGAAGCTGCGTGCGGTGCTCGACGTGTTCGTCGACCAGCTGAAGCTGGACAACGCCCACTTCGCAGTGGCCGAGCTCGACCAGATGCTGGAGCTCGCGCGCCAGCTCGACGAGACCGCCGGCAGGCTGCCGCTGAAGCAGCGCTTCATCTATGCCCAGGCGCCGGTCGATACGCGCACCGAGGCCCAGGTGCAGGCCTTTCTCGACTGGACGCACCGCCACGCGACCCTCGGCCAGGCCGGCACGCCCTGGTTCCTCGAGGAAGTCGACGAACACAGCCGCCTCGACAACATGGAGAAGGCCCTGCGCTCCTGCACGCTGTGGCTGTGGCTCGACCTGCGCTTCCCCGGCATCTACGGCCACCTCGACGCGGTGATCGACCTGCGCGAGCGGCTCAACGAAGGCATCGAGCGGCACCTCAAGGGGAAGAAGCCGTTGTGGCAGCGAGGCGGGCGGCGGTAGGCTTCATGGAAGCAGGCGCGGCCAGACCGCGCCGTCACACGGGCGCTGCCGGCTACTTCGGATGCCGCCGCGCCACCCAGTACGTCGCGCCCTGCGGCCCGTAGCGTTCCGAATGCCGCGTTCCCGCGGACAGGTGGAACGTGTCGCCGGGCTTCAGGTGCTGCGTCTCGTCGCCGCAGGTCAGCCACATCTCGCCGGCGGTGACCACCGCGTCGGCGTCGAACGGGTGCGCGTGTTCGTCGACCTCCTGGTTCGGCGTCCAGTGGCGTTCGAGCACCTCGTCGGCGCCTTGCAGCAGCGGATGCGCGCGGAAGGCGTCGTAGGTGGCGCCGCTCAGGGTTGCGTTGTCCATGCGTTCGTCTCCTTCAAGGTTGCGGCGCGCCGGCCTGGCGCGACGGGTCGGCGGCCGCGAAGGCCTCGAGCTGCTCGCATTCGGCGACGATGCGCTTGCAGGTCGGCACGTCGTCGACGTCGATCTTGAACACGCGCATCACCGCGAAGATGCTGGCCAGGCAGATGTCGGCGATGGTGGGCGTGTCGCCGTGGCAGAAGCGGCCGGTGCCGGCCTCGCCGGCCAGGCGCTGTTCGACGGCGCGCAGGCCGGTGCCGAACCACTGCAGCTGCCAGGCGCGCCACGCGTCGGCATCGAAGCCGGCGTTGGCCGCGAGGTACTTGCGCACCCGCGGCGTGATCAGCGGATGGGTGTCGGCGGCCAGCATCTGCGCGAGCGAGCGCACGCGGGCGCGCCCGTGCGGGTCGGCGGGCAGCAGCGGCGGATGCGGATAGACCTCGTCAAGGAACTCGAGGATGGCCAGCGACTGCGTCAGCGGCAGGTGCGACTGGCTCTCGGCGTGGTCGATCAGCGCCGGGATGCCGCCCAGCGGGTTGACGCGGCGGAACGCCTCGCCGTGCTGCTCGCCGGCGTCGATGTCGACGTTGGTCTCGCGCCATTTCACGCCCTTCGCGTGCAGCGCCACCCGCACGCGGTAGGTGGCCGAGGTGCGCCAGTAGGAGAAGAGTTCGAAGCGGTGGTCGTCGGTCATGGGTGGCCTTGGGCTGTCGTCGGCGACGACGATACCTTGGCCGCGTCAACCTTGCCGGCAGAAGTCGATGAACGCGGCCAGGCTCCTCGAGAACTGCTTGCGCCGATGGTGCACCAGCCACAGGGGACGCTTCAGCCGCGGCAGCGTCGTGCGCACGCGCACGAGGCGGTCGAGCGCGACGAGGTCCTGCACCGCGGCCAGCGACAGGCACGTGAAGCCCAGCCCTTCGACCGCGGCCTGCTTGATCGCCTCGGTGCCCCCGAAATGCAGCCCCTCGCGCAACGCGTTCAGATGCGGCAGCAGCGCCTGCTCGACCGCCTCGCGCGTGCCCGAGCCCGGCTCGCGCAGCAGCCAGGCGGCCTGGCGCAAGGTCGCGACGTTCAGCCGCCGCGCCGGATCGCCACCGAGCAGCGGATGCGACGGCGCGCAGACGATCGCCAGCTCCTCCTCGCGCCAGGGCTGCGCGACGACGTCCGGCTCGTGGCACGGGCCCTCGATGAGGCCGACGTCGACCTCCATGCGCGCGACGGAGGCGGCGACGGCGCCGGTGTTGGCGATCTGCACCTCGACCTGCGCGCCTGCACGCGACCGCTGCCAGTCGGCGATCAGCGTGGGCAGCAGGTAGTTGCCGATCGTCGTGCTGGCGCCGACGCGCAGCCGCGACGGCGCGCCCGCCTCGCGCGCCGTCGCGCCCAGCCCGAAGTCGCGTTCGATGGCGGCGGCGCCGTCCAGCACCGCGCGCGCCTGCGGCAGCAGGCCGCGGCCGGTGTCGTTGAGCACGAGCCGCGTGCCGACGCGGTCGAACAGCCGGGCCTCGAGCACCGCCTCGAGCTCGTTGAGCGCGGCGCTGGTGGCCGATTGCGACAGCGCGACGTGTGGCGCCGCCGCCGCGGTGCTGCCCGCGTCGGCGACGGCGATGAAGATGGCCAGCTGGCGCAAGGTGATCCGCATGTCGCCAATCTACCTGTTTTACAGGTCGATATAACGAAATCAATTCGTTTTACGGATTGACGACGAACGCTCAGAGTCCGGTTCATCGCAACGTTCGCCAAAAGCAGGCCGCCATGAACACCGCCACCCGCTCGTTCGCCGTTCCCGCCCCTGCCCTGCGCTTCGTGCCCGGGCTCGTCCTCGCCGCCGCCGTCGCTGCGGCAGCCACGGCCGCCGCCCGCATCGGCGGGCTGCAGGCCCACGGCGTCTCGGCGCTGACGCTGGCCATCGTGCTGGGCATCGTCGCGGGCAACCTGCTGCCGGCCGCGGCGCTCGACGCGTCCGCCAGCGGCCTCGACGTCGCCAGGCAGCGCCTGCTGCGCGCCGGCATCGTGCTGTACGGCCTGCGCCTGACGTTCCAGGACATCGGCCATGTCGGACTCGCCGGCATCGCCATCGACGCGACCGTGCTGTGCAGCACCTTCGCGCTGGCCTGCGTGCTGGGCACGCGCGTGTTCGGCCTCGACCGCACCACCGCCATGCTGATCGGCGCGGGCAGCTCGATCTGCGGCGCGGCGGCGGTGATGGCCACCGCGCCGGTGGTGCGCGGCCGGCCCGAGCAGGTGGCCGTGGCCGTCGCGACCGTCGTCGGCTTCGGCAGCGTCGCGATCTTTGTCTATCCCGCGCTGTTCCACCTGGTCGCGTCGATCCACCCGCTGTCGACCGCGCAGTACGGACTGTGGGCCGGCTCGACGATCCACGAGGTCGCGCAGGTGGTGGCTGCCGGCCACGCCGTGAGCGACGGCGCCGCCGACATCGCCGTCATCGCGAAGCTGGTGCGCGTGATGATGCTGGCGCCGTTCCTCGTGGCGCTCGCGGGCTGGTTCGCGCGCTCGGGCCAGGTCGCTGCGGACCAGCCGCGCACGCCGATCACGATCCCCTGGTTCGCCCTCGGCTTCGTCGCGGTGGCGGGCCTGCGTTCTCTGGACGTGCTGCCGGCGGCCGCGATCGCGCTGGCCAACGGCGTCGACCTCGCCGTCCTCGCGATCGCGATGGCCGCGCTGGGCCTGACGACGCGCCTGTCGGCGATGAAGGCCGCCGGCCTCGCGCCGCTGGCGCTCGGCGCGACGCTGTTCGCGTGGCTGGTGGTCGGCGGCGGGGCGATCAACCTGGGGCTGGGCGCGCTGTTGGCGGCCGGTTGATCCATGCGGGCGGCACCGCGGCGAGTTCGCCGCGGCCCAGGTCGCGGCGCGTTGCACGGACTGCTCCGCGGTCTGCGCGACGTCGGCGGGGAAATCCGGCGGCAGCGACCCGCGAATGACGGGCTCGCCGTCCATCGCATAGCGGGCCACGGTCGGTATCAGCAACGCGCCGTCCGGCATCGGCAGCGTCGTGTTGATCGACGTCAGGATGGTCAGCAGGTAGAGCCGCGCCGCCGCATAGACCGTGGCGCGATCGGGATCGCCCGCGCCGCCGGACGACACCGTGCGAAGCAGCGGCGCCTTCGCCTGCGCCCGGATGGCCGGCTCGATCGGTGGCAGGGCCTGCGTCTCCACGGCCTCGACGCGCGGCGCGTGCGCGAACGCAGCCACGGTAGCGCGATCCGAGCTCGGGGCCTCCTTCCCAGGCGGGGCGCCGCCCCTCGCCGTACATGCCCCATGCCGTCTCCATCGGCAGGCGGATCGACTCATGCCTTCGCAGGCGCCACGGCGGCCAGCGTCCGGCGGATCCCCTCGGCATACGGCGTCTTGCGCACCGGCCCGATCAGGCGCTGCAGCGCGGCGTCGTCCAGGATCACCGGGTCGGTCAGCAGGTAGTGCATTTCCGGCATCTCGCGCAGCAGCTTGTCGAACAGGCCCAGTACGCGCAGCATCGTCTTGCCGACGACGCGGTGCCTGACCTTGCGGCCGACCTGGCGGCCCATCTCGTCGACGAGACCGCGCTGCGTCGTCACGCCCGCGCCGGCCAGGTGCCAGACGTGGCCATACGCCTGAGGGGTATCCGCGAGCCTCGCCACCACCGGCCCGACGTCGGGCACGAAGACGAACTCGTGCGGCTGGTCGATCGGGCCGATCAGGTCGGCGGTGCCGCCGCGCACGGCCGCCACCGCCGCGCCGTGCAGCAGGCTGGCCGTGACGCCCGGGCCGTAGAAGTCGGGCAGCCGCAGCACGGTGGCGTTGATGCGGCCCTGCGCGTGCGCGTCGAGCAGGATGTCCTCCTGCGCCTTGCGCATGCGGCCCTTGAACGTGTGCGGATGGCGCGGATGATCCTCGCGCACCGGCGTCGTCTGCGCGCGGCCATACGGGTACACCGTGCCTATCAGCACGATGTTGCGCACACCCGCGGCGATCGCGCCGTCCAGCGTCCTGCGCATCAGTTGCGGATGCAGCTCGAACTGCCAGTAGTTCACGCCGACCAGGTAGACGAGGGTGTCGATGCCGGCGGCAGCCGACTCGATCGACCCGGGCGACGCCGGATCCCAGGTGACGATCTCGGCGAGCGGGTCAGCGCCGAAGGCCTGGCGCAGGCCGGCCTCGGAGCGGCCGACCACGCGGTACGGCCGGCCCTGCGCGGCGAGCGCCCCGGCGACGGATTGGCCGATGGCGCCCGCGGCACCGAACAAGGCGATCCTGGACATGGCGATTCTCCTGGTGAGTTTCAGAACGAAAGTTGGCGGATGAAGGCGACGACACGGATCTGCGCTTCCTGCAGATAGCCGTCGAGCAGCGGACGCACCGGCACGCGCAGCCAGGCTTCGAGCGCGACCACCGCCAGGCCCGGCAACACGGCGCCGGCTTCGCGCGCGGCCAGGACGAGGCTGCAGCCGACGGGAACAGATGCGCTCGGGTTGAACATGGCGGGCTCCGGGTTGAAGTGCTGCTGCGATGTCCGCAGTGTGCGAAAACCCGGAGCATTTGAAAATTGCCTAGAATTGCATCGCCGCTATAAGGAAATGCATACCATGGCCGACACCGAACCGAACTGGGAGTGGTACCGCAGCTTCGCCGCCGTGCTCGATGCGGGTTCGCTGTCGGCCGCCGGCCGCGCGATGGGCATGACGCAGCCGACGGTCGGCCGCCACATCGACAGCCTCGAGGCCGCGCTGCAGCTGAAGCTGTTCAAGCGCTCGTTCGACGGCTTCGCCCCGACCGACGCGGCGCTCGAGCTCAAGCCCTACGCATCGGCGCTGGTGTCCGCCGCCGCGGCGCTGCGCCGCACCGCCAGCGGCACCGGCGACGGCGTGCGCGGCACGGTGCGGCTGTCGGCCAGCGAGACGGTCGGCGTGGAGGTGCTGCCGCCCATCCTGACGGCGCTGCGGCGCCAGCACCCGGCGCTGGTGATCGAACTGGTGCTGTCGAACCAGGCGGACGACCTGCTGCGCCGCGAGGCCGACATCGCGGTGCGCATGTTCGCGCCGCAGCAGGACGCGCTGGTGGCCAAGCGCGTCGGCGCCATCGAGCTGGGCCTGCATGCGCATGCCGACTACCTCGCAGCCCACGGCATGCCCGCCTCGGCGGCCGACCTGCGCCGCCACACGCTGATCGGCTTCGACACCGAGACCGCGTTCATCCGCCAGATCCAGGCGCGCTATCCGATGCTCACGCGCGCCAGCCTCGCGCTGCGCGCCGACAGCGACCTCGCGAGCCTGGCCGCGATCCGCGCCGGCTACGGCATCGGCATCTGCCAGACGGCGCTCGCCGCGCGCGACCCGGCGATCCGGCGCGTGCTGCCCAAGGCGTTCTCGCACAAGTTGGAGACCTGGATCGCGATGCACGCGGACCTGCGCACCAGCGCCCGCTGCGCGGCGACGTTCGCGGCGCTGGCAGCCGGCCTGAGGGACTACATCGCGGGCCGTTGAGGCGCCAGCAGCGGCGCCCACTCGCCCCCGGGCGCCGATTCGATCGCCAGCGACGCCGCGCCGTCGACCCCCGGCAGCTCGAGCCGCGTCGCATGCAGCCACAGCCGCGCCGTGCCCAGCCAAGCAGCCACCGCGCGGTTGTGCGCGCCCTTGCCGTGCGTCGTGTCGCCCACCAGCGGATGCGCGATGTGCTTGAAGTGGCGACGGATCTGGTGGCGCCGGCCCGACAGCGGCTCGACCTCGAGCAAGGCGTAGCGGCTGGTCGCATGCGGCGCGTCGGCGAACGGCCATTCGAAGCACGCGAGCCGGCGGTAGCGCGTCACCGCGGGCAGCCGGGCCTGTCCGGCGGACGGCAGCTCGGGGTCGCGCGCCAGCGGGTAGTCGATCTCGCCCTCGGCCGCCGGCCAGCCGCGCACCAGCGCGAGATAGCGCTTGCGCACCAGGCCCGCGGTGAACGCCTCGCCCAGCCGCGACGCCACCGCCGCGCTGCGCGCGAACGCGAGCACGCCCGAGGTCGCCTTGTCGAGGCGATGCAGCATCCACACGGGCGCGTCCAGCTGCGCCCGCAGCAGTTCGGCGGCGCTGCGCGTCTCGTGGGCATCGAGGGACGTGCGATGCACGAGAAGACCCGCGGGCTTGTCGATCACGACGAGGTCGTCATCGGCGTGCAGCACGCGCAAGAGGTCGGGGTCGGGAATGTCCATCACGTCGCACGATAGCAGCGACGGCGACGCCTGCGAGGTCCGTGCCGTCGGTCGATGGCGGCAGCGGATCCGCGGCGCCGTGACGCGGCGATGCGATGCCAGCGGACGGCCTCGCATCCTCGCAGCGACGCAGAACCGACGCTAGGCTTCGAGCCGCAACGCGGCGTCGACCGCGTGCGCCAGCATGGCCGGCGCGATCGCCTGGCGATGCGTCGTGGCGATCGCCGCCATGTACAGCCGCCCGAACGCGTTGCTGCAGGCGACGCGGTCGGACAGCGAGAACTCGACCGCGCCGCCGACCAGCAGGCGCACCGCCACGCACGAGCGGAACTTCAGATGCTTGTCGTCCACGCCGAGCACGACCTGCGCGCTGCGGCCGTCGGCCGACACCTGTTGGCGAAGCACCGGGAAACGGCCGGCGAAGATCGCCGGAGACGTCGGGCTCAGCAGCGACGACACCGGGCAGCCGAGCGGCGAGGTGCGAAGCCCCAACGGTCGCACCAGCGCGTTGCGCCAGGCCATCATCCGCGACACCGCCGTCGGCGCGTTCTCCATGAAGCCGGCCAGCGCCGCCGCGAGCCATCGAGGGGCGTCGCGTGTGCTGGCGGGCGGCGGCGGCGTGACGGTCAGCGTGAAGCGATCCTGGTGATGCACGACGCGGTCGCGCAGTTCGTCGCGCAGCAGGCAGTCGTCGGCCAGCTCGCGCCGTGCGACCACCCGCGGGCCGCGCACGACGCTCACGAAGCCCGCGCGAAATCCGACGCCGAGGCGCCGGCGGTGCACGTGTCCGGCAAACGAGCGAACGCTCGCGCAGAATGCCGCGAGCAGCCCGCCCGGTCGATCGTGCAGCGACAGCTCGGTGGTGGGCACGCTGCCCCGCCGCGGCGGGCAGGCGCGCAGCCAGGCGGAGACGGCCTCCGGCAGCAGTTCGGTCAGCGACGGAATGTCGCTGGCATCGGACAGCACCCGGCGCCGGGCTTCGTCGCCCAGCGCGCCGCCGAGCTCGTTGGTGTGCGTGGACAGCGCGAACAGCGCCGGATGCCCCGAACGCGGACGCAAGGGCGCGAACTGGTGCCAGGTCTCGCCGTCGAACCGCACGCTGAACAGGCAGTCGGGCGGGATGTCGACGTGCTGCAGCGCACGCACGAAGCTGGCCGGATCGCGCGCGAGCTCGGCCGACGTGGCGCCCGAGAAGCGCAGCTGCGTGCCGCCGCTGCCGGAAACCGCCGTGAAGACACGATGGCCCGCATGCCGGTGGAACGGATGGCCGCGATCGCCGACGCCGAACGAATACAGCGCGGTCGCGTCGCCGGCCTGGAAGTCGGTGCTGCCCAGCTTGGCGGACGGCTCGTCGAGTGCGTCGACGAAGCGTCCGTGCCGGCCTTGGCGCACCTGTGCCTCGAAGAACAGCTTGTCGCCCGCGCCATGGCCCAGGCGCGCGACCAGGTTCACCTCCACCGGCACGCGGCCCGGCGCCAGGCGCAGGCTCGCGGACGGGAACGTCGGGGTGGTGCGCGTCTCGCGCGTGCTGCGGGTCAGTCCGAGGGCCGTCCAGGCCGGCGAGGCGTTCATGGATTTGCCTTTCGAATCGATGCGGACGGGTCAGCGAGCGCGTCGCTTGCCGGCCCTGGCCAGCGCGGCGCTTTCCTTCTTCAACGGGCCGCCGACCGGGCAGAAGGCGGCGAGCAGGTTGTGCAGCGTGCCCAGGAGGTTGTCGTCGGCCAGGCGGTAGTGCACGAACTGGCCGCGCTTCTCGCTCGCGACCAGGCCCGCGTCCTCGAGGATGCGCAGGTGCTTGGACAGCGCGGGCTTGCTCATCTCGAAGCGCTCGGAGATCTCGCCGGCGGTCAGCGAGGTCTCGGACAGGTAGGCCAGGATCTTGCGGCGCGGGGTCGAGGCGAGGGCCGCGAAGACGTTGTCTTCTTTCATGTTTCGTTGCTTAGTTATTTAACTATTTAGCTAATTTTTTTATATTAACATCGACGCGCAGGAGTTCGCAAGCGTCACTGCTGGCGCTCGTCGACGCGCCGAAAGTCCGCGCCCTCTTTCGGCGCTTGACGACGCTTCCAGGATATTGGACATTCAATCCACCATGGAAGAGTCGCCGTCCGCCCCACTCAACGACCGCATCGCCCGGCGCGTGCGCGACCTGCGCGCCGCGTCGGGCCTGTCGCTCGATGCGCTCTCCGCGCACTGCGGCATCAGCCGCTCGATGATCTCGCTGATCGAGCGCGGCCAGAGCAGTCCCACCGCGGTGCTGCTGGAAAAGCTCGCCAGCGGCCTGGGCGTGCCTCTGGCCGCGTTGTTCGACGCGCCGCGGCCGTCGGCCAGCCCGGTCGCGCGCGCCGTCGACCAGCCGTCGTGGCGCGATCCGCGTTCGGGCTACGTGCGGCGCAACGTGTCGCCGAGCGGGGTCGGCTCGCAGATCCAGATCGTCGACGTGACGTTTCCCGCCAGGGCGCGCGTGTCGTACGAGACCGGGCCGCGCGAGCCGGTGATGCACCAGCAGGTCTGGGTGATCGAGGGCGCGATCGACATCACGGTGGGCGATGAACGCCATCGCCTGTCCGCCGGCGACTGCCTCGCGATGGTGCTGGACCAGCCCATCGCCTTCCACAACCCGCACAAGGTCGCCGCGCGCTACGCCGTGGTGCTGGCGTGCCTGCCCTACCCGTTGCCGTTCCGGAGATCGCATGTCGACCAGCGCCCCAGCCTCTACCCCTGACGTGCGCCGCCTGCGCGCCGTCACCGAAGCGCAGATGCAGGAACTGGCCGACGTGCTGGTCGATTGCGTGGAGGGCGGCGCGTCGGTCAGCTTCATGCAGCCGATGACGCGCGACAAGGCGCTCGCGTTCTGGCGCCAGGTGGCCGACGGCGTCGCGCGCGGCGAGCGCGTGCTGCTCGTCGCCGAGGACGCGCGAGGCATCGTCGGCACGGTGCAGGTCGTCCTCGACCAGCCCCGAGAACCAGCCGCACCGCGCCGACGTCTCGAAGATGCTCGTGCACCGGCGCGCGCGTCGACAGGGCGCGGGCGCGGCGTTGATGCGCGCGGCCGAACGAGAGGCGCTGGCCGAAGGCAAGACGCTGCTGGTGCTCGACACCGCCGACGCCACCGCCGCCCGCCTCTACGCGCGCCTGGGCTGGCAGGCGGCAGGCACCATCCCGCGCTACGCGCTGCTGCCGGCCGGCGGCGAGTGCGCGACGACCTACTTCTATCGCTCGCTGCTCGACTGACTCGCCGGCGCGCAGGCCGGCAGCGCGACGCGATGCGCGTCGACGCCGTCGGTCGTCGCCACGATCGGCTTCTCGGCCGCGGTCGCCCAGCGGGCATCCGGCCACCAGCGCGTCGAGTCGCCCGGCTTCAGCGCGGTCGGCTCGATGCTCTGCCCCGGCCGCGGCGTGATCACCGGCACGTCGGTGCAGCGCGCGGCCGCGAGCACGCGTTCGACCGGCTCCGTCCAGCCGTGATGCGCGAGACGGAACAGGCCCCAGTGCACCGGGATCATCGCCTTCGCGTGCACGCGCTGCGCCGACAGCACCGACTGCTCGGGCCCGAGATGCCAGTCCGGCCAGTCGGCGTCGTACTGTCCGGCCTCGATCATCGCGACGTCGAATGGCCCGAAGCGCCGGCCGATCTCGGCCATCGCGTCGAACAGGCCAGTGTCGCCGGAGTCGTAGACGCGGTGCCGGTCGCCCACCAGCGCGAAGCCGCCCCACAGCGTCTGGTCGCCCTGCGCGTTCAGCCGCCCGGACGCGTGACGCGCGGGCACCAGCGTGACCGCGAGCGCGCCCACGCGCGTGGACTGCCACCAGTCGAGCTCGACGATGCGCTCCGCCGGAATGCCCCAGCGCTGCAGGTGCGCGCCGATGCCCAGCGGCACGATGAACACGTTCCTCCACGACCGCATCGCGACGATGGTGGCCCAGTCGAGGTGGTCGTAGTGGTCGTGCGAGATGAGCACGGCGTCGATGGCGGGCAGCCGGTCGAGCGCGATGGTCGGCGGATACCAGCGGTGCGGTCCGACCCCTTCGAACGGCGACGCGCGATCGCTCCAGATCGGGTCGGTGAGCAGGCGCGCGCCGTCCATCTCGAGCAGCATCGACGAATGGCCGAACCAGGTCACGCGCAGGCCGCTCGCAGGCGCGACGGCCAGCACCGCCGGGTCGGTGGTGGCGTAAGGCACCTGTCCCGAGGGTTCGACATCGGGGCCGCCCGCGAGCGCGTGCAGCAGCGCGTCGCGCAGGTCGCTCCACATCGCCTGCGGATTCTCGAACCGCCCGTCGTGCCACTCCGGCGACTGCCGCATGCGCGCCAGCCGGTCGCCGCTCGCGTGCTCGCCAAAGGACTGGCAGCCCGCGAGCATGAGCGTGATCCCCAGCGCCAGCGCCGCCAGCACGCCCAGCGCGATCGCGACCGCCCTGCGCCCGCGGCGCATCAGTCGGCCCTGGCGCGCTCGACGAGCCAGGCGTCGACCGCCTTGACGGTGTCGCCGTAGAAGACGCGGTACAGGTCGTCGGCCACGTAGCCGATGTGCGGCGTGCCCAGCACGTTATCGAGCGAACGGAACGGGTGGTCGGCGGGCAGCGGCTCGGTGTCGAACACGTCGAGCGCGGCCAGCGCGATCTTGCGCGAGGTCAGCGCCGACACCAGCGCCGCCTCGTCGACCAGCGGCCCGCGCGAGGTATTCACCAGCAGGCTGCTGGTCTTCATGAGCGCGAGGTCGTCGGCCCCCAGCAGCCCGCGCGTCTTCGGGCTGAGCACCATGTGGATGGTGAGCACGTCGGACTGGCGCAGCAACGCCTCCTTGCTGACCGCCGTCGCCCCGCCCTCGGCGGCGCGCTCGGGCGTCATGTTGGGGCTCCAGGTGATGACCTTCATGCCCAACAGCGCGCCGACCTTCGCGACCGCGCCGCCGACGCGGCCCAGTCCCAGCACGCCCAGCGTCTTGCCGGCCAGGCCGATGCCGATGCCCTGCTGCCAGCCGCCGCGCCGGAACGCGAGGTTCTCGGCGACGACGTGGCGGCAGGCCGCGAGGATCAGCGCCCAGGTCATCTCGATGGTCGGCGCGGACGTGTAGCCCGTGAACGCCACCGCGATGCCGCGCTCGGCCGCGGCGGCCGAGTCGATGGACGCGTTGCGCGCGCCGGTCGACACGATCAGCTTCAGCCTGGGCAGGCGCTCCAGCGTCGCGCGCGGCAACGGCGTGCGCTCGCGCATCACGCACAGCACCTCGAAGCCCTTCAGGCGTTCGACGACGGCGTCGACGTCGGCGAGATGGTCGTGGAAGACGGTGACGGCGGCGCGGCCGTCGAGCACCGACCAGTCGGCCAGGCGCAGCGCGGCGCCCTGGTAGTCATCGAGCACGGCGACATTGACGGGCTTTTGGTTCGACCCCATGGACTTCTCTCCTGCCTGTGATGCGGCCGACTGTAGCGGCAAGCCCGCCTGCGCGTGCAACCGCGGTCTTGCCGGCAGCGCGACGTCGTCGCCCCGGCATCCCGTTTGCCATGGCGGAACAGATCCACTCACCCCCTCACGAAGGCCAGCCATGTCCCACCAAGCCAGCGACAACCACGCGCCCCTCAAGCTCGACCAGGGCGCCCTCGACGCCGCGAAGAACAACCTCGAGGACGCGGCGATCACGCCGGCGTACGGCCCGTGGCGCGACGACATCGTCAAGCTGCTCAACGACTCGCTCGCGACCGAACTCGTCTGCATCCTGCGCTACAAGCGCCATCACTACACCGCCAAGGGCCTGGCCTCGCCGGCCATCGCCGACGAGTTCCTGGTGCATGCCCACGAAGAGACCGAGCACGCCGACCTGATCGCCGAGCGCATCGTGCAACTGGGCGGCGAGCCCGACTACAACCCGGCGTCGCTGCTGCAGCGCAGCCATGCCGACTACGACGAATCGAAGGACCTGAAGTCCATGATCCGCGCCAACCTCGTGGCCGAACGCGTGGCGATCGAGGCTTATTCGCAGATGGTCAAGCTGATCGGCGACAAGGATTCGACGACCCGCCGCATGATCGAGCACATCCTGTCGCAGGAACAGGAGCATGCCGAGGAACTGAGCGACTGGCTCGACAAGTAAGACCTTCCGCGCCATCGGACGAGAGGCTCCCGCGGGAGCCTCTTTTTTCGTCTGCGCAATGTCGCGTGGCCATGAAAAAGGCCCCGCGGCCTCACGGCCCGGGGCTTTCTTCACCAGGCGCGAGACTTACTTCGTCACGGCGTTGATGTCCTGCACTTCCTGCTTGTGGATCAGGTTGGCGTCGGCCTTGTCCTTCTTCTCCTGCATGCGGGCGTCCGACTTGCAGGCGCGTTCCACCGCACCGGAGGCGTCGACCTTGCAGTCGGCCTTGTTCAGGTCGTGGTTGGCCTCGGCGATGTTCTTGCGCGCCTTGTACTGGGCTTCCGACTGGACTTTGGCGTCCTTGGCTTGCGAGCGCGTCAGGCCCGGCGCGGGCACCAGCTTGGTCTCGGTGGTCTCGGTCGTGACCGTCGTGGTGGTGGTGGTGCCAGGCGTGCCCGGGGCCGGCTGCGCGTCCTGGGCGTAGGCGCCCATGCTGAAGCCGGCAGCAGCGGCGGTGGCGAGAAGGACGGCGAGAGACTTGTTCATGGGGTGTTCTCCAAACATTGAAACGACTCCCAGCCTTGGCAATCGGGGGTCCCGCCTGGCGCGGCGGATGCATGCAGTCACGAATTGCCGGCCGTCGCCCTGGCCAGCGACAGCACGGCGTCGTCGACGCTGCCGGCCACCAGCGTGGTCGACGCCTGCCCGGCCACCGCGCCCTGCAGCAGCGCGAGCACCGGATCCTTCAGCCGTGCCAGCACCATCGCGCGGCCCGCGGCGCCCTGCTCCGCGGTGAACGCGACCAGCGCCTCGATGGTGGTGCCGTCGAGGTCGGGCGACTCCTCCAGGCTCAGCACGAAGGCGCGCGGCGAACGGTCCGCGATGCGGGTCCGCATCTCCGACAGCATGCGCTCCACGTTGGCGAAGAACAGCGGCGCCTCGGGGCGCAGGATCAGCACGCCCGGCACCGCCGCCACGCCGGCGTGCTGCAGGTTGAGATAGTCGTGCCCCTGGCCCGAGCGGCCGAGCTCGTTCATGCGCGGCTCCGACAACCCGCGCAGCGTCATCGCCAGGCTGATCGCGATGCCCGCCAGCAGCCCGTTCAGCACGCCCAGCGCCACCACCGCCACCGCCGCCGCCACGACCACGAAGCGATCGCGCCGCCACGCGAAGTACGGCCTGAACGCGGCCAGCGACAAGGTGTGCGACACCGCGTGGATCACGACCGCCGCCAGCACCGGCTCGGGCGTCAGCTCGATCCACGGCAGGCACAGCAGCACCAGCGCGAGCACCACGAGGCCGGCGATCCAGGCCGACCTGGAACTGGTCGCGCCGGCCGCCTCGTTGGCCGCGGTCGCCGAGAAGCCCGCGCCCACGGGCATGCCGTGGATCAGGCCGGACAACAGGTTGGTCGCGCCGAGCGCGACGAGGTCGCGGTTCGCATCGACGCCGTCGCCATGCTTCAACGCCATCGTGCGGATCGCGCCGTAGCTCTCGGCGAAGACCAGCAGCACCAGCGCGAGCGACAGCTCCGCGATGCTGATCCACTGCCCTTGCGACAGCATCGGCAACGACGGCGTCGACAAGCCGAGGTCGATCCTGCCGACCACCGCGACGCCGCGTGCGCCCAGGCCCGGCCACTGCGCCGCCGCGATGCCCGCCGCGATCACCAGCAGCGCGCCCGGCAGCCTGGGCAGGCGCGCCAGCAGCTTCAACGCCACCAGCGACGCGAGGCCCAGCGCCATCGCGCTCCAGTTCCACTGCGGCACTTGAGCGAGCAGTTGCCAGGCGAGTCCCGGCGCGGTGGCGGCGTCGGGATGCGTGCTCGTGAGGGTGGGCAACTGCTTGAGGATGATGACCAGCGCGAGGCCGAACGAGAACCCGCGCAGCACCGGCTTCGAGATGAAGCTGCAGATCGAGCCGAGCCGCATCGCGCCGGCCGCGAGGAAGGCGAGGCCCGTCGCCAGCACCAGGCCCGCGGCCAGCGCCGCGCGCAGTACCGCGTCGTGCCCGGCGAGCGACAGCGTCGCCGCGCCCAGCACCGCGGCCGACGACGACGTCGCCGACACGATCGCGAAGCGCGAGCGTCCGATCAAGCCGTAGACCAGCAGCCCCGCGAACAGCGCCAGCACGCCCGCCTGCGGCGGCAGTCCCGCGATGCCCGAGTAGGCCACGGCCTCGGGCAGCAGCAGGCCGGCCATCGAGACGCCGGCGACGAGGTCGGCCGCGAGCGAGGTCTTGGCGGCGTCGGCCGTCGTCATCGGTGGGCCGCGGCAGGCGCGACCGTCACGCCGCTCCATCCGGGCAGGTAGCGCGCAAGCGGGCTCTTGGCCAGGCCCTGCGCCTCGCGCAGCGCGACGTCGATCGCCTTGCGGATCTGCGCGCGCGTGATGTGCGGGCGCAGGTAGTCGGCCCACAGGAATTCGGCGAACGGCGAGGTGTCCTTCGCGAAGCCGCCGGCGCTGCGCAGCATGCCGGCCAGGCTGCGGTACGGATCGTCGACGAGATCGGTGATGCGCGACGGGATGTCGGTGTACGGCCGGCGCTTGCCGGTGTCGTCGAATGGATGCACCCAGTTGCGCTGCTCCATCACGCGCCAGAAGATCGTCGGCGCGAGGTAGGACAGGTCGTCCAGCACCATCAGCTTGACGCGCTCCACGCCTTCCTCGTGCAGCGCGAGGCCCAGGTGGTGGTGGTCGACGATGTAGCTGCGGCCGCGCGGTCCGAGCACCGCGGGAAACCAGTGCGAGGCCAGCAGCGCCTTGCGGTTCTTCTTCGACAGCCCCGCCCACTCTCGACGCTTCAGCGCCACTTCCGCGAGGCCCGCGGTCATCTGCGTGGGATGGAGGTCGAGCAGCCTGGCGTCGACGAAGTGATGGTGCGTGGTGGGCGACATGGACGCGAGGGCCGCGTCGACAGGCCGGTGCCTGATGATCGAAGCCCCGGAGTTGCGGGGCTTCGATTGTGGGACATATCGCCGCGCGGTCGCCAGCGCTTCCTGCCCGCGAGAGGCGGGCCGCGAGCCGCCCCGGCAAGGTCGGACCTGCCGCGCCCTTCAATCCCGGTCGGGCCACGCGAGCGGCAGCGCCCAGGACGAGGTCGCGCCGCTCAATCGGCTGGTTAGCCGAAGAAGATCTGGAAGATGTCCGGCTCGCGCACTTCGCGCATCTGCAGGCCGGGCAGCACTTCGCGGAACTCGCCGGACGGCTCGATCACGTCGAGCTCGGACGGCACGGTGTCCATCCACGCCGGCTGCGCGCGCTGGCGGCGGCCGCCCAGCATGCTCAGCAACGAAGGCAGGAGTTCCCACTCGACGCGCGCGGCGGAGGCGGAAGGCAGGGAGGGGTGGTTCATCATGAGTTCCCGACGCAAGAGGGCGAACGAGCCGCCGATGGGCCGTTATCGTCGTCGCCCCGTCGAGCTGTAACGAATTGAAGCGCCGGATGTGACATCTGCCGCACGCAGGTCCTCGGGCGCACAGGTTCAGGAAGGCTTCGGCGCGCCGACGCAGAGAGTCTTCAAGCTTTGGCCTCGGACGACCGATCACCGACAACCCCCCTTCCAGGAGTTGTCCATGATGATTTCATCGCCCGGCGCGAGCGACCCGTACGCCGCCGCGGCCCTGTCCCGCCCTTCACAGGCTTCGAGCAGCGACTCCAGCGACTCCGGCGATCCGTCGTCCGGCGGCAGCGTGGTCGCCGCGGGCCCCGACGTCGTCGTGACGCTGGGCCAGGGTTCGCCGGCCGCGTCGACCTACGACGCGTCCGGCAGGATGTCCGGCGCGCCCTCGCTCGACGACCTCTGCGCCAACGCGCCGGACTCGTCGGCGCAGGCGACCGAATCGGACGGCCAGGACTCGGCCGATCCGACGAGCGCTCCGGACAGCCCGCAGGCGTCCAGCTCCGGCGCGAACGTCGGCCAAGACGCCGCCGTGGCGGCCTGAGACACCCGGCCGCCGGGCGCGGCCACGGACAAGAGGCCTCGCGGGATCGTCGATCCTGCGAGGCCTCTCACGTTCAAGGTTCCGGCACGCACGCAGGCCGACGATCCTGGGGCCTCACCCGGCGATCAGGCTCAGGTCGAATGCGCGCTGCACGAACCACAGGCCCGCGATGGCCGCGATCGTCAGCGAGCCGCCGGCGAAGGCGCCGCGGTAGGTGCGCGTGCCGCGCAGCGACCACGCGATGGGCAGCACCAGCGCGACGATGCACAGCTGGCCGATCTCGACGCCCACGTTGAAGCCGACGAGCGGTCCGACCAGCGCGCCCTTCGCCAGCCCCGCGTCCTTCAGCGCCGAGGCGAAGCCGAAGCCGTGGACCAGCCCGAACACGAAGGTCAGCTTCCAGCGCGCCTCGCTGATCAGCGGCCAGATGTTGTTCAGCGCGGCCAGCACGACGCTCGCGGCGATGATGGACTCGACCCAGCGCGACGGCGGGTTGACGATGTTGAGCACCGACAGCGCCAGCGTGATCGAGTGCGCCACCGTGAACGCGGTGACGACCTTGAGCACGTTGGCCAGCGCGAGACGCAGGTTCTGCGACGGCAGCCAGCGCGTGCGCGTGAGGCCGGTGCGCGGATCGGTCACCGCGCTGCGGATCCACACCGCGGGCAACAGCAGCGACAGCAGGAACAGGATGTGGTCGTAGCCGATCAGGATGTGATGCACGCCTTCGCGAACGAAGCCGAAGAACGACGAGGTCGGCGCGTCGTCGACGGTCGCGGTGTCGGCGTCGGCATCGGACGGCGACGAGCGCGCCGGCGCGGACAACGTGGCGGGCGCGGGCGTCTCGCTCACGGAGGCTGTCGCGGCCGGCGTCGCCGCGGCCGGCAGCTCCGGCAGCTTGAAGCGATGCCAGCCGTTGCCGGGACTCAGCACCGCCAGTTGCGGCGCAGGGGCGTCGGCGCTCGCACCCGCGCGCGACACGCGCGCGATGCCGCGATGCGTCGGATCCGTCCTGGCGAACAGCTCGTACTCGACGCTCAGCGCCTGCACCGGCGCCG
>CAIMXF010000331.1 GCA_903845345.1 uncultured beta proteobacterium
GAAGGTGGAGCGTTCGATGCCCTTGACCTTCTTGCCGTACATGATCTTGTTCTTGACCACGCCGAACATGTGGCACAGCTTCTCTTCGGTGTCGGCGATCAGCTCGAACGGCAGCTCGAGGCTCTGCTTGAACTTGTCGTGCGACGCCATGTTGTCGCGCGAAACGCCAAAAACGACCGCCCCGGCCTTCACGAACTCGGCGTGCATGTCGCGAAACTGCATCGCCTCGGTGGTACAACCCGGCGTGTGGTCCTTGGGGTAGAAATACAGCACCACGGCGCGGCCCTGGAAGGCATGCGGCGTGAACTTGACACCGTGGGTGGCGAGTGCTTCAAATTCAGGGAGCGCTTTGTTCAGTGCAGGCGTCATGTAGGGTCTCGGTCGAACCGTCGGTCGATCTGGTGTGCGTGACGTGATAGGGGCCTGGCGACCTGACCCGGGATGACATCGGACCAGATCAGGCACAACCATCGATTATAGAGTGAACTGCCCACGCGCCCCGGGCGGGCCGCCGCAGGCGTGCGCGAGGCCTCCACGACACCGCATGAAACCGCGCCGAAACCGCATGTCTGCGCGGCGCGAAGCGACTCAGGCGGAGGGCGTCAGCAGGATGGCCGCGACCACGCGCCGGCCCTCGTTGGCCAGCACCGTGTACGTGCGGCAGGCGGCGCCCGAGTCCATCGTCTCCACGCCGATGCGCTTGGCGATCAGGCTGCGGTAGAGCGCGGGCGACACGAACTTCAGCTTCGGGCCGCTGCCGAAGATCACGACCTCGGGGTCCAGCGCCAGGATCGCGTCGAAGTGGGCCTGCGTCAGCTCGTCCACGCGGCTCGCGTTCCAGTCAGTCGTCTGGCCCACCCACGGCACCAGCACGCTCTTCGTGTGCAGGTCGGCGTTCACGCGCAGGTTGTCGCCGTCGTAGCGGGTGATGTTGTTCACCCCGTCGAGCGTGTCGGGCTGGAATTTCAAGAGGACGTCCTGGGTCGGGAGTGAGCCTCGATTATAGGAAGCGCCCCTTCGCCCGGCTGGGCACGCCGGAACGCCCCTGGCGCTGCCTTCGCCATTGCGCAAGCGACGATTCAGTCGGGGCGACGAGGCCGGGCAGAGGTTTGCCTATGCGAAACTTGACCCTCGCCCAGCGGTCGTCCAGCGATCGCCTCCGATTCCTCTCCCGCAAGGTGCCGGGCCGTGAAGCCGATCTCCAAGTCCAGCAAGCTCGCCAACATCGGCTACGACATCCGCGGCCCGGTCCTCGACAAGGCCCGGCAGATGGAGGACGAAGGCCACAAGATCATCAAGCTGAACATCGGCAACGTGGCCGCTTTCGGCCTCGAGCCGCCCGACGAGATCGTGCAGGACATGATCCGCAACCTGCCGCACGCCGCCGCGTATACCGACTCGAAGGGACTGTTCGCGCCGCGCAAGGCGATCGTGCACTACTCGCAGGAAAAGCACATCGCGGGCGTGACGGTGGACGACGTCTACCTCGGCAACGGCGCCTCCGAGCTGATCGCCTTCAGCATGAACGCGCTGCTCGACTCGGGCGACGAGGTGCTGATCCCGTCGCCGGACTACCCGCTCTACACGGCCGTGGTGGGCCTGTCGGGCGGCACGCCGGTGCACTACGTGTGCGACGAGCAGTCCGGCTGGCTGCCCGACCTCGCCGACATCCGCCGCAAGGTCACGCCGCGCACCAAGGCGATCGTGATCATCAACCCGAACAACCCGACCGGCGCGCTGTATCCGGTGGCGGTGCTGCAGGAGATCGTCGAGGTGGCGCGCCAGCACGAGCTGGTGATCTTCGCCGACGAGATCTACGACAAGACGCTGTACGACGGCGCGACGCACACCAGCATCGCGTCGCTGGCCGACGACGTGCTGTGCGTCACGTTCAACGGGCTGTCGAAGAACTACCGGTCGTGCGGCTACCGCGCCGGCTGGATGGTGGTGTCGGGCGCGAAGAAGCATGCCAGGGACTACATCGAGGGCCTCAACATGCTGGCCTCGATGCGCCTGTGCGCCAACACGCCGGGCCAGCTCGCGATCCAGACCGCGCTCGGCGGCTACCAGAGCATCAAGGACCTGGTCGCCCCGGGCGGCCGCCTCGCGCGCCAGCGCGACCTCGCCTACGACCTGCTGACGCAGATTCCCGGCGTCACCGTGGTCAAGCCCAAGGCCGCGCTGTACATGTTCCCGCGCCTCGACCCGAAGCTCTATCCGATCGCCGACGACCAGCAGTTCGCCTACGAGCTGCTGGCCGAGGAGAAGGTGCTGATCGTGCAGGGCACGGGCTTCAACTGGAGCCAGCCGGATCACTTCCGCGTGGTCTTCCTGCCCAATGCCGACGATCTCACCGAGGCCGTGGGGCGCATCGCGCGCTTCCTCGACGGCTACCGCAAGCGGCACGCGGCCTGAGCATGCGCGGGTCCACCTTCCTGCTGTCTGCCGCGCTCGGCGTGCCCATCGCGGCGGGTGCGCAGTCGCTCGCGGGCAAGGACTGGCAGGTCGCCTGCGACAACACGCGGGCCTGTCGCGCGGCCGGCTACAGCGTCGAGGGCAGCGAGCATCCCGTGTCGCTGTTCGTGGCGCGCGCCGCGGGCCGGGGCCAGCCGGTGGTCGCCGAACTGCAACTGGGCACGCTGGACGCCCGCGCCGGGCATCCGGGCAGCGTCGCGCTCGTGGGCGCCGGCAAGGCCGTGGCGACGATACGCATCGATCGCGACAACCACGCCGCACTCGCGCCGGCGGTCGTCGCGGCGCTGCTCAGGACGCTCGCCGCCGGCGGCGACGTGTCGTTCAGCGCGGGCAGGACGACGTGGCGCGTCTCCGGCGACGGCGCCGTCGAGGCGCTGCAGCAGATGGACGACGTCCAGGGCCGCACGGGCCGGCCGTCGGCGCTCGTGCGCAAGGGCGTCGGCAACGACGCCGACGTCGCCTCGCCGATGGCGCTGCCGCGCCTGGGCTCGGTACCCATCCCCACCGTCACGCAGCCGGGCGACGATGCGCTGGCCGTGCGGGTGATGGCCTCGATCCCGAGCAACCCCGACTGCCCGCTGCTCGACGACGGCGCCGCGCAGTCCCGGGCGCGGCTGTGGCATCTCGACGCCAACCGCCTGCTGGTGTCGCAGGCCTGCCGCGCTGGCGCCGTCGGCAGCGGCAACGGCTACTGGATCGCCAACCTGCGCCCGCCTTACGATGCGAAGCCGGTGACGTATTCGGGCGCGGACGACGACGGCACGGGCACGCTCGCGGCGCGCAGCACCGGCGGCGCGGCCGGCGACTGCGGCAGCGCCGAGCGCTGGACCTGGAACGGCTTCCGCTTCGAACAGAGCTATGCCGCCAGCTTCGGCCTGTGCCGCGGCGTGAAGGCGGGCGGGGCGTGGGAGCTTCCCAGCCTGGTCACGGACGTGATCCCCGCGAATTGAGAATGCAACACGAGGTGAAATGACAATGAAAGCGATCCAGGTCGGCCTGCTGGGCATCGGAACCGTCGGTTCCGGCACGTACAAGGTTCTGACGCGCAACCAGGAGGAGATCCGCCGCCGCGCGGGCCGCGCCATCGAGATCACGATGGTCGCGGACCTCGACGTCGAGCGCGCGAAGAGCGTGGTCGGCGACGCCGTCAAGGTGGTGGCCGACGGCCGCGAGATCATCGCCAACCCCGACATCGACATCGTCGTCGAGCTGATCGGCGGCTACGGCATCGCCAAGGCGCTGGTGCTGGAGGCGATCGCCGCCGGCAAGCACGTCGTCACCGCCAACAAGGCGCTGCTGGCGGTGCACGGCAACGAGATCTTCGCCGCTGCGCGCGATAAGGGCGTGATGGTGGCGTTCGAGGCCGCGGTGGCCGGCGGCATCCCCATCATCAAGGCCCTGCGCGAGGGGCTCACCGCCAACCGCATCGAATGGATCGCCGGCATCATCAACGGCACCACCAACTTCATCCTGTCCGAGATGCGCGACAAGGGGCTCGACTTCGACGTCGTGCTCAAGGAAGCGCAGCGCCTGGGCTACGCCGAGGCCGACCCGACCTTCGACATCGAAGGCGTCGACGCTGCACACAAGGCGACCATCATGAGCGCCATCGCGTTCGGCATCCCGATGCAGTTCGACAAGGC
>CAIMXF010000332.1 GCA_903845345.1 uncultured beta proteobacterium
AGTTATTCCGCCGGGACGAATTTCGACTTGGTGACCGGATGGGGCAGCCCGAAGCCGGCGATCATCACGCAACTGCTGAAGTAAGCCGCGACTCGGCCTGATACGGCGGGACGACGGGGCAACCCGTCGTCCCGCTTCTTCATGGGGACGCGCCCGGCGCCTTGCGGGCACGCCGGCCTCCGGGCGGCCGATCTCCGCCGCCTGGCGGTTGAACCGGGGCATGTTGCCTCCACCTGTTGCGGGTCGTCGAACGAATCGGCCTCGCCCCCGCGTCGCGGAGGGCCCGCAGAACCGCGGTACGCTTGGCACCTGAGACAAATCCCGGAGCTCCCTCAAATGCACATGGAATCACCCCCGCCCGCCGCCGCGCACGCAGACGCCCGCAGCTCCTTCCTCGAAGAAAAGGCGTTCAAGTCGCGCACCGTGCTGGTGTTCGGCACGATCAACGACCAGTCGGCCGCCGATACCGTGCGCCGCCTCATCGCGCTCGACGCCGATTCGCCCAAGGAGCCGATCGACATGCTCGTCTCCTCGCCGGGCGGCCATCTCGAGTCGGGCGACACCGTGCACGACGTCATCCGCTTCATCTCGGCGCCGGTGCGCATGATCGGCACCGGCTGGGTGGGGAGCGCCGCCACGCACCTGTTCCTGTCCGTGCCCAAGGAGCGCCGCTTCTGCCTGCCGCAGACCCGCTTCCTGATCCACCAGCCCAGCGGCGGCGCCGGCGGCCAGGCCACCGACATCGCGATCATGGCGCGCGAGATCATCAAGGCGCGCGAACGCATCGCCCGCGTCATCTCGCGCGAAACGGGTCAGCCGCTCGAGAAGGTGCTGGTCGACATCGAACGCGACAACTGGATGTCGCCCGAGGAGGCGATCACGTACGGCCTGATCTCGCGCATCGTCGAGAACCGCAGCGAATTGAATTGACGGCCCCACGGTCGCTGGCTGCTCAAAGGCATCCGGCTTGCAGGCCGGATGCCGTTCCGCCGGGGTCTCGCTGCGCGAGCCCTTTGCCGGCTCCACTCCCCGAGGGGCCGGCCGCGAGCGGGCCGGCGGAGCCGGGGCGTTGGGGGCGACCTCAGTGGACGTCGAGGTGGTACGTGGTCGACAGCGGCGTCTCGTCGTAGCGGCCGGTCACGACGATGGTGTGCGCGCCGGCCGACAGCGGCGCGAGCATCACGTACCAGCCGTCGGCGACGGCCGTCTTCGCGATCAGGCGCGGCACCTGGCGCAGGCCGAGCGCGAAGCAGTCGTTCGTGGGGATGCGGTGGCTGTCCAGGTCGTCGACGGGCACGCCGTCGATCGTCATGGCGAGCCCGGCCACGTGCGTGAGGCTGCCGGCGGCGATGTGGGCCATCGTCTCGCAGACCGGCTCCTTGTTGCCCGACCGCTCCAGCGTGGTGGCGAGCGGCACGAACAGCATCTTGCCGGCCGGGATGGAACAGCGGCGTTCGACGGGTCCGGTGCCGTCGGAGGTCGCGAGGAACCACACGTCGCCCTCCTGCCTGGCGGCGCACAGCGCGCCCGTGGTGTCGGACACCGGGCTGCTGCCGCGCACGAACCCGGCGATCCACTGAAGGTAGGCCTCCGACCACTCGACCTGCGAGCGGTCGTACACGATCTCGTCGACGCCGATGGGCCGCGCGGCCGAGGACGATGCGGCCGACGGGATGGGCGCGCCGTACAGCGAGATGTCGGCGGCCGTCGCGGTCAGGCCGGCGACGGCCAGCGTGACGCCCACGAGCGCGCGCCGGACGAGGGGATGGCACGGGAAGTTCGAACGAAGATGCATGTCGGTATTCTGTGCGAGATGGCGCCCCCCCGCTGGCCGGCGCCGCGATGGCACTGTCCGCGTTCCGGATGCCTGGCCGGGCCGAGGTAAGCTGCGCGCCACGATGCAAAGCGACGCACAGGCCTTACGGCCATCCCGCCTCACGCGCAAGGAATGGGCGCTGGTCGGTCTCGGCCTGGGCGTGTGGGTGGCGCTGGCCGGCGCAGGCGTGTGGTTCGTGCACCAGATGACGCGTGCGAAGGAGTCCTGCGGCACGCCCATCGAGGGCCGCAGCGCGATGCCGCCGAGCCAGGCCGGCGGCCAGCGCAACTCCTTGCAACTGCTGACCGGCACGGGGCGCTGCAAGTGAGCATCGCGCGCGGAACGACCGCGTTCTACGACGCCTGGGCGGTGTCCGGCCAGGAGGCGCCGCGCAGCGCGCTGTCGCGCCATTTCGAGTCGGCCTTCGCGCCGGGCGCGCGCGTGCTGGACGTCGGCTGCGGCAAGGGGCGCGACGTCGTCGCGCTGCTGGACATGGGGTTCGACGCCTGGGGTGTCGAGCCCAACGACGCGATGCGCGCGCACGCGCTCGCGCGCGACCCGCGCATGCGCGGGCGCGTCGAGGCGGCGGCGTTGCCCGAGCTCGACCACCCGTTCGGCGCCGGCTTCGACGGCGTCGTCTGCGGCGCGGTGCTGATGCACCTGACGGCCGATGCCCTGCCCGCCTCGATGGCCGCGCTGGCCGCCGTGCTGCGGCCCCAGGCGCGCATCCTGGTGGCATTGCCGGAGATGCTGCCGGCGCTGCTGGCCGACGGCCGCGATGCCGACGGCCGTGCGTTCGTCAACCACGCGCCGGAACGCGTGCAGGCATTGCTGGCCGACTTCGGCTTCGCGCTGCTGCGCTGCGACGACATCCCGACGCCGTCGACGGACACGCGCTGGCGTGTGCTTCTCTTCGGACGCTAGTCCCAGCGCACGCGCCGCGACAACAGCGCCAGCGCGATCGCCGACGCGGCGACCACGCCCATGCCCCACGACAGGTTGGTGGCCTGCGCCACCGCGCCGATCACCAGCGGCCCGACCACGAAGCCCAGCGAGCCCAGCGTCATCACCGCCGCCAGCGCCACGCCGCCTTCGCGCGCGCCCGCCGCATACACGCACGGCGACACGGTGGCCACGCCGATGCCGAACAGGGCGAAGCCGAGCAACGCGGGCGCGATGCCGCCGATCGACAGCGCTGCCGCCAGGCTCAGGCCGGCCAGCAGCGCGCCGCCGAACAGCAGCCTGCGCGCGCCCCAGCGCACGCGCGCACGATCGCCGAACCAGCGCGTCACCAGCATCGCGCCCTGCAGGCTCGCGATGCCCAGCGGCGCGATCTGCTGCGAGGCGCCTGCGCGCTCCTTCAGGTACAACGTCGACCAGTCGACCATCGAACCCTCGACGATCATGCCGAGGAAGGCCATCGCGCCGATCAGCAGCGCGACCCCGCGCGGCAGCGCGAACGAACGCGGGCCGCTGTCGATCGTCCTGGCATCGGCGATGAGGCCCGCGCGCGGCAGCAGCACCGCGGCCAGCACGATCGCGGCGGCGATGACGAAATGCCGCGGCACGGACGTCGTGAAGCTCGTGATGCCGGACGCGAAGAACGCGCCGGCCATGGTGCCCAGGCTGAAGACGGCGTGCAGCCGAGACATCACCAGCACCGCCGTCGCGCGCTCCACCTCGACGCCCTGCGCATTCATCGCGACGTCCAGCGTGCTGGCGATCACGCCGTAGACGCCCATCGCGACGCAAGCCAGCATCCAGTTCGGCGCGAGGCCCAATGCGACCAGCCCGACCGCGAGCAGGCTCCCCGACAGGAGGCTGGCCCCACGCGAGCCGAGCTTGTGCAATGCCGTGGCAGTCACCGGAAACGACAGGACCGCCCCGATCGCCGCGGCCAGCAGCACGACGCTGACCTGCGACGTGCTCAGACCGAGACTGGCCTTGATCGCCGGCAGCCGCGACGTCCACGTGCCGTAGCCGAAGCCCAGCGCGCCGAACAGCGAGGCGACGGCGAGCTGGCTGCGACGGATGGCCGCGGTGGCGGGCGCGGCGGGGGAATCGAGGACGGTGGATCCGGTCATGGCGGGAACGAGGACAGTGCGATGCCGCAACGCACTCGCGCCGGTCGGCGACGGCCGAAGCCGGACAGGCCCGCAGGCTATCAGGAATCGGTTTCAGGCCCGCTTCAAGCTGATCGCGTCTTCGGGGCACGCGCTCACGCACAGCCCGCAGCCATGGCACTGGTCGGCCCGCAGGGCTTGCGCCTGCTGGCCGCCGTGCGCCCACCACTTGAGCGTGCCGAGCAGCGTCAGGCCCGGCAGTTCGTCGCGTTCGCGGCGGCGCACGACGAAGACGTCGTAAGGGCACTCGGCGACGCAGGCGGACTTGCCTTCGCAGCGGTTGGGGTCGATGACGGGCGCGAAGCGGCCGGCCTCGTGCTTGCATGCCAGCGTCGCGTCGGCGTTGCCGCGCTCACGATCGCGCGACATGGTCCGCACCGACCGGAGGGAGGTCCGCGAAGTAGGCGCGCGCGCGGCGCGAGAACCCGAAGGCGAAGAACCACCAGACCTCGATCGAGCAGAAGAGAACGTCGCCGATCCCTTCCCCGAGCTTGCCGGCGGCCTGGTCGGTATAGCGGAGCTTCTTGAGGGGGCCGTCGTCCTTGCTCGGGGCGGTCGCCGAATGCACGGTGACGGCCAGCATGCCGATGATGAAGAGCAGGCCCAGCCAACGCCCCCACGCGGTGCCGCGGAAGGAACCGATCACGGCGCCGGCGATCCCGATCAACACGACCAGCCGCAGCGCCGCGCCCAGCAACGCCTGATCGGGCGGCCACCGGCCCGAGATCAGTGCCGCCAGGAACGTCGTGGTGCCATAGGCGAACAGCGCCGCGACGGCCGTCGCGAGGATCACGACGAACCACACGGACAGCGGCCTGCGCATCCTGGCGTTCGGTGGATCGGCAGTCTGGGCGTTGGGCGGCGCGAAAGGGTTGCTTTGCATGGGATGAACCGTTGCACGGGACTCGGAGGGCCAGCGACAGGCCAGGATCGCGCCGATGAGAAGCCGTCCGGGAGCGGGCACGGCCCGGCGAATGGCGATGCGAAAGAACATATCGCCTGCGCGACCGCAGCTTTCGCCGGCCCAAAGCAAAACGCACGCCCGAGGGCGTGCGTTCGTGAAGCACCCTGCGGAGCCGGCCGGCGCTCCGCAGTGATGCATCAAGCCGGGGTGGCGTCCGCTTCCTTGCAACTGGGAGCGCAGACCGACTGGGCGCGGCCCAGCAGCTTGCGGGTCTTCAGTTGAGCACGGGGACGATGCTTGCCGCAGAGAAAGCACGACATGGTGGCAGCGCCAAAGGCGCCAGTGGCGGCGAAAGGGGATCCTGCGGCCTTGGAGCGATAGCGCAGGCCGTCGGCACCGAGGGTGGTCTTGATTTCTTGCTTCGACATCGAGTGATGATCCTTCCGGTGTAGGAACAGGGCGCGAACGTGTGGCTCAAGCCTCTCTAGCCACTCGTTCCGCCTCGCGCAGGCGTAACTATATCACATTTACTGTATAGACTGACAGCCCCCGCGCGCCCTCAGGTCGCTGCCCCCGAGGGGGAGTTCGGTTCGGCTCGGATGTGATCCTCGCCTCCCGAGCGCTCGAACCTTGCAGGCAACGATCGAGCGGCAGCGCCGGTGAAAATGGGCGCGCCCGTCGCGCAAGCAGGATGAATGCCAGCTCAGGCAGCCGGTGCCGGTTGCGCGCGCTTGGCCACCAGCGTGAGGATGTCGTAGCTCGCCACGACCTCGCCGTCCTGGTTCGTCACCTCGACGTCCCAGGCGACGACGCCCTGCCCCCTGCCGTCGGCGCCGACCTTGTTGCGGTCGATCTTGCGCTTGCAGGTCAAGCGGGCGCGGATCGTGTCGCCGATGCCCACCGGCTTGACGAAACGCAGCGTGTCGAGGCCGTAGTTCGCGAGCACCGGGCCTTCGGCCGGCGACACGAACAGGCCCGCCGCGGCCGACAGCACGAAGTACCCGTGCGCGATGCGCTTGCCGAACGGCGACGCCTTTGCCGCAATCTCGTCGAAGTGCATGTAGAAGAAGTCGCCCGAGATGCCGCCGAAGGCGACGATGTCGGCGTCGGTGACGGTGCGTCGATGCGTCAGCAGAGAGTCGCCGACGGTCAGGTCCTCGAACGCGTGGCGGAACGGATGGATTGCCGACTCGTGCACCGCCGCGCCCTTCACGTGCTCGCCGGTGACCGCGGCCAGCATCGTCGGCGAACCTTGGACTGCAGCGCGCTGCAGATAGTGCTTGACCGCGCGGATGCCGCCCAGTTCCTCGCCGCCGCCCGCGCGGCCCGGGCCGCCGTGCTTGAGCGACGGCAATGGCGAGCCGTGGCCGGTGGACTCGCCCGCGGCGTCACGATCGAGGACGAGGATGCGGCCGTGCAGCGCCGCCAGGCGACCGACGGCATGCGCCGCCAGGTGCGGGTCGCGCGTGACCAGCGTGCCCACCAGGCTGCCGCGGCCGCGTTCGGCCAGCGCCAGCGCCTCGTCGAAGTCGTCGTAAGGCATCAACGTGCTGACGGGGCCGAAGGCCTCGACGTCGTGCGCGGCGGAGTTCATGTCGGGGCGCTCGCACAGCAGCAGCGTCGGCGCGAAGAACGCGCCCTGGTCGGTGCCGGTGCCGCGCGGCGCGAAGCCGCCCGCTGCTTGGTCATGACCGCCGAACAGCACGGTGTTGCCCCGGGCCAGCTGCGCCACGCGCTCGGCGACGTCGCGTTGCTGCTCGTGCGATGCGAGCGCGCCCATCGTCACGCCGTCGACCGACGGATCGCCGACGACGACCTTCGCGAGCCGCGCCCTGAGCCGTTCGGTGACCGCGGCCAGATGCCTGCGCGGCACGATCGCGCGCCGGATCGCCGTGCATTTCTGGCCCGACTTCACCGTCATCTCGCGCGCCACTTCCTTGACGAACAGGTCGAACTCCACGTCGTCGGGCGTCACGTCGTCGGCCAGCACCGCGCAGTTCAGCGAGTCGGCCTCGGCGTTGAACGGCACGCTGTTGGCGATCAGGTTGGGACGCACGCGCAGCTTCGCGGCGGTGTCGGCCGAGCCGGTGAAGGTGACGATGTCCTGGCCGCCCACGCGATCGAGCAGGTCGCCCGTCGAGCCCACCACCAGTTGCATCGCGCCTTCGGGCAGCAGGCCCGACTCGACGCAAACGCGCACCATCGCCTCGGTGAGGTAGCTGGTGGACGTGGCCGGCTTCACGATGCAGGGCATGCCCGCGAGAAAGCTGGGCGCGAACTTCTCGAGCGCGCCCCAGATCGGGAAATTGAACGCGTTGATGTGCACCGCGACGCCGCGCCGCGGCACCAGCACGTGGGTGCCGGCGAACTGGCCCTTCTTGCCCAGCGGCATGGCCGGGCCTTCGTGGATCAGGTTGCCGGACGGCAGCTCGTTGCTGCCCATGCTGGCGTACGCGAACAGGGTGCCGGCGCCGCCTTCGATGTCGATCCAGCCGTCCGCGCGCGTCGCACCGGTGTGATGCGAGATCGCGTACAGCGCTTCCTTGCGCTCCATCAGGAACCTGGCCAGCGCCTTCAGGCGCGCGGCGCGCTGCTGGAAGTCGAGCGCCAGCAGCGCGGGAACGCCGACCCGGCGGGCGTGATCGACGGCCTCGCCGAAGTCGAGCTCGTCGGCATGCGCGAAGGCCACGGTGCGGCCGTCGATCGCGCTCGCGAGCGGCGCGCCCGCGCGCGCGCCCACGAAGCGGCCGCCGATGTAGCTTTGCAGTTGGGTCGGCTGGCTCATGCTCACTCCTGGACCTTCCACGCGCCCTTGTCGATCTTGACCATCACGCGGGCGCGCTGGTCGAGGCCGAGGTGGTCGGTGGGCGTCATGTTGAAGATGCCGTGTGCGCCGGCGACGTTCCTGGTGTTCTCCAGCGCGTCGCGCAGCGCGGCGCGGAATTCGGGCGTGCCCGGCTGCGCCTTCTTCAGCGCCACGGGAATGGCCGCGGCCATCAGCTTGCCCGCGTCCCACGCGTGGCCGCCGAAGGTCGACACCGAGTCCTTGCCGTAGGCCTTCTCATACGTGTCCACGTATTCGATCGCCGAAGCGCGCACCGGGTTCGTCGCCGGCAGCTGGCGCGCGACCAGCACCGGGCCGGCCGGCAGGAACGTGCCTTCGACATTCTTGCCGCCCACGCGAAGGAAGTCGGCGTTGGCCACGCCGTGCGTCTGGTAGATCAGCCCGCCGTAGCCGCGATCCTTCAGCGTGATCTGCGGCAGCGCGGCCGGCGTGCCGGAGCCGGCGATCAGCACCGCGTCGGGCTTGGCCGCCTGGATCTTGAGCACCTGCGCGGTCACCGACGAATCGTTGCGCGCGAAGCGCTCGTTGGCGACGATCGTGATGCCCTTGAGCGCCGCGGCCTTCGAGAACTCGCCGAACCAGCCCTCGCCGTACGCGTCGGCGAAGCCGATGAACCCCACCGTCTTCACGCCGTGGTCCTTCATGTGCGAAGCGATCGCGAGCGACATCATGATGTCGTTCTGCGGCGTCTTGAAGACCCACTTGCGCTTGTCGTCCATCGGCTCGACGATCTTGGCCGACGCGGCCATCGAGATCATCGGCACCTTGGCCTCGCTGACGACGTCGATCATCGCGAGCGAGTTGGGCGTGACGGTGGAGCCCAGGATGATGTCGACCTTGTCCTCGGTGATGAGCTTGCGCGTGTCGCTGACGGCCTTGGTGGTGTCGGAGCCGTCGTCGAGCACGATGTAGTGGATCTTCTGGCCGCCGAGGGTCTGCGGCATCAGCGCGATGGTGTTCTTCTCCGGGATGCCCAGCGACGCGGCGGGGCCGGTGGCGGACACCACCACGCCGACGTTGATGTCGGCCAGCGCGGAGCCGGCGGCGAGCGCCAGCGCAGCGGCCACCAGGGCCTGGAACGGGGAGCGGATCGTGTGGGTCATCGGGGTCGTCTCCATCAGTCAGTCGGAAATGTCGGACAGGGTGGGAACCGGCGCATTCGGGCGCGCCGCGCCGCGGGGCTTGCGCACCGCCGCGAGGCCGCCGAAGAACAGGTCGGCCACGAGCGGCGCCATCTGCTCGTGGTTGAGGCTGCCGTCGGGGCGCAGCCACGTGAACATCCAGTTGATCATGCCGAACAGCAGCATCGCGAGCGGGCGGTCGAGCTCGTTGCGCGCCAGGTTCGGACGCACGGCGGCGATGGCCTCGGCGAAGGCGGCGACCACGCGGCGCTGCGGCTCCTGCACCTGGACGCGCTCGGCCTCGTCGAGGAAGCGCACGTCCTCGGTCAGCACGCGATGCTCGTTCTGCGCGCTCGCGTACTCGCGCACGAAGCGCAGGATGAGCGCGCGCAGCCGCGTGTCGGCGTCGTCGTCCGCGGTCTCTTCGAGCACCTCGGCCACGAACTGCTCCAGCCGGGCGACGTGGCCGACGGTGATCTGGAACAGCAGCTCGCGCTTGTCGCGGTAGTAGTGGTACAGGCCGGCCTTGGACACGCCGCAGGCCGCGGCGATGTCGTTCATCGACGTGGCGGTGTAGCCCTGGTTGGCGAACAGCTCCGCAGCCCGCGCGAGGATCGTGTCGCGCTGGTCGTCGTACGTGGCGGAGCGGGTTCTTGCCATCAGCGGTGGTCGAACGAGATCTTCACTTCAGCGGTCGTCGGATGCGCCTGGCACGTGAGGATGAAGCGGGCGTCGAGATCGCGCTTCTCCAGCGCGTAGTTGCGCGCCATTCTCACCTCGCCCGAGTCGAGGTGCGCGCGGCAGGTGCCGCAGACGCCCGACTTGCACGAGTACGGCACGTCCAGACCCGCGCTGGCGCAGGCATCGAGCAGGTTGTTGTCGGCCTCGCGCCAGTCGATCTGGTGCGTGACGCCGTCGCGCACGACGGTGAGCCTGCAGTCGGCCGCGTCGCCCGGTGCCGGGGGCTGCGCCGGCGCGGGCTGCGCGCCCATGCCGCTGTCGGCGGGGATCGGCACGCCGAAGCGTTCGACGTGGATGCGTTCCGCGGCGACGCCGGCGTTCAGCAGCGCGGCCTCGGCCTCGTCGTTCATCATGAACGGACCGCAGATGAACGCGTGGTCGATGTGGTCGGCGACGATCAGGTGCTGCAGGAACTCGCCCAGCTTGGCGCGATCGAGCACGCCCTGGTTCAGCGGCGAGTCGACGCGCTCTTCCGAGAACACGTGGTGCAGCGATACCCGGGTAACGTATCGGTTCTTGAGGTCCTCGAGCTCCTCCTTGAACATCGTCGACGCCGCTCGGCGGTTGCCGTAGACCAGCGTGACGCGGCTGCCCGGCTCGTTGGCCAGCACCGTCTTCATGATCGAGATCATCGGCGTGATGCCGCTACCCCCGGCCACGCACAGGTAGTTGCGCGACTCGCCCGCATCGATCGGCACGAAGAAGCGGCCCTGCGGCGGCATCACCTCGATGGTGTCGCCGGCGCGCAGGTTCTCGGCCAGCCAGTTCGAGAAGCGGCCGCCGCGCACGCGGCGCACGCCCACGCGCAGCTCGCCGTCGTCGATGCCCGCGCAGATCGAGTACGAGCGGCGCACCTCCTCGCCGGCGATGCGCTGGCGCAGCGTCAGGTACTGGCCCTGCGTGAAGCGGAAGCGCTCGATCAGGTCTTCGGGGATGTCGAACGAGACGACCATCGCCTCGTCGGTCTCGGGGCGCACGGAGCGCACCTTCAGCGGGTGGAAATGGGTGTCGACGGCCATGTGGGCTTTCGTCAGATGGGCTTGAAATGTTCGAAGGGTTCGCGGCACGCGACGCAGCGGTACAGCGACTTGCAGGCGGTCGAGCCGAACGCCGACAGCCGCTCGGTCTGCGAACTGCCGCAGCGCGGGCAGTCGACGTTGCGCGCCATCAACCGGATGGGCGAGACATTGGCGGTCGCCTCGCTCGCGCACGACCCCGGCGGCGCGATGCCGTACGCGCGCAGCCTCTCGCGGCCCTGCGGCGTGATCCAGTCGGTCGTCCACGCGGGCGCGCGCCGCTGCGTCACGCGCGCGGGCCCGAGGCCGGCGCCGACGATCGCGTCGGCGATGGCCTGCTCGATGACCTCGGTCGCGGGGCAGCCGGAGTAAGTGGGCGTCACGATGACCTCGAGCCCGTCGTCGTGCGCAATGACGTCGCGCACGATGCCGAGGTCCGTCACCGAGATCGCCGGCACCTCCGGATCGAGCACGTCGTGCAGCACCCGCCACGCGTCGGCGACGCGCTTCGAGGCGGCGGCGTGCGCGGTCGCGGCGTTCACCACTGGCCGCCCGGGAAGCTGCGCTGCAGCGTCTGCATCTCGGCCAGCAGGTAGCCCATGTGCTCGCTGTGCACCCCGCGCGAGCCGGTCGAGCGGAACGCGCCGGTCGCGGGAATCGCCAGGCCGGCTTCGGCGAACACCGGCGCGACGATCGCGTCCCAGCCGGGCTTCAGCGACACGCGCAGCGGGCCCAGGCCGCACTCGGCGGCGGCGGTGTCGACGGCATCGGTCTCGAACAGCTCCGCGGCGTACGGCCACAGGCGATCGACGGCCTTGAGCATGCGCTTCGTCGATTCGTCGGTGCCATCGCCCAGCCGCACAACCCAGTCGGCCGCGTGCGCGACGTGATAGCGCGATTCCTTGACGGCCTTGCCCGCGATCGCCGCGATCTCGGCGTCGCTCGACGCTTCGAGCTTCGCCCACAGCACGTTCATCCAAGCGGCGAGCAGGAAGTTGCGGACGACCGCGTTCGCGAAGTCCTGGCCCGCGCGGCGGCCCGGCAGCTCGGCCAGCGTGAAGTTCACGAAGTCGCGCTCGTTGCGCAGGAACGCGAGCTGGTCCTCGTCGAAGCCGGCCTGCCGGCCGACGTGCGTGAGCAGCGCGCGCGCCTGGCCGACGAGATCGAGCGCGAGGTTGGTCAGCGCGATGTCCTCTTCCAGGATCGGCGCGTGGCCGCTCCATTCGGCGAGGCGCTGCGCGTGGATCAGGCAGGTGTCGCCGATGCGCATCAGGTACGTCTGCTGCGGCGTCGGCGTGAAGACGATGGACTCGGTGGTCGTCGAGGCGACCGACGACGACGTGCTCGCGGTCGTCGGCAGGGGTGCGAAGGTGGTGGTCATCGCGTTCTCACATGTGGCCGACTTCGGGCGGCAGCTCGTAGAACGTCGGATGGCGGTAGACCTTGTCCTCCATCGGATCGAACAGCATCGCCTTGTCGGCCGGGTCGGACGCGACGATCTGGTCGGAGCGCACGACCCACACGCTGATGCCTTCCTGGCGCCGCGTGTAGACCTCGCGCGCCAGCTGCAGCGCCATCTTCGAATCGGCGGCATGCAGGCTGCCGCAGTGCTTGTGGTCGAGGCCGGCCTTGGGGCGCACGAACACCTCCCATAG
>CAIMXF010000333.1 GCA_903845345.1 uncultured beta proteobacterium
CAAGGCCAAGGTCGCGGCGGGCAACACCCACGAGGTCACGCCGGTCGAATCGCCGGTCGACAACGCGGCGCCGTCCAACGTCGTCGACCTCACGGCGCTGCTCAAGAACAGCCTGGGCAAGCGCCGCGGCGCCGCCCGGGAAGCGGTGGAGGCCGAAGCCGCCGCGACGCCGCGCAAGCCGCCCGCGAAGGCCGCGGCGAAGACCGCACCCGCGAAAAAGTCGGCCGCGAAGAAGGCGGCGCCCGCCACGCGCGCCAAGGCGACGCCGCCACTCACGCGCAAGCGGGCCTGACGCGCCTGGCGCGCGGCGCATGCCTGGGCATGCGGAATGCCGATTTCGCGCCATGGCCACCGCCCCTCATCGCTCGAACTCCCCGGCGCCCGCCCGCACGTCACGCGCGACGCGCGCGGTCGCGCCCGCGAAGCGCGCGCGTGCGAAGCCAGCCGCCGATGACGGCGCGCCGCTGGCGCGCTACCAGGCCAGGCGCGACTTCACGATCACGTCGGAGCCGGGGCCGGTGCGCGCGGCGGCCGGCCGGCAGCTGTCGTTCGTGATCCAGAAGCACGACGCGACGCGGCTGCACTACGACTTCCGGCTCGAGCTCGACGGCGTGCTGCTGTCGTGGGCCGTGCCCAAGGGGCCGAGCTTCGATCCGAAGGAGCGGCGCCTCGCCGTGCATGTCGAGGATCACCCGGTCGCGTACGGCACCTTCGAAGGCGCGATCCCGAAGGGGCAGTACGGCGCCGGCACCGTGATCGTCTGGGACCACGGCACCTGGGAGCCGGTCGGCGATCCGCGCGCCGGCATGAAGGCCGGCAAGCTCGTGTTCCGGCTGCACGGCAGCAAGCTCGCGGGGCTGTGGGAACTGGTGAAGATCGCCAAGCCGGGCGAGCGACAGGAGCCGTGGCTGCTGTTCAAGAAGCACGACGAGTGGGAGCGGCCGCACGCCGACTACGACGTCGTCGCCGCGCTGCCCGACAGCGTCGTCGCGCATCCGCTGAAGGCCCTGGACGGCGGCCCCGTCGAGGCGATCCGGCGCGCGGGCAAGACCGCCGCCGCGACGCTGGAAGCCGGCGAGGCGTCGGCGGTGGCGACAACGGCTGCGGATGCGAAGGCCCGGCCGCGCAAGCCGAAGGCGTCTTCCGCAAGCGCTGTGCCGATCGATGCCGCGTCGCTCCAGGGCGCGCGAAAGGCCGCCCTGCCCGAGACGCTGTCGCCGCAGCTCGCGACGCTGGCCAAGTCCGCGCCGACGCACGGCGACTGGCTCTACGAGATCAAGTTCGACGGCTACCGCCTGATGACGCGCCTGTTCAAGGGCAAGGCGACGCTGATCACGCGCGGCGGCCACGACTGGACGCACAAGATGCAGCCGCTGGCCGACGAACTCTCGACTCTGGGCATCGCCGACGGCTGGCTCGATGGCGAGGCCGTCGTGCTCGATGCGGACGGCCTGCCGCACTTCAACCTGCTGCAGCAGGCGTTCGATTCGAGGCGCGGCAGCGAGTCCGTCGTCTACTACGTGTTCGACGCGCCCTTCATGAACGGCATCGACCTGCGCGGCGTGCCGCTGCACGCGCGCCGTGCATTGTTGAAGCAGGTCATCGGTGCGCACGCCGGCGACCGCGTGCGCTTCAGCGACGACTTTCCGGCCAACGCCGCGCAGGTGCTCGAGACCGCGTGCAAGCTGCACCTGGAAGGCGTGATCGCCAAGCGGCGCGACGGGCCGTACACGTCGTCGCGCTCTACCGACTGGCTCAAGCTGAAGTGCCAGGCGCGCCAGGAGTTCGTCATCGGCGGCTTCAGCGATCGCAGCGACAACGCGAAGGCCGTGGGTGCGCTGATGCTGGGCTTCCACGACGACGCCGGCGTGCTGCAATACGCCGGACGCGTGGGCACCGGCTGGAGCTCGGACGACGCGGTCGACCTGCGCAGGAAGCTCGCGAAGCTCGCATCGACCGCGTCGCCGTTTCCGCCCGGCACCACGCGGTCCACGCGCTGGATGAGCCGGCCCGCGGCCGCCGACCACTGGGTCGAGCCGAAGCTCGTCGCGGAGATCAGCTTCGCCGAATGGACGCCCGAGGGCAGCGTGCGCCACGCGTCGTACCAGGGGCTGCGCGAGGACAAGGAGGCGAAGTCCGTCGTGCGCGAACGCGCGAAATCGCCACCGACTTCGGAGAAGGCCGTGACCACGAAGAAGACTCTTATCGAAGCGATGTCGAGTCGGGCGCCGGCGGCCAGGACGGCGTCGAAGTCGGGCACGGCCGACGTCGAGGGCGTGCGCATCACGCACCCCGAACGCGTGATCGACGCCTCGACCGGCCGCACCAAGCTCGACCTCGCGCGCTACTACGCGAGCATCGCGGAGTTCATGCTGCCGCACATGAAGTCGCGCCCGGCCTCGCTGGTGCGCGCGCCCGAGGGCGTGGACGGCGAGCTGTTCTTCCAGAAGCACGCCGACGTGCGCACCATGCCCGGCGTGAAGGAGCTGCCCGGACTGTGGGAAGGCCACGGCGCGCTGCTGGAGGTGCCGAGCGCGAAGGCGCTGGTCGCCGCGGCGCAGATGAACGTCGTCGAGTTCCACACCTGGAATTCGGTCAAGCAGAAGGTCGACAAGCCGGACCGCATGATCTTCGACCTCGATCCGGGCGAGGGCGTCGCGTTCGCGCAGGTGCGCGAAGGAGCGCAGCTGATGCGGGCGCTGCTCGACGAGCTCGGGCTGCAATCGTGGCTCAAGACGAGCGGCGGCAAGGGACTGCACGTGGTGGTGCCGATGTCGGCCCGGCTCGACTACGACACGGTCAAGGCGTTCTCGCACCGCATCGTGCAGCACCTGGCGCAGACGATCCCGCAGCGCTTCGTGGCCAGGAGCGGGCCGGCCAACCGCGTCGGAAAGATCTTCGTCGACTACCTGCGCAACGGCTTCAACGCGACGACCGCAGCCGCGTTCTCGGCGCGCGCGCGGCCGGGGCTGGGCGTGTCGATGCCCGTCGCCTGGGACGAGCTGCCCGAGATCCGGTCCGGCGCGCACTGGACGATCTCCGATGCGCGCGACCGCATGTCGTTCCAGCGGGCCGACCCGTGGGCCGACTACTGGCGCTGCAAGCAGACGATGACCGCCGCGATGAAGGCGCTGCAGTCGCAGGAATGAGGCGGCGGGCAAGTCCCGAGCGCCCATGCGAGCTCTCGCCCCGAGAATGGGGCGCATGAACTTCACCGAATACCTCGCGTGCGACGCCACGCAGCTGGCGTCGCTGGTGGCCGAACGCGAGGTCAGCGCCGACGAGCTGCTCGCCATCGCGCTGGGCCAGCACCAGCGCACGCATGCGCGCATCAACGCGATCTGCCGACCGATGGAGGCCGAGGCCCGCGCGCAGCTGGCCGGGCCGCCGCTGGCCGGCCCGTTCGCCGGCGTGCCCTTCCTGCTCAAGGACGGCGTGCAGGACGTCGCGGGCGTGCCCACCGGCTACGGCAGCGCGGGCATGCAACGCGTGGTGCCGACGGAGACCGCGCACATCGTGCGGCGCTACCGCGACGCCGGGCTGGTCGTCTTCGGCAAGACCAACCTGCCCGAGTTCGCGCTGAAGGCCGTGACCGACTCGCGCGCCAACGGCCGCACCAACAACCCGTGGAACCTCGATCACGTGCCCGGCGGATCGAGCGGCGGCGCCGCGGCGGCGATCGCGGCGGGCATCGTGCCGATGGCCGCGGCCGCCGACGGCGGCGGCTCGATCCGCATCCCGGCCGCCTGCTGCGGACTGTTCGGACTGCGCCCGTCGCGCGGGCGCGTGTCGCCCGGCCCGGGCCTGGGCGAGGCGTGGTTCGGCGCGTCCAGCGAGGGCGTGATCTCGCGCAGCGTGCGCGACACCGCGCGGGCGCTCGACGTCCTCGCCGGCACCGAAGCCGGCGACCCGTTCGCCATCGCGCCGCCCGCGCTGCCGTACGCCGAGGCGATGCAGCGGGCGCCGCGCCGGCTGCGCATCGGCTTCACGACGACGTCCCCGCTGGGCACGAGCATGCATCCCGAGGCCGTGGCCGCGGTCGCCGATGCCGCGACGCTGCTGGCCGCCCTGGGCCACGACGTCGAGCAAGCCGCGCCCGACATCGACGGCCCGCTGCTCGCGCGCTGCTACCTGCACATCTACTTCGGCCAGGTGCCCGCGGCGATGGCACGCGGCCTCGCAGCCGGCGCGAGGCGCGGCGAGTTCGAGCTGCTGACGCGCGTCATCGAGACGCTCGGCAAGGCCACGTCCGCCGGCACGCTCACCACGCACCTGAGCCGGTGGAACCAGCACGCCCGCGCGCTCGCCGCGTTCCACCGGCGCTTCGACCTGCTGCTGACGCCCACGCTCGCGCACCCGCCCGTGCGCCACGGCGCCGGCGCTCCACCTCAGGCGCAGCAGGCCGTGCTCGACGTCCTCGATCGCACCGGTCTCCTCGGCCTGCTCGCGCGCAGCGGCCTG
>CAIMXF010000334.1 GCA_903845345.1 uncultured beta proteobacterium
CCAGTTACCGCTCGGATGAAGCCACATTTCTCCTTCTCGCTCCAGGTAGCGCCGTACCTGACTTTGCCTTGGATCGGTCATGCTTCTACCTTCTCTCCCACTTCAGTTACAGCGCACCACTTGATAGGATGATGCTCTGCTCGCTCTCCGAAAGCATTTCCCTGCCAGCAATAAATCAGGCCAAGCAACTCAAGCGATCTAATTGCCTCTACAATAGCTCCCACGGAAGATGCTCGCTCGCCAATCTCAGCTTGGATAGTCAGCGCACGAGCCTCGCCAAGCTTTCCAACAGCCTCCAGAACGCGCTGCTCGAAATCCTGCTGCTCAATATTGTCGCCGCTCGCTCGGCGATAGCGGGCAAGTGGCCAATCTGTCCAGATCCGTACGTTCTCCTTTAGCAGCGGTCGAATGTTGGTGCCCCCGGTCAGGAACCAGAGCATTTCCTTGACGGCGGTCTTCCAGTACACGCGCTTCGTGGTGAGGATGGGGGCGTTTCCATCGGATAGGTCGAAGCGGAGCATTGCGCCAAAGATCGAGCGCGTTCCAACCTTGGTTCGGTCAATGCGCTCATCGCCTTTGGTCAGGACGTGCTCAAGGAGATCGAGATACTGGTATTCGGGATGCCGCATGGTTCTGCCTTCTCCCGGGCGTGGGAGCGATGATCAATTGTCGTCGGAACGTCGCACGGGGCAGTCGTGGAGACGGTTACCCAATCGGTCGCCCAGCGGTTCTTCTCATCGCGTATCATAGCGCTATGAAGCGCTCTGTATGCAAGCGTCACAGTAAGAAGTGATGTGAAAAGTAGGTCGTTATGCCGGAAAAGAAGACCACGCCCAGGAAGATGTCGGCGCTGCGCTGGTAGAGCTGGCACGACAGCTTGCCGCGCCCGCCGGGGACTTCGGGCGGCGCCACGTAGAACTGGAAGAACGCGTGGCAAGGCATCAGCGCCATCTTGCCGAGGTCGGCCACGTTCCAGGCGCTGACGATGATGCGGCGCGAGTCGGGGTTGGTCTTCAGCTGCTGGACCACCTGGGCGATCTGGTCGATGTGGCCGCCGTCGGGCGTCGGCCAAGAGCGCCATTGCACGCCGTAGACCGGGCCCAGGTCGCCGTCGTCGCCCGCCCATTCGTCCCAGATCGTGCAGCCGCGCTCCTGCAGCCACTTCACGTTCGAGTCGCCGCGCAGGAACCACAGCAGTTCGAGGATGATGGACTTCAGGTGCACCTTCTTCGTGGTCACCAGCGGGAAGCCCTCGGACAGGTCGAAGCGCATCTGGTGGCCGAACACGCTCGTCGTGCCGGTGCCGGTGCGATCGGCCTTGAAGCGGCCCTGGTCGCGCACCAGGCGCATGAAATCTTCGTATTGCGAGCGGACGGGACGAGTCATGCGCCGATTTTACCGGTGGCGTGACGCATGCCTCGAAGCGATGTCCCCTGGCCGCCACGGGCGTCGGGCGCCACGGCGTCCGGGCCTTGTGCTTTCCGACTGACCCCGCAGCGCGCCCGTCTGATCGACCGTTCGGGATTTCCCCCGGTCGCGTTCGGACCCCTTCAGTTCCCGGCCACGCCGCCGACAATGGGTGGATGCGCTTCGTTGTGCATGGGGAGTCCGCGCCTGCGGACTCGACGCGGATCATCGGCCTGCATGGACAGGCATCACGCCAGGAGCGCGAACGAGTGAGTCGGAGGGCCAGCGAACAGGTCGGGCGGGCAGTGCGCACCGGGGTCCGCATCGCGATCGCCTGCGGGCTCGCGTGGGTGACGCTGGCCACGACGGCGCGACCGGGCGCGGGCGGGCGTTCGTCGTCGCCTTCGCCGATGTCGGCCTCCGCGCCCGCCGCCGCGTCGGCCGCGGCGGCCAGCATCGGCTGGGTCGGCATGGCCAACACGGTGTTCGAGCACCTGGGCCAGCACGACGGCCTGCCGCACGACATCGCCACCGGCGTCACCGAGGACGCCCAGGGCTACCTGTGGGCCAGCACGCAGGACGGCGTCGCGCGCTGGGACGGCTACCGCTTCCGCGTGTTCCCGGCGCGGCCGGACGACCCGCACGGGCTGCCGGTCAGCTACGTGCGCACGATCGCTCACGACAGCCTGGGCCGCATCTGGGTGGGCATGGACGGCGGCGGCCTGGCCCGCTTCGACGCGGCCGAGAACTGGTTCACGCGCTTCGGCGGTTCGTCGGTGGTCTTCCTGGCCGCGGATACCCAGGGCGGCATGTGGGCCGCGAGCACCACCGGGCTGATGCATGTGCGCGGCTCGGGCGTGGTCGAGGATGCCTGGCCGCACGGCGGCAAGTCGCCCGACGCGCTGCCCGATTCGAGCATCACCGCCGTGCTGCAGGATCGCAACGGCGCCGTGTGGGTCGGCTCCGCCTCGGGATTGGTCGAGCGATTCCCGGACGGGCGTCCCGGCAGGCGAATCGACCTGCCCGGCGTCGTCGAAGGCGCACCGGCGTCCGTGCTGGCGCTCTACGAGGATGCGCACGGCCAGGTCTGGATCGGCACCAGCCAGCGCGGCGTGTTCGTGCACGACCCGGCCACCGGCCGCGTCTCGCGCCTGCAGCCCGCGGGCGCCGCCGACCCCGCACTGCTCACCGACACCATCAGCTCGTTCGAGGAAACCGGCAACGGCGACATCTGGATCGGCACGCAGTCGCGCGGCCTGGTGATCGCCGACACCTCCTCGCTGCTGGCGCGCCGCGTGGTGCGCGACCGCAGCGTTCCGAGCAACCTGCAGGCGAACTGGATCTGGGGCCTGCACCGCGACCGCGGCGGCGAGATGTGGGTGGCCGCTACCACGGGCCTGAGCCGCACGCGTCCGCAGCAGGACTCGATCCTGTCGCTGTTCTCGTCCGACGGCTCGGCCTGGACCGACCCGTACGTCTTCGCGGTGGACGTCGACGCGCGCGGCGTGGTCACGCTGGGCCAGAAGAGCGGCCTCGAGGTCATCGACCCGGCACAGCAGACGATGTCCGCGGTGCTGAGCGCCGGCGCCGACTCGGGCGCCGCGCCGGCCATCACCAACGTGACCGCGGTCGTGCATGCAGCCGACGGCACGCGCTACCTGTCCTCGAACGACGGGCTGTTCACGGTGGCGCCCGGCTCGCGCCAGATCAACGCGGTGACGATGCCCGAACGCGGCAAGGTCAAGGGCGTCACCGCCCTGCTGCTGGATGGCGACACGCTGTGGATCGGCGGCAAGGGCGATGGCATCTGGCAGATGGACCTGGCCTCGCCGACGCACGCCATGACGCAGCCGGTGCGCACGAGCGAACTGAGCGATCCGGAGGTCACCGCGATCGCGCAAGGCCCCGGCGACGCCATGTGGATCGCGACGAACAACGGCCTGAACCTGGTTCGGCGCGGCCATCCGGTCGATCGCATCATGTCGGTGGCCAACGATCCGAGCAGCCTGGCGGCGGCGGTCATCAACACGCTGCTGACGGACCGCCAGGGCCGGCTCTGGGTGGGCAACAACGCCGGCATCCAGATCCTGGAGAGGCGCGACGCCGGCGGCCGCGCCTACTTCCACCACATCGGCAAGGAAGACGGCCTCACCAGCGAGAACATCGACACGCTGCTGATGGACGCCAGCGGCCGCGTGTGGGTCAGCACCGACGACGGCATCGGCGTGATCGATCCGTCCACCTACGCGCTGCGCCTGCTGCATCCGGCCGACGGGGCGGCGATCTCCACGTACTGGGTCAATTCGGGCGCGGTGGGTCCCACCGGAGAGGTGTTCTTCGGCGGCCTGGGCGGCCTGACCGTGATCCGGCCCGAGCGCCTGACGCGGCGCGTGTACTCGGCGCCGGTCGTCGTCACCGACGTCGAGGTGGGCGGCAAGCCCGCGGCGCTCATGGACTCGAGCGGCCGCAAGCGGCTGACGGTGCCCGCGGAGTCCAGCGGCTTCTCGGTGGAGTTCTCGCTGCTGGACTTCACCGCGCCGGAGCGCAACCGCTACGCCTACTGGCTCGAGGGCTACGACAAGACCTGGCGCGAGGTGGACACCACGCACCGGTCGGCCGGCTACACCAACCTGTCGCCGGGCCACTACACGCTGCACATGAAGGCGGCCAGCCGCGACGGCGCCTGGACGGATCGTCCGCTGGAGGTCGACGTGGAGATCCTGCCGACCTGGTACCAGACCTGGTGGTTCGACCTGCTCAAGGTGCTGGCCGCCTTGCTGGTGGTGGCCGCCGTGGTGGCCGTGCGGGTGCGCTACGTGCAGCAGCGCAGCCTGGAGCTCGAGCGCCTGGTGGAGCAGCGCACGCATGAACTGACGCAGCTGCAGCACCAGCTCGAGGAGCTGGCCTACAGCGACGCGCTGACCTCGCTGCCCAACCGCCGCATGTTCGGCGACTACTGCCGCCAGATGATCGCCAGCGCCGAGCGCCAGGACAACGGCTTCGCGCTGCTGCTGATCGACCTCGACCACTTCAAGCAGGTCAACGACACGCTGGGCCACGACGCCGGCGACGCGCTGCTGGTGGAGACGGCGCGCCGGCTGCGCACCATCGCGCGCAAGGCCGACGTCGTCGCGCGCCTGGGCGGCGACGAGTTCGCGATCCTGCTGGCCGACACGGCCGTGCCGAGTGCGGTCGACATCGCCTGCCGGCGCATCCAGGACGCCTTCGACGCGCCCATCCGGCACGAAGGCCACGAGATGCGCACCAGCCCCAGCATCGGCGTGGCGCTGTACCCGCACGACGGCGCGACGCAGGACGAGCTGTACAAGTCGGCCGACCTGGCGCTGTACGAGGCGAAGCGGTCGGGACGTCATACGTGGCGTTTCGCGCAGCACAAGGGGACGGGCGAGGGCGGCCAGGCCTGATCGGACGACTCAGGGCTTGCGACTGATGGGCGGCAGCACGTCGCAGAAGGCGGCGGGCCAGTCCGCGACGCCGGACTCGTCCACCGCCACCCTGGCCTTGATCCTGCCGCGCGCCGAGAAGCTCATCACGGTGGGCTTGGGGGAGTGGACGATCACGATGACGCCGTCGTAGTTGTCGTAGCCGCCGTCACCGGTGAGAAGCTTGCTGAGCCGCTTGCTCGCTGGAGCCTCTCTGCGCATGACCGCGGCACGGACGAGCGCCGGCGTGATTGCGGCCGGGTATTCGCGGATCATCAGGCGAGCGTCGGGGTTCCAGCAGCCTTCCAGAGGTGTACCGGCGAAGTGGCGAGGATCGTCATCGTCGAAGGCGTGCGTGAAGTTGTGGATCGCTGTATCCGCATCTCTGTCGCCAGCGAAGTTGAACCAGATCAGGTACGGGCCGGACACGCTGCCAGCGAATGCACTGGACATGCAGAGTGCGGCCAGTGGCGCAAGGCCGAATTGGCGCAGGAATGTCGCATTCATCGCGTGCCGTTCCCTGTCTTGAGTTTGGAGGTCGAGATTCCGAACGACTTGTTCAGGTCGACGGCTGTCTGTTGACCCAAAGGCATCAGTTTGCTGACCGTCGACAGAAAACCTGCGGGATAGAAGAACAGCAGATGTTCCGTCGAATCCTGCACTGGAGCGATGTTGTCTTCCTTGAACATGATGCGGTCGCTCTCGTTACCCGCCAGCAAGACCACGTAGCCGGCGTGCGGTTGCGAATAGGCAAAGCCTACGTGATGCCCATGCCCATCCCGCGAAGTCACCATCGCGATCGCCCCGAACACCGGCGCATCGAGCTGCACGAACAGCGGATTGCGCACCATCGGCAAGCCTTTGTCGCCGCCCCTGGCGACGGGCGGCCCCTTGACTTCGTAGAAGCCGTGCGCACGCCCCTTCGCGGCCACATGGTCGGCGAAGCCGGGGTTGTCGATGGGGACGCCGGCCGTCTGCAGGCACCAGTTGACGAACGCCGCGCACCACGGATGTGTGTCGCCCACGAGCGTCTTCTGGCCCGTGCCGACTGCGGTGGCGTAGTTGGTCGTCTTCTCGATGACGGCTTCGGTCGCGCCCTTGAACTTGCGCGCCTCCTGCTCGGCGATCGCCATCCACGGGGGTCGCGCAGGCAGCGGCGGCGGCGCGCTGGCGGGCAATGCCAGCGGAGTGCCGTCGGACGCACGCGTCGGCCCGAGGCCGTGCGTTCGCGCCGGATTCCACCAGGGCAGCGTCGCATCCGCACCGTCGAACAGGCCGGTGCAACCGGGCGTGTCGCCCAGGCGCGTGCACAGGCGCGGGTCGGCCTGGTCGTTGATGCCCAGGCAGCCGGGCGTGCGTGCCGGCGTGCAGAGTTCGAGCCCGGTGAAGCGCAGGACGCCGGGTGGGGTGGTGTTGGCCATGAGGTCGTGATTCCTGGAGCTCCCAGGTTGTCACGACCGGCCGGATCACCGGCGCGCCGAAACGGGGGTTTCGGCGCCTCGGGACGCGCGCGGCGAAAAAGACGCTCAGTGCCCGCCGCCCAGGTAGGCCGCCTGCACCGCCGGGTCGTTCTTCAACTTGTCCGCCGGCCCATGCACGGCGATGCGGCCGTTCTCCAGCACGTAGCCGTAGTCGGACACGTTGAGCGCCGCGGCGGCGAACTGCTCGACCAGCAGCATCGTCACGCCTTCGGATCGCAGCCGCGAGATGATGCGGAACACCTCGTCGACGAGGATGGGCGCCAGTCCCATCGACGGCTCGTCCAGCAGGACGACCTCGGGGTTCATCATCATCGCGCGCGCCATCGCGAGCATCTGCTGCTCGCCGCCCGACAAGGTGCCGGCCAGTTGCAGCCGACGCTCCTTCAGGCGCGGGAAGTACTCCATCGCGCGCTCGACGTCGCCGGCGATGTCGCCCTTCCTGCGCGCACCGGTGAAGCGCGGGAACGCGCCCAGCAGCAGGTTGTCGTTGACGCTCATCGTGGCGAACACGCGGCGGCCTTCCGGCGAGTGCGCGAGCCCGAGGCGCGCGATGCGGTGCGACTCGCGGCCGGTGATGTCGATGTCGCCCAGCATCACCTGGCCTTCGCGCGGCGTGATCATGCCGGAGATGGCGCGCATCGTGGTCGTCTTGCCGGCGCCGTTGGAGCCGATCAGCGTGACGACCTGGCCCTTGGGCACTTCGAGCGAGATGCCTTGCAGCACCTCGACCTTGCCGTAGCCGGCGTGGAGATTCTTGATCGAGAGCATGGTTGTCGTACTCCTGATCAATGGGCGGCCGGAGCTTCGAGCTCGCCACCGAGGTAGGCTTTGATCACCTGAGGATTCGCTTGCACTGCGGCAGGCGTTCCTTCGGCGATCTTCTGGCCGAAGTCCAGCACCGTGACGACGTCGCACACCGACATCACCACGTCCATGTGGTGCTCGATGAGGATCAGCGTGATGCCGTGCTCGCGGACCTTGCGGATGATGGCGACGAGCTCCTTGATGTCGGGCGCCGTGAGGCCGGCGGCGGGCTCGTCGAGCAGCAGCAGCTCGGGATCGAGCGCCAGCGCGCGTGCGATCTCGAGCAGGCGTTGCTTGCCGTAGGGCAGGTTGCGCGCCTCCTCGCCCGCGAGCGATTCGAGGCCGACGAACTTCAGCAACGCGTAGGCGCGCGCGGTCGCGGCGCGTTCCTCGCGCAGGAAGCGCGGCAGGTGCAGCGCGACGTCCAGCAGGTTGCTGCGGTACGTGTGGTGCAGGCCGACCAGCACGTTCTGCAGCGCCGTCATCTCGCCGAACAGCTGCACGTTCTGGAAGGTGCGCGCGATGCCCGTCAGCGCGATGCGCGACGACGTCTTGCCGATGATGGACTGCCCCTTGAACGCGATCGCGCCCTCGGTGGGCACGTAGATGCCGGTGAGCACGTTCATCATCGTGCTCTTGCCCGAACCGTTCGGCCCGATCAGCCCGTGGATGGTGCCGCGCGCGACGTGCAGCGTGACGTCGTTGAGCGCCTTCAGCCCGCCGAACTGCATCAGCACCTTGTCGGCCGCCACGAGATCCTGCGTCGCGGGCGTGGCCGCCGCGGCCACCGACGCCGACACCGCGCCTGCCTCGGCGGGCAGCGACGCCGCGGCCGCGGCGTCGCTGGCGCCGTGTCCGCGCCAGCCGAGCGTCTGGCGCACGAAGCCGACGATGCCGTCCTGCAGGTAGTAGACGACCAGCAGCGTGATCAGCCCGAAGATGGCCAGGCGCCAGTCGCCGATGTTGTCCAGCTTGAACGACACCCCGGCCAGCGCGACGGTGCCGACGACCGGCACGGCCACGCGCTGCAGCGTCGAGCGGCCCTTCGCGACGAAGAAGACCGCGCCGATCAGGACCAGCACCGCGAAGGTGGAGGCCACGTAGCGGAACAGCACGATGTCGTCGAGCAGCTTGGGCAGCATCACGATGATGGCGGCACCCAGCAGCGCGCCCGAGCGCGTCTTGCGCCCGCCCATGATGATGGCCAGCAGGAACAGCACCGTCAGCTCGAAGTTGTAGGTGTTGGGCGAGATGTACTGCTCGGAATACGAGTACAGCGAGCCCGCGAGGCCGGCCAGGCCGGCGCTGACCACGAAGGCGTAGACCTTGTAGCGGTACACCGACACGCCCATGCAATCGGACGCCACCGGGCTGCCGCGCAGCGCCTCGAACGCGCGCCCGAGGTGCGAGCGCAGGATGCGGTGCACCACCAGCAGCGCCGCGACCAGCAGGAACGCGACCACCCAGAAGTACTCGCGCTCGGTCAGCTGGTGGCCGAGGATGACGGGCTTCGTCAACGTGATGCCCATCGGGCCGTTGGTGAGGAAGTCCATCTCGTTGACGAGGATCTGGATGATGGTGCCGAACGCCAGCGTGACCATCGCCAGGTATGGCCCCGTCACGCGCAGCGCGGGCAGCGCCAGGATCGCGCCGAACAGCGCGGTGACCGCGATCGCGATGACCGGAATCAGCGCGAACGGCGTGTTGGGGAAGTTCGTGAGGACGACCCCGGCGGTGTACGCGCCGATGCCGAACAGCCCGGCATGGCCCAGCGACACCTGCCCCGTGTAGCCGACGACGATGTCGAGGCCGAACAGCAGGATGGCGTAGATGGAGATCGTCTCGACCAGGTGGATGTAGTACGCGTTGTCGGTGACGACGGGAAACAGCACGAGCAGCGCGAGGCCGACGGCCGAGAACAGAAGGGGGCGGGACTTCATCATGTCTGGATGCTCATACCTTCTTGATGGCCGTCTTGCCGAACAGCCCGGCAGGGCGGACGGCGAGGACGATCAGCAGCAGCACGAGCCCGGGGACGTCGCTGTAGCCGGTGGAGACGTAGAAGCCCGTGAGCTTCTCGGCGACGCCCAGGATGATGCCGCCGACGATGATGCCCATGCCGCTGGTCAGTCCGCCGATGATGGCCACCGCGAAGGCCTTCAGGCCCAGCTGCGCGGCCATGTTCGGGCCGGCCAGCGTCAGCGGCGCGATCAGCACGCCCGCGAGCGCCGCGCTGATCGACGACAGCGCGTACGAGAACGTGATGACCAGGCCGGTGTTGATGCCCATCAGCCGCGCCGCGTCGCGGTCGTTGAAGGTGGCGACCACGGCCTTGCCCCAGATCGTCTTGCGGTTGAACAGCTCCACCGCGGCCATCATCAGCAGCGCGCCCACGGCCACGAGGATCTCCATCGGCCGCACGTTGGCGCCCAGGAAATGCAGCGGCGCCTCGGGCAGCGGCGACGGGAACGGGCGCATGTCGCGGCCCCAGACGTTCTCCGCGACGTTGCGGAAGATGATGCCCAGCGCGATGGTGGACATGATCCAGCCGAACTCGCTCTTGATCTTGATCGCCGGCCGCACGCCGATGCGCTCGACCACCGCGCCCTGGATCGCGCCGAACACGCACACGATGGGGATCATCAGCCAGTAGTTCACGCCCATGCCCACGAGCGTCAGGCCCACGAGCGCGCCCAGCATCAGGGCCTCGCCCTGTCCGAAGTTCAGGGTATCGGAGGTCGCGAACGTCAGCTGGTAGCCGAACGCGATCACCGCGTAGATCATCCCCAGCGCGATGCCGCTGAAGACGAGTTGGGTCAGGATTTGCATGCGTGGCCCGGGTTGTCTCGAGATCGTCGCGGCGCGCGCGGCGTCGCGGGGTCGTCAAACAAAGACGCCGCCGTGGCCTCGAAGGAGCCGCGGCGGCGCTTGTCTGCCTGCGGAGCTTACTTTTTCACGCGGACCTCGGAGGCCTTCTTCTGGTCGTCGGCGTACGCGTAGACGACGCGGTTGCCCTTGACCTCGCCGAACACCGGGATGTTGGCGGTGATCGCCTCGTGGTCGGTCTTGGAGAACGGGTGGTTGTAGGTGGTGACCACGCCCTCGATCGGCGTCTTCAGGTCTTCCAGCGCGGCCTTGATCTTCGGCCCGTCGGTGGAGCCGGCCTGCTTGATGGCGGCGGCCAGCAGGTAGACCGAGTCGTAGCCCTGCGCGGCCGACACCGGCGAGTCCATGCGGTTGTTCTTCGGCGCGAACGTCTTCAGGTACGCGATGATGAAGGACTGGCGCTTGGGCGTGGTGGGCTCCTGGATGAAGGTCTGCGGCATGCGCGCGCCTTCGCCGCCGGGGCCGGCGTTGTCGATGTAGTTGGCCATCGACAGCGTCCAGCTGCCGACGATGGGCACCTTCCAGCCGAGCTTGGTCATGCCGTTGGCGATCTGCGCCAGCTCGGGGCCGATGCCATAGGTGAGCACCACGTCGGCGCCGGCTTCCTTGGCCTTGAGCAGCTGCGCCGTCATGTCGACGTCGCCGATGTTGAACTTCTCTTCCGTGACCGGCTTGACGCCCTTGGCGGCGAGCGCGGCGTTCAGGTCCTTGCGGCCGAGCTGGCCGTAGTTGGTGGAGTCGGCCAGGATCGCCGGCTTCTTGAAGCCACGCTTGGTGATGGCCTCTTCGACGATCATCGGCGCCTGGATCGAGTCGCTGGCGGCGTTGCGGAACACGTAGTTGTCGGGTTCCTTGTCGAACTGGTGCGTCAGTACGGAGCCGGTGGCGACGTTGTTCATCACCGGGATCTTCGCGTTCTCGAAGAAGCGCTCCGAGGCCAGGCCCACGCCGGTGTTGATGTAGCCGACGACCGCGACCACCTTCTCGTTGTTGATCAGTTCCTGGGCGATCTGCACGCCGCGTTCGTTCTTGGCCTCGTCGTCGCGTTCGACCAGCTGGATCTGGCGGCCGAGGACGCCGCCGGCCTTGTTGATCTCGTCGGTGGCCAGGCGCACGCCATCGCGCATGCTGACGCCCATCGAGGACGATCCGCCGGTGAACGGCCCGTCCACGCCGATCTTGATCGGGTCGGCCGCGAAGGCGGTGACGGCCGTGCAGGCCAGGGCGACGACGGTGAGTCGAGAAGTGAATTTCATGGGTTCTGTCTCCGATTGGGCAAGCTGTTGTTGCCTCGCGTTTATGACTCAGGCGAGTTGAAATCCGCACGGCCATTGTGGTGCCGCTGTCACCTTTTGAACCTACGTAATCGCCGCAGACTCGTGCAAACCCCGAGAGCCAATTCGGTGCAAATAGGCGGCCGATCGCCTATGGCCGCACGGGCCGTAAGACCGGCGTCAGTTCGCGGCGAGAATCGGGGCGCCGTCCCCCCTGGATGTCCCGATGTCGACCCTGTCCGCCACGTCCGAACGCCTGTCGCGCTCGCTGCGCGAAGCCGCGCTGACCCTGCTCGCGATGCTGGGCACGCTGGCCTGCACGCAATGGCTGGCGCCGGGAGCCGGGTCGGGCGTGCTGGGCGTGGTGTTGTCGCTGTCGCTGGCGCGCAGCCACCTGGCCGGCGAGCGCCGCGGCGCGTGGGAGGCGCTGCTCGCGCTGCCGCTGGTGAGCCTCGCGAGCGTGGGCGTCGGCGCCTTGCTGCAGGCGCTGCCGTGGCTGGGCGCGGCGGTGTTCGTCGCGGGCATGGGCCTGTCGATCTGGATGCGGCGCCTCGGCGCGCGCGCGTTGCGCTCGGGCTCGCTCATCGCGCTGCCGCTGGTGACCATCCTCGTCGTGCCGCACCTGCCGCGCCGCGGGACCGGCGCGCTGCCGGCGTGGCTTGTGCCCGTGATCGTCGCGTTCATCGCGTTGGCGTGGGTGGTGGTCGCGCAAGGGCTGGGGCGATGGCTGCGCTGGCTGGCGCCGGCCGACGACGAGGCCGACGAGGCACCCGCCGCCGCGCCCGGTGCGATGCGGCCGTCGCCGCACACGCGCATGGCGCTGCAGATGGCCGCGGCGCTGGCGGCGTCGTTCGCGGTCGGCTATCTCGCGTTCCCGTCGCACTGGAGCTGGATCGTGCTGACGGCGTTCATCGTCAACAGCGGCAATCGCGGGCGGCAGGACGTCGTCTACAAGAGCGCGTTGCGCGTGCTCGGAGCGGCGGCCGGCACGATCGTGGCGCTCACGTTCGCCAGCCACGTCGCGCTCGGCGGCGCGCCCGCCGCGGCGCTGATCCTCGCGAGCGTGTTCCTGGGCCTCTGGCTGCGGCCGATGGGCTACGGCTGGTGGGCGCTGTTCGTCACGCTGGCGCTCGCGCTGCTGCAGACCTTGCAGCCGACCGCCGCGCCGCCACTGCTCTGGCAGCGCCTGCTGGAGATCGCGATCGGCGCGGCGATCGGCGTGGCCGCCGCGTGGTTCGTCTATCCGATCAGCGCGACCGACGTGCTGCGCAAGCGCATCGCCGAGGCGCTGGCGGCGATGTCCGAGGCGCTCGATCCGCAGGTCTCGGGCCGCGACCCCGGCGCCATCGTCGCCGCGATGAAGCGCGTCGATCAACTGCGGCCGTCGTTCCGCGCCCGCCATCTCGCGCTGCGCCGCTGGCAGCCGCTGCAACCGGTCGAGTGGATCGACGCGCTCGCCGCCTGCACGCCGCCCGTCGTCGCGCTGGCCGCGCGCGGCGAGACGCCGGGTGCGGTGCGCAAGGCGATAGGCGCCGCGCGCAAGGCGATGCGCGAACCGGCCGAGATCGGGCCCGCGCTGGCGGCGGTTCGGGAGACGCTGGATCGGTGGCCGGCTGTCGGCTGAAGCTGCCGATCGCTGCGGGCGGGCGCTGCGAGTCCCCCGGGGCACGCCATGAATTCCGCCCGGCCGGCCGCCGGCCTCCCCGCCGGACCCAGGCAGCGCGCATCGGCGGGCGGCCGTTCTCGCTGCCGGGCAGACGCGCGCCGAAGTGCTAGCATGCGCGACAGGAGATGGCATTCCTCCTCGAACCGTCGGCGCAATCGCCGTCTGATGATGCCTGCGAATCCCTGGGACAGGGAGCGTGGGCCATGGTCGCGTTCCTCCAGGTCATGACCTTTGGGAAGTCTTCCACGATGAATTTCAAACTCGCTCTCTTGATCGCGTCTGGCGGCGCCATCGGAACTCTCGCTCGCTATGGTGTCTCGCTGCTGGCGGCGCCGTACAGCCAGAGCCTGCCGTGGGGCACCATCTTCATCAACATCACCGGTTCGTTCCTGATCGGTGCGTTCGGCACGCTCACGCTCGCCAACGGTCGCTTCCCGGTGCCGGAGACGGTTCGTCTCTTCGTCATGGTGGGACTGTGCGGCGGCTACACGACTTTTTCGGCGTTCAGCCTCCAGACGCTCGACCTGCTGCGCGCAGGATCGGGCACGAAGGCGATTTTCAACGTGGCCTTCTCGGTCGTCGCCTGCCTGGTGGCTGTCGGCGCGGGCTATTGGATCGCATCGCAGCTCAATCCGGGCGCCGACAGGGTGGCGCAGGTGCGCGCGGAGGAGCTTGGGTAGTCCCCCGCCGGTGACTGCGCTTCGTTGCGCCGGGCGGTCCTGCCTGGCGCGCCCCTTTCTCATCGGAGCGCCTGACCATCTCCGACGGCGGGGTCCGTTCGGGCGACGCGCAGCGTTCCATCGCCCGCACGTTGCCACGGGTGCGGCATGCCGGCGCGCGAAGTCGAGACGGCCCCGACCCGATCAGTTGGGCGTGATCCGATACAAGCCGCCCGCGTGGTCGTCCTCGATCAACCACAGCGCGCCATCCGGCGCCTGTTCGACGTCGCGTGCGCGGAAGCCGAGCGTCCAGTGCTCGGCCGGCGTCGCGGTCGCGCCGTGGATCTCGATGCGGTGCAGCGCTCGGCTGACGAGGCCGGTCGCGAACGCCGAGCCCTGCCACTTCGGAAACATCGCCCCGCTGTAGAACATCAGGTTGCCGGGGGCGAGGACGGCTTCCAGTCGATGACGGGCCTGGCGAGGTCGGCGCGCGTGTCGGGGCTGGCGATGGGCACGCCGTCGTAGTTGACCGCGTACGAGACGAGCGGCCAGCCGTAGTTCCTGCCCGGCTCGATCAGGTTGAGTTCGTCGCCGCCGCGCGGCCCGTGCTCGATCTCCCCGAGACGGCCGTCCGGCGCGAACGCGAGGCCGTAGGGCGTGCGCGATGCCCCGAGCTCCAGGTCTCGGACGGCGTCAGGTTGGGGCCGTCGAAGACGTAGGTGCGCACGATCGGGGCACGCCTGGCGGCCTCGGTGTCCTTCGGCGGATCGATCACCGGGACCGACGTTGCGCCGGTCTTGCCCGCCATCGGATTGCCGGGGGCGGGCTTGCCGTCCAGGGTGAGCCGCAGGATCTTTCCGGCCGGCTGGTTCGGGTCCTGGGCCGGGGTGAAGCGCTGACGGTCGCCGGCCGTGAGGAACAGGAATCTCTGGTCCGGCGAAAAGGCCACGGCGGCGCCGACCTGGCCGCCCTTGCCCTTGATCGGATCGTGCCAGACGACCTTCAGGTTCTGCAGCGACGCGGTGCCGGCGCCGATCCTGAGCGTCGCGCGGGCGAGCGCCAGGCTCGAAGTGCCCGGATCCTGTCCCGGCTCCGAATACGTGAGGTAGATCGCGCCATCGCTCGGGTAGGACGGGGCCAGGTAGACGCCCAGCAGGCCGTTCTGCCTGTCGTACAGCACGGCTGGCACGCCCGTGATGCGGGGATGTCCGCCGCTTCCGCCGGCATAAGACGTTCCCGGCGTTTACCGGCGGCGGCCGGCAAGTCCGGCACAATCGAGAGCCGTTCCTGCGCGCGCATTCCTGTCGAGCACAGGCCTCGCGGCGCAACCCATTTCACAGCGCCGGCGTCGCGCCACGCGACCTGCCGGCTTCTTCACGACCCACCTCTTGATGACCATTCGCCTTCGCCCTGCCCATCGGCTTCCTTCCCTCATCGCCGCCGCGACCCTGGTCGCCCTGGCGGGCACCGCCTCCGGCGCGCCGCACCCCAAGCCCCACGCCGCCGCCCGCAAGCCCGCGGCCGCCGCGCAACCGGCGACGACGACCGACGCGAACGGCGTCTCCGTGCCGGTGCTCGCCAACAAGGCGTGGGTGCTGATGGACTTCAACACCGGGCAGATCCTCGCTGGGTCCAACGCCGACGAGCCGCTGCCGCCGGCGTCGCTGACCAAGATGATGACCAGCTACCTCGTGGAGCAAGGGCTCAAGAGCGGCAAGCTCAAGCCGACGGAGCCCGTCACGATGTCGCAGAGCGCGTGGTGCGAAGGGGGCAAGCACGGCGACAGCTGCATGTTCGTGCCGATCAACACGCAGGCCTCGCTGATGGACATGCTGCGCGGCGTCGTCATCGACTCGGGCAACGATGCCGCCAAGGCGCTGGCCGAGCATGTCAGCGGCTCGGAGTCGGCATTCGCGGCGCAGATGAACGCCGAAGCCGCACGGCTGGGGATGACCCACACGCACTTCGAGAACTCGACCGGCCTGCCCGACCCGAACCACAAGGCCTCCGCGCGCGACCTGGCGGTGCTGGCCGCGGCGATCATCCGCAACAGCGGCGAGTACTACCCGATCTACGCCGAGCGCGAGTTCACCTACAACGGCATCAAGCAGGGCAATCGAAACGAGCTGCTGTACACCGACCCGACCGTCGACGGGCTCAAGACCGGACACACCGAGGAGGCGGGCTATTGCATGACGGTGTCGGCCAAGCGCAACGGCATGCGCCTGATCTCCGTCATCATGAATGCCGACAGCAAGCAGGCCCGGGCCGACCAGACCCGCGTGCTGTTCAACTGGGGCTATGGCAACTTCGAGGAGGCGACGCCCGTGCAGGCCGGCGCGACGCTCGCGACCGCCAAGGTGCTGTACGGCGTGGCGCCCACCGTCACCGCCGGCGTGGCGCAGGCCTGGACGCTGGTGGTGCCCAAGGGACGGGCCGCCGCGGTGCAGACCGCGGTCACGCTGACGCCGGGCCTGGAGGCGCCGATCGCCAAGGGGGCCGTCATCGGCAAGGTCGTGGCCACGGCCGGCGGCAAGCCGCTGGGCGAAGCGCCGGTCGTCGCGCTGGCCGGCGTGGAGCGTGCCGGCTTCTTCCAGCGCATCGGCCAGCGCGTCTCGGGGTGGTTCTCGAAATAAGGCAACTCCGGATCACTCGCCGCCGGCCTCCATGCAGCGCCCCTACCGTTTCGAGAACGTCCAGGTCGACCCCGCCGAGCGCAGCTTGCGCATCGGTGGCAAGCCCGTCACCGTCGGTGGACGCGCGTTCGACCTGCTCGTCGCGCTGATCGATCGTGCTGGCGCGTTGGTGAGCAAGGACGAGCTGCTCGTGGCGGTGTGGGGACCGCTGATCGTCGAGGAGGCCAACCTGCACGTGCACGTGTCGGCGCTGCGCAAGCTGCTGGGCGCGCATTCCATCGAGACGGTGCCGGGTCGCGGCTATCGGTTCCTGCTGCGGCCGGAGCGCGCGGAAGAGGGCGCGCTGACGCCGCCGTCGTCCGACGACGCTGGCATGCCGGCGCGCGCCGTCGCGCCGCTGCCCCTGATCGGCCGCGACGCGGACCTGCAATCCCTGGAGGCGCTGCTGTGCGCGCATCGCCTGGTCACCGTGATCGGCGCCGGAGGCATCGGCAAGACGCGCCTGGCGACGACCACGCTGTGGAACGCGCGCGGCCGCCACAGCGCCGGTGCGGCGGTGGTCGACCTGACGTCGGTGGCGGACGCGGCGCTGCTGCCGGGCGCGATCGCCACCGCGCTGAAGCTGCGCGCGCCCGGCGGCGACGACCCGGTCGGCGCGCTGGTGGCGGCACTGCGCCCGCTGGACGCCCTGGTGCTGATCGACAACGCCGAGCACCTGGTCGACGCCGTGGCGCAGGTCGCGCAGGCGCTGGTCGAGGGCGCGCCCGGGCTGCGCGTGCTCGTCACCAGCCAGGTGCCGCTGCGCGTGTCGCACGAACGGCTATTCCGGCTGGGAGGCCTGTCGTTGCCGCCGGCCGGAGCGACGATCCCGGCCGCCGAGGCGCTGCGCTTCGGCGCCGTCGCGCTGTTCGACGAGCGCCTGCAGGCCGCCGACGCGCGGGTGCGCGTGGACGATGCCAACCTGGCGGCGGTGCTCGACATCTGCGGCCGCCTCGACGGCATCGCGCTGGCCATCGAGCTCGCCGCCGCGCGTTGCCCGGTGCTGGGCGTGCGCGGCGTGGCGCAACGGCTGGACGAGCGTTTCCGCCTGCTGCGCCTGGACAGCCGCTCGGGGCCGTCGCGGCAGCAGACGCTGGGCGCGACCATGGCATGGAGCCACGGCCTGCTCACGCCCGAGCAGCAGGCGGCGTATCGCCAGCTGGCCGTGTTCGCGGGCACCTTCACGCTGGAGATGGCGGCGCAGGTGATCGCCGTGCCGGGCCTGGACAGCGTCGACGTCATCGACCTGCTGGCCGAACTGGTGGACCGCTCGCTGGTCGCCGTCGATGCCACCGAGCCGCCGCGCTACCGGCTGCTCGAGACCGGGCGCCTCTTCGCGCTGGGCAAGCTCGCGGAATCGGGCGACGAGGCGGGCGTGCGCGCACGCCATGTGAATGCGGTGCGCGAGCGTTTCGAGCTTGGGTGGACGGCGTCGTGGCTGATCGACGAGGAGGCGCTCGTCGAACAGTTCGAGCCGGACCTGGACAACCTGCGTGCCGCGCTCGACCACGCGATGGCCACCGACGCTGCCGCGGCCATCGCGATCGCCGGCGCGGCGACACGGTTGTGGCGCTGGATGTCGCTGCATCCGGAGGCGCTGCGGCGCACGGAGGCCGCCTCCGAACGCATCACCGGCGCAACGCCCCTCGCGTTGCAGGCGCGGCTGTGGGAGGGCATGGCGCAGGTGGCGGGCGACGTGAAGCACGCGCTCGCGCGGCCCACGGCGCAGCGCGCGGCCGATCTCTACGCGCAGCTCGGCGATGCGCGCGGCCGCTATCTGGCGCTGGCCCATCTCGTGTTCACCCACTCGGGGTCGGGCGGTGCGCCGGAGGCGGTGGCGGCCATCGCCGAGATGCAGCGCCTGGAGGACCCGTCTTGGCCGCCGTCGGTGCGCGGCTTCGGCCGCAAGGTGGAGGCCAACCACGCGCTCGATCGCGGCGACTTCGACCACGCGACCCGCGCCACTCGCGAGCGGCTCGATCTCGGCACCGAGTGCGGGTCGCGGCGCGAGGTCAACGCCTCCCTCAACAACCTGGCCGACCTCGCGCTGATCCGCGGCGACGCCGCCGAGGGCGTGCGCATGTGCCGCCTGCTGATCCCGCGGCTGCAGGCGCGCGAGACCTCCACGCGCGCCGTGACGCTGGGCAACCTGCTCAATGCGCTGCTCAAGCAGGGCGACGATGCCCAGGCGCGCGTGGCCGCGGCCGAGCTCGTGGCGGTGCTGCGCCAGATCGACTTCCTGTTCCTGATGTTCGTCGCCGACGGGCTCGCGTTGCTGGCCGCGCGCGAAGGCCGGCACGCGACGGCGGCGCGGCTGGTGGGCTTCACCGACGCGGCCTACGCCGCGCAAGGCCAGGGACGCGAGCTCAACGAGGCCTGGGCGCGCGGCGAGGTCGCGGCACGCCTGGCCGCGGCGGGATCGCCCGCGGAAGTCGCCGCCCGGTGCGCCGAGGGCGCGCGCCTCGATCCGGCGGCGGTGTGCGCCGCCGCGCTCGAAGCGCCGGAGACGGCGGCGCGCTGAGCGACGGATGCCCGCGCGCCTCGCCCTCAGGCCATCAAGTCCGTCGACGGCCTGTCCGTCCTGCGCCGCCGCACCGAGATGCCGCCCATCGCCGCAAGGCCGGCGAGGATCAGCGCCACGTTCGCGGGCTCCGGCACGGCCGACACGTCGCCGCCGCCGAACACGCCGGCGCTGTCCGTCACCGTCACGCCGTCCGGCAGGTCCAACGTCAGGTGCCCGGCGTTGGTGAAGTCGCAATCGACGGCGCTGCCCGAGCAGTCCAGGTAGAGCCCGAACTGGAGGCGGCGGGTGTCGCCGTCGGTGAGGAGGTAGTCGCCCGTGGCGCTGAATTGGCCGATGCCCGAGGAACTCGACTGGAAGCCGCTGATGGCGCCGCCCGAGGTCACGTAGGCGGGATCGAGATGGCCGTCGCTCGAGATGTACTGGGAGGTGTAGACATTGGAGAAGTCGAAGTCGAGCACGAACTGGATCGATTTCTGGCCGTCTCCGCCGGCGATGCCGTCGAGCTCCATCCCGAAGCCGACTTCGGCGTTGCCGCCGCCGGCGACGTGGAACGTCAGCACGTCGTTGAGCAAGGAAACCGTCTCGCCGCGCTGGTTGCCCGTCACCGTGCCGCCGACGGTCGCGGTCGCCAGGTCGGCCGTCGCGGTGTCGGTGCCGACATTGGTGTACGGGGCAGCGTCGACGTTGCTGGTGGCCAGCGTGCCCGACAGGGCGCCGAGCGCGGTGGGCGTCTGGTTCACGTGGTAGCTGCCCAGCCCATTGTCGGACTCCGTCGCGCCACCGCCGCTGTAGATCGTGACGGTGTTGCTGGAGGCGTAGTCGGCCTGTCCGCGGCCGACATCGGTGTTGAAGAGGTAGATGCCCGTGTTGATGGGCTGGTCGGCCAGGGCGGCCAGTGGCGCGAGCAAAGCCAGGCCGAAGGAAAGTGCGTGCTTCATGGATGCCTCGAGGATGCGGGTGGTGGGCTTGGC
>CAIMXF010000335.1 GCA_903845345.1 uncultured beta proteobacterium
GCTTCGCCACTCCTTCACGTTCGTTCAACGAGCGACAGTTCGGTGTCGACTGCGTTGCCGGATGTTGCGGCGCATCGGCGCGCTCGTCGAATCACGCACGATCAGTTCGTGCGGCAGCACGCGCTGCACCGCGGCGGCGGTGCGCGTGCCCGGCGTGCCTTCGAGGCCGGGCGTGCCGATCAGCAGGTCCACCGCGGCACGCGCCATCGCGAGCGTGGGCTGGCGCATCGTCGTCAGCGGTGGCCAGACGAGGCTGGACGCGGGCGAATCGTCGAAGCCGGCGATCGCGAGGTCGCCCGGAATCGCCAGGCCCTGGCGCTGGGCCGCGGCCAGCACGCCGAGCGCCATGTCGTCGTTGCTCGCGAAGACCGCGGTCGGATGGTGGCGCAGCTTGAGCAGCTGGTGCGTGGCCGCGACGCCCGAGTCGAAGCGGAAGTCGCCGTCGATCACGAGCTCCGGCGCGACCTCGATGCGCGCGGCCTTCATCGCCTTGACGAAGCCCTGCTCGCGCAGCGCCGACGCGGCCTGGTCGGCGGCGCCGCGGATGAACGCGATGCGGCGATGCCCCAGGCTCAGCAGCAGGTTGGTGATCTCTTCGGCCGCGTGCACGTCGTCCATGCGCACGCTGGGCATGTCCTTGCGCTGCTTCGCGGGCGAGACCAGCACGGTGGGCGTGCCGCTGTCGTGCAGCGCCTTGAGCACGTGCGGGTTGTCGCACAGCGGCGGCGTCAGGATCATGCCGTCGGGGCGCAGCGTGGACACCATGCGGTGCACCTGCTCGCCGAGGTCGTGCGCGTCGTTGTCCATCGACTCGACGACCAGGTGGTACCCGGCCTCGCGGCAGCGCATCGTCGCGCCCTGCTGCACGCCGGAGACGAAGGCCGCGCTCGGGTCGAAGTACAGCAGCCCGATCAGGAACGAGCGCGCGCCGGCCAGGCTGCGCGCCGACTGGCTGGGGCGGTAGCGCAGCTCGGCCATCACCTGCAGCACCCTGGCGCGCGTGTCGGCGCGCACGCCGGGCTCGTTGTTCATCACGCGCGACACCGTCTTGATCGACACGCCAGCCTGTTGCGCGACATCGCTGATCGTGGTGGGGGTCGCGGGCGGCAGCACCGACGGCAGGCGCGGAGCCGGCATCAGGCGGCGCTCCGCGACGCGGGGCGCGCGTCACGCGCGGGCGCGCGGGCGCAGAACGCCTCCACCAGTGCGCGATGGTCGGGGAGGTCGGCCAGGGCGCGTTGCGCGACCTGCGCGATCATCGCGAACTCCTGGCGCGCCTCGGCCGCGCGCGGCCACGCGGCGCGCGCGTGCGACAGGTCGGTCGCATACCCCATGCCGTACAACACGTACTGCCAGCTCGAGGGCGGGTACATCTCGAGGTCGGCGATGAAGTCGAGCCGGTGCGGCGGACGGCTGCGCCATTGCGCGAGGCGGTCGCGCAGCGTCGGCGTCCAGGTCGCCGGGTCGGCGTTGTCGCGCCAGAAGGCGCTGTCGTCGCGGCGTGTCAGGCCGTAGTGCAGCTTGAGGAAGTCGACGATGCGCTCGAAGCGCCCGCGCATCTGCTCGTTGAACTGGCGCGCGGCCGGCTCGAAGTTGCCGTCGGCCGGGAACAGGTAGCCGACCAGGTAGGCGGCGGCCTCGATCAGGCCGATGCCGGAGGATTCGAGCGGTTCGAGGAAGCCGGCGGACAGGCCCACCGCGACGCAGTTGACGATCCATTGCGTCTCGCGGTAGCCGGTGTCGAGCTTGAGGAAACGCGGCGTCGACGCGTCGGCCGCGGGGCCGACGTAGCCGCGCAGCACGCGTTCGGCCTGCTCGTCGCTCGTGTGGCGACTGGAGTAGACGTAGCCCACGCCGCGGCGCGTGTGCAGGCCGATGTCCCACGTCCAGCCGGCTGCGTGCGCGGTGGAGATCGTGCAGGACGCAATGGGCGTGTCGGCCGCCGGGTAAGGCACCTGCACGGCCAGCGCGCGGTCGACGAACAGCACGTCGTTCAAGGGCTTGCGCGCGGCGCCCAGCGTCTGGCCGATCAGCAGCGCGCGGAAACCCGTGCAGTCGACGAAGAGATCGGCCGACAGCGCGCCGCGCTCGCGCGTGACGACCGCCGCGATGCCGCCGTCGTCGCGACGCTCCACGCGGTCGACGGTGGCGATCACCCGTTCCACGCCCAGCGTCTGCGCGTGCGCGGCCAGCAGCGTCGCGAACTTGCCGGCGTCGAAGTGGTAGGCATAGTTCATCGGGCCGAGCCAGTCGCCGTCGCTGGCGCGCTTGGGCGCGCGCGACGCGTCGGCCACGCGCTGCTGCATCGACACCGCATCTGCGAACGCAGGGCCGCCGGCCTCTCCAAGCAGCCAGTACTGCATCAGCTCGGGCGCGCCCGGCCGCTGGCTGGGCGCGTTGAACGGATGGAAGTAGCGTTCGCCCACGCGCGACCAGTCGACGAAGTTCACGCCCTGCTTGAAGGTGGCGTCGCACTCGCGCACGAAGCGCGCCTCGTCGAGGCCGATCGCGTTGAGCGTGCCGCGGATCGACGGGAACGTGCCCTCGCCGACGCCGATGATGCCGATCTCGCTGGACTCGACCAGCGTCACGCGCACGCCGCCCGCGGCCGTGCCGAGCGTGCGCGCGAGGAAGGCCGCGGTGAGCCAGCCGGCGGTGCCGCCGCCGACGATGAGGACGTGCCGGACAGGATTCATGGGGCTTGTCTCCAAAGGCGGTGACGCGGTGCGCGTCCCGCCGTTTTCTGGGTGCCGCAGGCGTCTCGTCGTTTTCCCGTAGACGTTCGCGGCGCTTCTTATAGGCGATCATAGCGACAGAAGACAACGCTGTCATTTAAGGGTTGACAGCGTTGTCATCGGCTCGCATCATGCGATCCATTCCAGGGTTCGAGCGGCCGACAGGCTGGCGGACACGACGCCGCGAATCCACACTTCAACGGGGTGGCGGCGTCGCCGGGAATGTGCGCGAGCCGGAGGCGGCCTGCGGCACTGAACGACGAGAAGACAGGCCATGGCCGCAAAGACGGCCGAACGACGCACCACCAAAATATTGGAGACAACGTGACAACTCGCGCCCAGAAGTCCGGGGGATCGCTCGCATCCCCTATCCACCGGGCCGTCCTGGCCTTGCTCGCCGGCGCCGCGTCGGCGCAGGCCCAGACCGCCCAGTCGCCGGCCGCCGCGGCCAGCGCCGCCGATCCGCAGTCGCAGGAGGTCACCGTCACGGCGACCAAGCGCACGACCACGCTGCAAAGCACGCCGCTCGCGGTGACGCCGATCGGCGCCGCCGAACTCGACAAGCAGCACGTGCAGACGATCGCCGACGTCGTCCACCTGGTGCCCAGCTTCCAGGCGACCACCGAGGGCGACCACGGCGTCATCACGATGACGATGCGCGGCATCGGCAACGACAGCGCCAAGACCGAATACGCCGACCCCGAGGTGGCGCTGTTCGTCAACGGCATCTACGCGCCGCGCGCCGAAGGCGCCGCCTCGCTGCTGTTCGACATGCAGAACATCGAAGTGCTGCGCGGCCCGCAAGGCACGCTGTGGGGCCGCAATTCCACGGTCGGCGCGGTCAACATGCAGACCGCACCCGCGGAACTGGGCGCCACCTTCGGCGACATCTCGGGCGGCCTGGGCAGCTACAACCGCTTCGGCGCGCGCGCCGCGTTCAACTTCGCGCTGACCGACACGCTCGCGCTGCGCGCCGCGTTCGTGCACGAGCAGCACGACGGCTACGTCAACTTCCAGAAGCCGCCGACGATCTCGCTGGCCGACCAGCAGGCCGCCGTCGGCGCCTACAACCTGGCCAACCCGAACGCGCAGGTCGCGTTCCAGCCGATCTCGCCGACCTCGTTCGTCGAGACCGGCCCCAAGTACAACTCGCAGGACCAGAGCGCGGCGCGCCTGAGCCTGCTGTGGAAGCCGACGCGCGACATCACGTGGAACGCGTCGTACGAGAAGTTCATCGATCGCGGCACGCCCGACATGAACCTGCTGCAGACGCCGCGTCCGGGCGAGAGCTTCTGGTCGGCGCTGATCAGCGTGGCGCCGCAGCTCCATCGCGACGTGAACACGTTCCGCAGCCGCGTCGATTGGACGCTCAACGACTCGATGTCGCTCGCCTACATTGCCGGCTACTCCGACTTCCAGGGCTCGTCCGACTTCGACCAGTCGGGCGGCGCCACGGTACCCACCAGCTTCACGACCGGCGCCAAGGTGCAGGAGGACCGCACCAACTGGTCGCACTACAAGAACTACAGCCACGAGCTGGAGGTGCAGTCGACCGGCAAGCGCGACGTCGACTGGATCCTGGGGCTGTACTACGCGGCGGAAGACAACGGCATCCGCTTCGACATCCCGATCTCGAACGGCACGCAGCAAGGCACGATCAACTGGCAGGGCTCGTTCATCCAGCCCAAGGAAACCGTGGCGTCGGAGGCGGTGTTCGGCCAGGCGACCTGGAACCTCGCCGACAGCGTGCACCTGACCGGCGGCGCGCGCTTCACGCACGACGACCGCAAGAACGAGGGCGGCACCAACAACGGCTGGACCGGCGACCCGACCGTGGCGCAGGTGCCGCTGGGCGCGACCGACGACCCGCTCGCGGCCGGCAGCGGCTTCTCCACCTACCAGCACAACGACGGCCACTACACCGGCCAGAAGGTGACCTGGCTGGCCCGCGCGAACTGGGACGTCTCGAAGGACTTCATGGTGTACGGCAGCGTGTCGACCGGCTACAAGTCGGGCGGCCTGCAGGACGGCGGACTGCACTACGGCCCCGAGACGCTCACGAACTACGAGGCCGGCACCAAGAACACGCTGTTCGGCGGCACGCTGCACTTCAACAACTCGGCGTACTACGAGGACTTCAAGGACTTCCAGTTCAGCGCGCCGGTGACCAACCCCGACGGCTCGCACTCGCTGGCGACGTCGAACGCGCAGGGCGCCAAGGTCTACGGCGTCGAGTCGGAGATCATCGCCAACCTGACGCCGGACGACCAGCTCACATTCGGCGGCGCCTACACGCATACGCGGCTCGGGTATCTGCTGGCGGGCAGCAACGACTACTCGCTGCCGACGTGTCCCGACACGCAGATCAGCAACTGCCTGAACGTGACCGGCCACCGCCTGCCGCACTCGCCCACGGGGTCGATCAACGCGCTCTACGAGCACAGCTTCCGCTTCGCCAACGGCTCCAAGCTCGCGCCGCGCATCAACGTCCACTACGAGTCGGCGAGCTGGCTCAGCGTGTTCAATCTCGGGTCGGGCGATGAGCAGAAGGCGTACTCGCGCACCGATCTCGGGCTGCGCTACTCGGCGGCCAAGGACTGGTACGTCGACGGCTACGTGCAGAACGTCGAGGACGGCCGCATCAAGACGAACGCGCAGAACTCGTTCGGCGCGTGGCAGTCGCAGTACATGCCGCCGCGCACGTTCGGCGTGAACGTGGGCGTGGCGTTCTGATGGCCCGCGGCGCTCACCGCACGGCGAGCGCCGCGTTCACTTCGCATCCGTCCGCCAGCGCGCGGACGGCACGCCACGGCGCGGCTCCGGTGCCGCGTCTCTCCGCGACCTGACCATGTCTTCCATTTCCCGCGCGCTGGGCCTCGCGGCCCTCGCGCTGGCCGCCACCGCCGCCAGCGCCGCCACGACGATCACCGTCGCGACCTTTCCCGACCTCGATCGCGCCGCCAAGGCCGCGCTGCCGCGCTGGCACGCGCTGCATCCGGACATCGACGTCAAGATCGTCTCGCTGCAGTACGCCGACCACCACACCGCGATGACCACCGCGCTGGCCACCGGTTCGGGCCTGCCCGACGTGATGGCGATCGACTTCAGGTTCATCGGCAAGTTCGCGGGCTCGCGCGGCTTCGAGGACCTGAACAAGCCGCCGTACGACGCGGGCGCGCTGCGCGGCCAGTTCGTCGGCTACACCTTCGCGCAGGCGACCAACGCGCAGGGCGAGCTGGCGGCGCTGCCGGCCGACATCGGCCCCGGCACGCTGCTGTACCGCGCCGACCTGGTCGCCAAGGCCGGGCTCACCGAGGCCGACCTCACGCGCAGCTGGGACTCGTTCATCGCCTCCGGCGTCAAGCTCAAGGCCGCGACCGGCGCGAGCCTGCTGGCCGATTCGGCCGACATCGTCGACATCGTGCTGCGCTCCAACCTGCAGCCGGGCGAGGGCATCTACTTCGATCACGCGGGCAAGGTGCTGGTCGACGGCCCGCGCTTCGTGCACGCCTTCGAACTCGGTCGCGCCGCGCACAAGGCCGGCATCGATGCGGGCACCACGATGTGGACCAACGAGTGGGTCGCCGGCTTCCGCTCCAACAGGATCGCCGGCGCGATGATGGGCGCCTGGCTGGCCGGCCATCTGAAGAACTGGCTCGCGCCCGACACCCGCGGCAAGTGGCGTTCGGCGCCGCTGCCGGCCGGCGCCTACGCGTCGTACGGCGGCTCGTTCTACGCGATCCCGCGGCGCGCGGCGCACAAGCCCGAGGCCTGGGCCTTCGTGCGCTTCATGACCGTCGACAAGCAGACCCAGCTGGACTCGCTGCGCACGCTCGACACCTCTCCCGCGCTGCTCGCCGCGCAGCAGGATCCGGTGATGGACGAGCCCATGCCCTTCCTCGGCGGGCAGAAGGCGCGCGAGCTGTGGCGCGACATCGCGTCCAGGGTGCCGGCCATCCCGGTCGACAAGTACGACTCGATGGCCACCGACGTGGTCCGCGCCGAGTACCAGAACGTGATCACGCAGGGCAAGGAAATCCACGAAGCGCTCGCCGACGCCAAGTCGCTGATCGAGCACCGAGCGCGTCGCTGACCGACGATGGACACCATGCTCCCCCGCGACTCCGCCGCTGCGCCAGCCATTGCCGCGCCCCCGCGCGCCGGCGCGTCACGCGCGCGCTGGCGCACGCGCGTGCGCAAGCTCGCGCCGTACGCGTTCATCGCGCCGTTCTTCGCGCTGTTCGCGGTGTTCGGCCTGTTCCCGCTGCTGTTCTCGGTGTGGCTGTCGCTGCACCAGTGGGACGCGGCGGAAGGCCTGGCCGCGATGCACTGGGTCGGGCTCGAGAACTACAAGTACGCCATCACCGACCCGTGGTTCGCCAAGTCGCTGCTGACCACGCTGTGGTTCGCGGTGGTCTCGGGCGTGCCGCAGCACCTGGTCGCGCTGCCGCTCGCGTTCCTGATCCACATGACGCTCAGGCGCAGCCGCAACTTCGTCGTCGGCGCGTACTTCGTGCCGTACGTGACGTCGAGCGTGGCGATCGCGCTGATCTTCACGACGCTGTTCTCCAAGGACTTCGGCGTGATCAACGCCATGCTGCCCGGCCCGCCCATCGACTGGCTTGGCGATGCGTTCTGGGCCCGCATCGCGATCGCGTTCGTGGTGTTCTGGCGCTACCTCGGCTGGAACGTCGTGCTGTACCTGTCGGCGCTGCAGGTGATCTCGGGCGACCTGTACGAGGCCGCGACGCTCGACGGCGCGTCGCGCTGGCAGCAGTTCCGCTACGTCGCGCTGCCGCTGCTCAAGCCGATGATGTTCTTCGCGATCACGCTCACGCTGATCGGCAACCTGCAGCTGTTCGAAGAGCCGTTCATCCTGATCCCGCCGGACTCGGGCGTGGCCACGAGCGTGATGACGACCGCGATGTTCATGTACCGCATGGCGTTCTCGGACGGAGACTTCGGCACCGCCTCGGCCGTGTCGTGGGTGCTGTTCTTCATCATCGCGGCGCTGACCTACGGCAACGCGCGGCTGTTCGGCAAGGAAGGGGGCGGCGATGTCGCACGCTGACCGGTTGACGCCGGCGCGCTTCATGACGTTGACGCTCGTGGGTGCCGGCGTGATCCTGCTGGCCGCGCCGTTCTGGTTCACGTTCGTGTTCGCCACGCAGGCGCGCGCCGACATCTTCGCGTCGCCGCCGCCGCTGTGGTTCGGCACGCACTTCGTCTCCAACGTGCAACTGCTGCTGGAACGCCTGCCGTTCTGGCGCAACCTCGGCATGAGCCTGTACGTGGCGACGATGACGACCGCGCTGAACCTGCTGCTGTGCGCGCTGGCCGGCTACGCGTTCGCGGTGCACGAGTTCGCCGGCAAGAAGATCCTGTTCGCGCTCGTGGTGGGCTCGATGATGCTGCCCAGCTTCCTCAACATGATCCCCACCTTCATGGTGATGGACCTGCTCGGCTGGATCGACGAGCCGCGCGCGCTGTACGTGCCCGGCGCGGCCGGCGCGCTGGGCATCTTCCTGATGCGCCAGTACATCGGCACCGCGATCCCGCGCGACCTGATCGACGCCGCGCGCATGGACGGCTGCGGCGAGCTGCGCACGTTCTGGAGCGTGGTGCTGCCGCTGTGCGGCCCCGCGCTCGGCACGCTGGGCCTGATCACGTTCATCAACGCGTGGAACAACTTCGTCGGCCCGCTCGTGGTGATGCGCAGCGTCGAGCACTACACCGTGCCGCTGGCGCTGCGCAGCATGCAGAGCCCCAACAACACCGAGTGGGGCGCGCTGATGGCCGGCTCGGCCATCGCGATGCTGCCGCTGCTCGTCGCCTTCGTCTTCTCCGCACGCCGTCTCGTCGCCGGACTCACGGCCGGCGCCGTCAAGTAATCCAGGAACATGACCTCCTCACAGTTTCCATTCCCGACATTGCCGCGCGACTTCGTGCTCGGCGCCGCGACGAGCGCCGCGCAGATCGAAGGCCGCGCGCCCGGCGACGGCAAGGGGCCGTCGATCTGGGACGCGTTCTGCGCGACGCCCGGCAAGATCAAGGACGGCTCCAACATCGACGTCGCCTGCGACCACGTCAACCGCATGCCGCAGGACGTCGAACGCATGCAGTGGCTCGGCCTGGACGCCTACCGCTTCTCGTTCGCGTGGCCGCGCGTGCAGCCGCTGGGGCAGGGCGCGTGGAACGAGACGGGCTTCGCGTTCTACGACCGCCTGATCGACACGCTGCTGGCCGCCGGCATCGCCCCGCACGCGACGCTGCATCACTGGGACCTGCCGCAGGCCCTGCAGGAATCGGTCGGCGGCTGGCAGTCGCGCGAGACCGCGCACCGCTTCGCCGACTACGCCGCCGAGGTCGTGCGCCGCTTCGGCGACCGGCTGGTGACGGTGTCGACGCTCAACGAGCCGTGGTGCGTGGCGACGCTGGGCTACGAGCGCGGCCAGTTCGCGCCGGGCCTGCGCGACCGCGCGGCGGCGATGCAGGTCTCGCATCACCTGCTGCTGGGCCACGGCCTGGCGATGAGCGCGATGCGCGCCATCGCAGCGAAGTCGCAGCTGGGCATCGTGCTGAACCACACGCCGGCGGTCGCCGCCGAGAAGACGCCGTCCGACCTGCAGGCCGCGCGCATCGCCGACGGGCTCGACGTGCGCTGGTACATGGATCCGCTGTTCCGCGGCGCCTATCCGGCCGACGCGATCGAGCACCTCGGCGCCGACGCGCCGAAGCTCGAGCCCGGCGACATGGCCGTCATCCGCCAGCCGCTGGACTTCCTCGGCATCAACCTCTACACGCGCCACTGGATCAGCACGCGCGAGCCGCAGATCCCCGCGCCGGCGCCGCACGGCGTCAACGACATGGGCTGGGAGATCGTGCCCGAGGTGCTGACGCAGCACCTGGTGCGCCTGGCGCGCGACTACATGCCGCCGCCGATGATCATCACCGAGAACGGCATGCCCAGCGCGGACGTCGTCGGCGCGGACGGCGCCATCGAGGACACGCCGCGCGTCGCCTACCTGCAGGCGCACCTCGATGCCGTCGCCAGGGCGATCGCGATGGACGTCGACGTGCGCGGCTATTTCTACTGGAGCCTGCTCGACAACTTCGAGTGGGACTCGGGCTACGCCAAGCGCTTCGGCCTGTTCCGCGTCGACTACGACACGCAGGCGCGCACGCCCAAGGCCAGCGCGCACTGGTACCGCGACTTCATCGCCCGGCACAAGGCGGGACGCTAGATGGCCGAGCTTCAACTTCAAGGCCTGCGCCGCACCTACGGCAGCGGCGTGACCGCCGTCGACGGCATCGACCTGACCGTCGCCGCGGGCGAGTTCATGGTGCTGGTCGGGCCGTCGGGCTGCGGCAAGTCGACGACGCTGCGCATGATCGCCGGGCTCGAGGAGATGAGCGCGGGCCGCTTGCTGATCGGCGGCGTCGACGTCACCGACACGCCGCCGGCCGAGCGCGGCGTGGCGATGGTGTTCCAGAGCTACGCGCTGTACCCGCACATGACGGTGGCCGA
>CAIMXF010000336.1 GCA_903845345.1 uncultured beta proteobacterium
GCCATCAGGCGGTCGGCGATGTCGCGCGCGCCGGGCGTGTTGTGGTCGTCCTTCTCGGGCAGCACGCAGCCGAGCACCGACACGCCCGTGCGCATGACGTCCATCGGATGCGCGGAGGCCGGCAACTGTTCCAGCGCGGCCTTGACGGCGGCGGGCAGGCCGCGCAGCGACTTCAGCTTGTCCTTGTACGCGCGCAGCTCGGCGGCGTTGGGCAGCTTGCCGTGCACCAGCAGGTGGGCGATCTCCTCGAACTCGGCGGCCTCGGCCAGCTCGAGGATGTCGTAGCCGCGGTAATGCAGGTCGTTGCCCGTGCGGCCCACCGTGCACAGGGCGGTGTTGCCGGCGGTCACGCCGGACAGGGCGACGGATTTCTTGGGCTTGAAGGTCGGGGCGGTCTGGGTGTCGGCCATGCGATGTTTTCCTGATGCGGTTCGATCTCGACGCACCGGCGCGGCCGGTCGGCGAGGGGTCAACGATGAGCGGGCGCCTGTCTCCGATGCACCCGCCTGTGTGGGCGACATCATATTTGCAATCTTCGCAGTCAAGTATTGATTCGGCGGGCTTGAGCACAGCGAATATTTGCAAACATCTCGACGAATATTGCGACGTTTGCGAAGCCCCGGCGCGCCGCCGACAAGGCCCCATGCCTGGGCCGCGCGCGGCGCCGCACCGGCGGGAACGACGATCGCACGCGTGCGACGCGCGCCGCACCCGGGCACCCGCCATGGCCGCTTGGCATACTGCGGTCACTCGTTTCAAGGAGCCGACCCGTGGCCAATCCCTTCACCGCCGGCGCCATCGTGTACGCCAAGGACCTCCGGCGCGTCGCGCAGTTCTACGCGGCCGTCGCCGACCTGGAGATCGTGCACGAGGTCGCCGACCACGTCGTGCTCGAGTCCGAGACGCACGAGCTGGTGGTGGTCGCGATCCCCGCGGCCATCGCGGCGCGCATCGTCATCACGTCGCCGCCCGAGCGGCGCGAGAACACGGCGCTCAAGCTGAGCTTCGCGGTGCCCAGCCTGGCCGAGGCACGTGAAGCCGCGAAGGCCGCGGGCGGCGAACTGAATCCGCCGGCCAAGGAATGGAGCTTCCAGGGCATGCGCGTGTGCGACGGCTGCGATCCCGAGGGCAACATGATCCAGCTGCGCGAGCTGACGGCGGATGCGGGCCTCGGCGACGTCGAGGATTGAGGTCGAACGTCGCTGGCCCTCGGGCGCGACACGCGCCGCGCGCGGCTCAGCCGCCAGCCTTCTTGACGTGCCTGAAGCCCTGCGCCTGCAGCAGCGCCGTCACGCGGTCGCGGTGGTCGCCCTGCAGTTCGACGACGCCGTCCTTGGCCGTGCCGCCGACGCCGCACGCGGCCTTCAACTTCTTGCCGAGCGCCGCCAGCTCGGGCTCGGCCAGGCCCAGCCCGCGCACTACCGTCACGCCCTTGCCGCCGCGGCCCTTGGTCTCGAAGAACAGGCGCACGACGCCATCCGTGGGCGGCGCGACCGCCTTCCTGCAGGCGCACCGCGCGACGGGCAAGCGGCAGTCGGGGCACATGCGGCCGGCCTCGGTCGAGTAGACGAGGCCGCCATCGGGGTTGCCGGATTTCATGCGCGTATTGGAACCGATGCGGTGTGCGCCGCGCCGGGCGGGATGTGAAAATCGGTCCATGACGATCCATCGCCCTGCTCGACACCATTTCGCGACCTTGTTCCTGGCCGCGGCCGTCGCGCTCTGCGCCTCGACGGCGCAGGCCGTCCAGCCGCTGGTGCAGCACGACGTCGTGCTGCTGCAGAAGGGCGAGATCATCGCGCAGCGGGTCACCGGCGGCGCCGACGCGATGGCGGCGTACCTGAAGACGCTCGGCGAGGCCGAGATCGAGACGATGCGGGCCCATCCGGCGCAGATCCCGTCGGCGGGATTCATCGTCGTGGCCGTGCGGCCCGGCAACCGGACGCACACCTGGTTCGACTTCAAGCCCGCGCTCGCCGACGCGACGATGGCCGCGCTGAGGCACACCGTCGAGACCACGCCGACGATGCCCGTGACGTCGGGACAGATCGTGTTCGCGCTGCGCGTGAGCGTGTGGAGCGACAAGCCGCCCACGGCCTACGCGCCCGCGCCGCAGGCGTGGAAGGACGCGACCCAGGGCATGACGCCGAAGCCGGACGTCGACAGGTTGGTCGACATGGTCTGGCCGCAGTGATGGCGAGCGCGCCGCTGCGATCACGCTTGCGACTGCGGGAAGCGTCGCACGACGGCGTCGAGCTGAAGCGCCTGCTGGCGCAGGCAGTCGGTGGCTGCACGAAGGCCGCGACGACGACCCCCTCTTCGTCAGGCGCATGAGGGGAATCGGCGCCGCCGCCGACGCCCTCGGCCAAAGCTTGCTCGGCGCGGCCGCCCGCTTCGGCCTCACATTTTCGGGCCGGACGCCGAACACCCCGCTGTCGCGCGCCGGCGGAGACGAGCCGCAGGCCAGCCTGTTCTGACGTCGGCGCCACGACGAAGACTACCCGCGCGAACTGCCGATTCCGGAGACCGACCACCCCGCCGCCTGCGGCCAGCCGCGGTAGTCGTGCAGCGCCGGCGTTTCGGCCCTGTCGACGCGCGAACGCCGCTGGCCGAACTTGCCGGCGCGCGCGAGCACGCACACCGGGCACTCGATGATGCCGGTCTTCTCCTCGTGCGCCAGGTGCACCACGCCGCACTTGGCGCAGTGGCCCAGGTGGGTGTCGGTGCCCTCGCGCATGGGCGTGAACACGTCCTTGAGCATGCGGCTGAGCGTCACGCCGCAGTCGGGATCGTAGGTGCAGGCGTAGTAGTCGTAGGCCCACACCATTGCCTCGAAGGCCTCGACGCCCGCGTCGACCAGCCGGCGCTGCAGGCAGAAGATGGCGGTGGCGCTGAGGCGGCGATGCGCGCTGCCCCACAGGTCGCGGTGGTCGCGCGTGCGGTCGCGCGGGGCGCCCTTGTCGCGCTTGGGCTTGGGATGGAACCTCTCGGCGATGCCACGCAGCTGCGCGGCGCGCACGTCGCTGGTCGCCAGCATTCGATCTTCCACCTCGGTGGGTCGCATGTGGTGGCGCAGCATGGCCAGGATCAGGCTGGACGTGCCCGGCATCAGGAATGTGGACGGCGGCCGGCCCGAGCGCTTGCTGACCGGCGTGCGTTCGGCGACGCGGTAGGCCGCGCTTTCCTGCTGCACCGCGTGGCGGATCAGCGCGAACTCCTGCTCGCAGCACTGCGTGAGCGCCAGCAGGCCGCGCAGGCCGGGCTCGACGCCGTCGTCGTCGGTGCGCAGCAGGCGGTCGATCAACGCATCGCTGAGCCGCGGCACCGCCAGCAGCGTGCCGGGGTTGCCGCCCCACTCGAGGAACGCGAACGCCGGCAGCTCCTGCAGCGCGCGAATCACGTCGCGGTCGGTGATGTCGCACACCAGCGCGGCGCTGGCGGGGTCGTCGGCGTAGCGCACGAACGTGGCCAGCGCCAGCCGGTTGATGCGCTTGACCAGTGGCCGGTAGACCTCGTGGTCGGGCGTGAGCATGGGCCGGCGCTCGGGCAGGCGGCGCACCAGGCGCTCGGTGAGCGCCGGACGCCACAGCGCCACGGGCGTGGTGGCCAGGTCGTCGAGCTGGGCGTCGGGCAGCGCGGCCAGCCGCATCGCCACGCCCAGCGTCACGCCGAACAACTCGACGGCGTGCTGCGGATTTCGCCGCGCCACCTCCACCAGGCCTTCGATGATCTCCTCGTTGAGCGTCTTCTGGTCGCTCGGCCCCTTGGCAACCCCTGTGTGTGTCATGTGTCTACCCTCTCAGTGTCTTGCTTTCGAGCAATTGGACTCGCCGTCGGCCATCTGTTGTGCTTTACCACAACATTCATTGATCGATGGTCAGATTGTTGGCTTGAAGGCACTGTGACACACAATTTTCACCCCATCAATCCGATATTTGTGGGCATTTTGCTGTGATTCGAGCTAGACTCGTCGCTCCCCCTAGCTTGGCGACACGGAGCCCATGGACGACACCCCGCAAACCCGCCCGCCCCTGGAAGCCGACAGCCCCGCGGAGCCCGCCGTCAGCGTCAATGTCAGGCGTTTCCTGGTGTCGCACGGCGTCAAGGAGCACAACCACGCGTCCGAGATCGCGCGCATCATCAACGTCGACCGCTCCCAGTCGTACCGGCGCCTGAAGGGCGACGTGTCGTGGAGCCACACCGATCTGCGGGCCGTCGCCCATCATTTCGGGGCGCCCGACGATTTCCTGCTGCCGCGCGACGATCTCGCGCGCTACGCGCCCCACCCCGGCCCCGAGCCGGTGGCCGCGGTGATCCGCGTGGCGCACCTGCCGCCCACCGGGCTGCTGGTGCCGGGCGCGGAGCTGGCGGCCGGCGAGAGCAGCGACCTGGTGGCGATCCGCAACGGCAGCGCGTGGGAGGTCCACGTCAACGGCGACGAGCCCTTCGGCGCGAAGCGCCACGCCATCGAGGCGCTCACCATCCGCAGCCATCCGCACCTGCAGGTGGCGCTGCTGGAGGACGACACCCGCGCCGCCGACGCGCTGGTCGAGGCGTTCCGCCCGCTGGGCATCGTGGCGTCGTCCTATCCCGACACCGCGTCGCTGCGGATGGCCGCGCCCCATCGGCGTTTCGACGCCTACGTGCTCGACTGGCTGCTGGCCGAAGGCACCGCCGCCGACCTCGTCGAGGAGATCCGCCACCACCGGCCGCACGTGCCGATCCTGGTGGTCACCGGCGCACTGATGGCCGACTCCGAGATGGAGCGGAGCCTGCTGGAGCTGTCGGCGCAGTGGAACTTCTCCACGCTGGACAAGCCGGTGCGGCCGATGAATCTCGCCAATGCGTTGAAGCAACTGGTGAGCGCGGCACGCGGTTGAGACGCGTGGCGGACACCGCGGCCGCGGGCGCTGCGCGTCAGATCCAGCTGAAGAAGATCAGGTACAGCCCGCCCAGGATCGCGACCCACTTCGACACGTAGTACACGCGCCGATGGCTGGCCTTGAGCTTCTTGGCCTGCAGCCGCGCCTGGTAGGCGACGGCGAAGAACCGGTTGATGCCGCCCACGCGCTCGCCCGCCTCGTTGGGCGAGGCCGACGCGGCCATGATGTTGTTGGCGAACCAGCGGTTGACCGCGGCCAGCGCGCGGCCGCGCAGCGGGCGCTCGACGTCGCAGAAGAGGATCACGCGCTGCTGGTCGGTGGTGTTGGCGGCGTGGTGGATGAAGGTCTCGTCGAACATGACGGCCTCGCCGTCCTTCCAGAAGTAGCGCTGGCCGTCGACCTCGATGTAGCAGTCGGGCGAGTTCGGCGTGAACAGGCCCAGGTGGTAGCGCAGCGAGCCGGCGTACGGGTCGCGATGGCGCACCAGCTTGCCCTCGGGCGGCAGCGACGCGAACATCGCGCCCTTGACCGACGGGATCTTGCTGAGCAGCTCCACCGTGCGGGGGCACGACGCGCGCGCGGAGGCCAGGTCCTCGCCGTACCACTTCAGGTAGAAGCGCTTCCAGCCCGAGCGGAAGAACGAGTTGAAGCCCATGTCGTTGTAGCCGGTGGCCACGCTGATGCGGCCGGCCTCGTTGAGGCTCAGCGCCTCGGCCCGGATCTCCTCCCAGTGCGCCTGCAGCGGCGCGAGGTCGGGGAACGCGGCCACGGGCGCGTAGGGCGTCGCCTTGACGCGCGAGAACAGCACCATCAGCGCGTTGTGGGGCGCCAGCAGCACGGTGTAGTCGGTGAAGGCCTTCATCAGGCCGAAGCGGGCGCGTCCGCGCAGGTGGACGAACAGGGCCGATGCCATCAGGATCACGAAGATCCCGACGCGGATCGCAACGGAGAGCGGGTGGGTCATGGGCGACGGCGCCGCTTGCGGGCAGCATGAAGGCAGCCTCGCATTTTGCCTGGGAAGCCGCCGCGTGTCCTGGACCGTGTCGCCGACCTGAAATCGCCTTGACCCGCGCTCGCGCCGGATCGAGGCCGACTGCGGCCTGCCCGCTCGACCGCGAGGCCGCGACCCGGCGACGGCGCGACGAAGGCTGCCCTGCCGAGCGCCCAAGCCACGCGTCGTCTCCAGCCTCGATAATCGGGCCATGAACCCGCTGCTCGGCACGCTCCACCCCTATCCGTTCGAACGCTGGCGCGTCCTCGCCAGGGACATCGTGCCGTCTCCCGCCCACCGCCCGATCAGCCTGGGACTGGGCGAGCCACGGCATCCGACGCCGCAGCTCATCAAGGATGCGATCACCGGCCACCTCGGCGGCCTGGCGACCTACCCCACCACGCTGGGCGACGCGGGACTGCGCCGCGCGATGGCCGACTGGGCGCAGGCGCGCTACGGCGTCGCGCTGGATCCGGCCACCCAGCTGCTGCCGGTCAACGGCTCGCGCGAGGCCTTGTTCGCGTTCGCGCAGACGGTGGTCGATCCGACGTGGCGCGGCAGGCCCGGCGCGCAGGCTCCCATCGTCCTGTGCCCGAACCCGTTCTACCAGATCTACGAAGGCGCAGCGCTGCTGGCCGGGGCCGAGACGGCGTTCGCCAACAGCGACCCGGCGCGCAACTTCGCCGCCGACTGGCGCGCCGTCGACGACGCCACCTGGGCCCGCACGCAGCTGATGTTCGTGTGCTCGCCGGGCAACCCGACCGGCGCCGTGATGCCGCTGGAGGAATGGCGCACGCTGTTCGAGCTGAGCGACCGCCACGGCTTCGCGATCGCCAGCGACGAGTGCTACGCCGAGATCTACTTCGCGCCCGAAGGCCAGGCCCCGCTGGGCGCGCTCGACGCCGCGCGCCAGCTGGGCCGGAGCGACTTCCGCAACCTGCTCGTCTTCACGTCGCTGTCCAAGCGCTCGAACGTGCCCGGCCTGCGCTCGGGCTTCGTGGCGGGCGACGCCGCGCTGGTCAAGGCCTTCCTGCGCTACCGCACGTACCACGGCAGCGCGATGAGCCCGGTGGTGCAGGCGGCCAGCGAGGCGGCGTGGCGCGACGAGGCGCACGTGCGCGAGAACCGCGCGATCTACCGCCGCAAGTTCGCCCAGGTCACGCCGATGCTCGCGGCCAGGCTGGACGTGCGCCTGCCGGACGCCGGTTTCTACCTCTGGGCCGGCATTCCGTCTCATTTGTGCGGCGGCGACGACGTCGCGTTCGCGCTGGGCCTGCTGGCTCAATACAATGTGACCGTATTGCCCGGCAGCCTGCTCGCCCGCCCGTCGCGCGGCGTCAACCCCGGCGCCGGCCGGATCCGCCTGGCGCTGGTGGCCGACGCCGACGAGTGCGTCGCGGCCGCCGAACGCATCCTTGCCTACATCGACGACCTCCAATGACCGCCAGCCTGCAATCCATCATCGACGCCGCGTGGGAAGACCGCGCCACCTTCTCGCCGTCCAACGCGCCGGCCGACGTGCGTGCCGCCGTGACGGCTGTCATCGAGGACCTGAACGTCGGCAAGCTGCGCGTCGCCGAACGCGTCGCGGTCGGCGAGTGGACGGTGCACCAGTGGATCAAGAAGGCCGTGCTGCTGTCGTTCCGCCTGAACGACAACCGCCCGATGCATGCGGGCGGCCTGCAGTTCTTCGACAAGGTCGAGCCCAAGTTCGCCAACCTCGACGAGGCCCAGCTGCGCGCCACCGGCGTGCGCATCGTGCCGCCGGCGGTCGCCCGCCACGGCAGCTACATCGGCCGCAACGCGGTGCTGATGCCGTCGTACGTCAACATCGGCGCCTACGTCGACGAAGGCACGATGGTCGACACCTGGGCCACCGTGGGCTCGTGCGCGCAGATCGGCAAGAACGTCCACCTGTCGGGCGGCGTGGGCATCGGCGGCGTGCTGGAGCCGCTGCAGGCCAACCCGACCATCATCGAGGACAACTGCTTCATCGGCGCGCGCTCCGA
>CAIMXF010000337.1 GCA_903845345.1 uncultured beta proteobacterium
AGCGAGCGGTTCAAGATCGCCATTCTGGCGATCGATCCCTCCAAGCGCAAAAGCGGCGGCGCGCTGCTCGGCGACCGCATCCGGATGAACGCGATCTCGCCGTGGCAGGCCGGCCCGCGCGTCTTCATGCGCAGCCTCGCCACGCGCGACTTCGGCAGCGAGATCAGCCAGGCCCTGCCCGACGTGCTGCTGGCCTGCAAGGCCGCCGGCTTCGACCTCATCGTCGTCGAGACCTCGGGCATCGGCCAGGGCGACGCCGCCATCGTGCCGCTGGTCGACGTGCCGCTGTACGTGATGACGCCCGAGTTCGGCGCCGCCAGCCAGCTCGAGAAGATCGACATGCTCGACTTCGCCGAGTTCGTCGCCATCAACAAGTTCGACCGCAAGGGCGCGCCCGACGCGCTGCGCGACGTGGCCAAGCAGGTCCAGCGCAACCGCGAGGCGTTCACCGTGATGCCCGACAGGATGCCCGTCTTCGGCACGATGGCCAGCCGCTTCAACGACGACGGCGTCACCGCGCTGTACCAGGCGCTGAAGCCGCGCCTGGCCGAACTGGGCCTGCCGCTCGACGAAGGCACGCTGCCGGCCGTCCACACGCGATTCAGCACGCACCAGGTGCCCATCGTGCCGGCCGCGCGCACGCGCTACCTGGCCGAGATCGCCGACACCGTGCGCGGCTACAAGAAGCTCGCGCGCGCGCAGGCCGCGCTCGCGCGCGAGGTGCAGCAGTTGCGCGGCGCCGCGCGCATGCTCAAGGAGGCGAACGCCGACAAGGTCAACGCGCACGCCGCGGTCATCGATCTCGCCGAACAGCGCGAAGGCCGCCTGAACCCCGACGCGAAGAAGCTGCTGGCGATGTGGCCCGACATGCAGAAGGCCTACGCTGGCGACGAGTACGTGGTCAAGATCCGCGACAAGGAGATCCGCACCAGCCTCGTCCACACCACGCTGTCGGGCACCAAGATCCGCAAGGTCGTGCTGCCGCAGTTCGAGGACCACGGCGAGATCCTGAAATGGCTGATGCTGGACAACGTGCCGGGCAGCTATCCGTACACGGCCGGCGTGTTCGCGTTCAAGCGCGAGGGCGAGGACCCGACGCGCATGTTCGCCGGCGAAGGCGACGCGTTCCGCACCAACCGGCGCTTCAAGCTCGTCTCCGAAGGCATGCCGGCCAAGCGGCTGTCGACGGCGTTCGACTCGGTCACGCTGTACGGCGCCGATCCCGCGCCGCGGCCGGACATCTACGGCAAGGTCGGCAACTCCGGCGTGTCGATCGCGACGCTCGAGGACATGAAGGTGCTGTACTCGGGCTTCGACCTGTGCAGCCCGACGACGTCGGTGTCGATGACGATCAACGGCCCGGCGCCGACCATCCTGGCGATGTTCATGAACACGGCCATCGACCAGAACCTCGACAAGTTCAAGGCCGACAACGGCCGCGAGCCGACCGCCGGCGAGGCCGCCAAGATCAGGGACTGGGTGCTCGCCAACGTGCGCGGCACCGTGCAGGCCGACATCCTGAAGGAAGACCAGGGCCAGAACACCTGCATCTTCTCGACCGAGTTCTCGCTGAAGGTGATGGGCGACGTCGCCGAGTACTTCGTGCACCACAACGTGCGCAACTTCTATTCGGTGTCGATCAGCGGGTATCACATCGCCGAGGCCGGCGCGAACCCGATCTCGCAGCTCGCGTTCACGCTGTCG
>CAIMXF010000338.1 GCA_903845345.1 uncultured beta proteobacterium
AGGCGGACGACGGCGAGGTCGTGGCTTCGAGCGCGGTGCTCACGGAGAACAGCGCGCGCGGCATGCAGTGAGGCTGCGGCGTCAGCTGGCCATGCAATCCGACGAGCCAGGCCGACACGCCCGAGGTCAGCAGGAAGCCACCCAGCAGACCGCCAACGCGAAGCCGAGAATGGACGGGCCCATGACGGCGCAGCTTGTGCCCGCGCCGCGCACCGCCATGCCGCGCTCGCGTGCGCGGCCGCCCGGTCGCTTCGGCCTCAGCCGAAGACGCCGTACTCGGCCTGCAGCACTTCGCCGTTGGACGTGTCGATCAGCAGCGCATCGGCGCCGACGCGCACCCATTCGAAGCCGACGGGCGGCACCTCGAGGCCGAACAGCCAGTAGTCGGCGAGCAGATACTGCGACGCGAAATAGCCGCGCGGCAGATGGTCGCCGTAGCCCCAGTGGCGGTTCACCCAGCCGGCCGGACGCGGGTACGGCCCGACCTTGTAGGCGCGCGCGGCCTGGAAGTTGTGCTGGTAGGCGGCGCGGTCGAAGGTCTTCGGACGCGCGTCCCAGCCTTGCGGCGCGGCGGGGCGCTGGTAGCCGCTCGGGCCCGGATGCGGCTCCGGCGGGTGGGCGCCCAGGTTCGCGTGCGGCGCCGGATGGGCCTCCACGTGCGGTGCCGGGTGTGCTTCCGCGTGCGGCGCGGCGCCGCCGTGCTCGTCGTGTTCTTGCGCGAAGGCCGTGCCGGCGCCGCCGGCGATCAGGGCGGCCGCGACGATGGCGAGTCTGTGCTTCAGGTTTTTCATGGTCTCTCCTCATGGACACGGACGACTTGTCCGGCGCCACAAACGGTACATGGATGAGCTCTCGCGATTGTGAAGGAATGTGGCGGCGCGCCCATGAAGCGGCGTTGTCCTACAGTGCGCTCGCGCCTGCGCCGTGTTCGACCACCAGGTCGAAATGCTCCACCACCGGGGGCTTCGCGAAGTATTCGCCGACGATCGCTCGCCATTGCGGGAACAGCGGGCCGCCGCGGAAGTCGACCGTGTGGTTCTCCAGCGTCTGCCAGTGGATCGTGAGCAGGTAGCGCTCGGGCGACTCGATGCCCTTGTGGACCTTGGCGTCGACGAAGCCCCTCGCCTGCGAGATGACGGTGGCGATGCCGCGCTGGATCGCCTCCTCGAATTCGGCGTTCTTGCCGGCGGGGATCGTGAAATCGGCGTGTTCGAGGATCATGGCGCGTCTCGGGGTGAGGGGGATGGAGCCGCGATTGTGGACGCGGATGCAAATCCCCCGCCGCCGCGAGGCGTCGAGCTCAGGCGAGGCGGAATTCGCCGATCGCGCTGTCGGGTTGAGCACCTGGTGCTTCAGGCTGGACGGCCTGGGCGTCGCCCGCGTGCGACGGCACTCAGGCGCGCGCGAGATTCAGCGGCGTCGCGTCGAAGCCGGGGAAGACGGCGGCGAGCTTGTTGTCGGACAACCCCAGGTTGTGCGCGCACACGCCCGCCAGCACCTGGCGGAAGTCGGTAGTGACCGCGAGGTCGCGGCCTTCGTTGAGCGACGACGAGTCGATGCCGGGCCAGCGGCCGTAGACCTTGCCGCCGGCGACGTTGCCGCCGAGCGCCCACATCACGTTGCCGTGGCCGTGATCGGTGCCGCCGGTGCCGTTCTGGCGCACGGTACGGCCGAACTCGGAGATCACGAGAACGGTGGTGTCGGCGAAGGTCGGCCCGAGGCGCGTCGCGAGCTCGGCCAGGCCCTGGCCCAGCGGCTGCAGGCGGTTGGCGAGCTGGCCCTTGGCGCCGCCCTGGTTGACGTGGGTGTCCCAGCCGCCCAGCGCGAGGAACGCGATCTGCACGTTCGGGTCGCGCCGCATCAGCTGCGCGAGGCGGGCAGCGTCGTCGGGAAAACCGTTGGGCAGCGGCGCGCCGTTGTTGGCCGCCATCTGCTCGTGATCCATCGCCGCCGGCGTCATCGCCTCGTTGACTTCGGCACGCGACTGCTGCGACTCGCGATACGCCCTGGACATCGCATCGTCGCCCGAATACAGCGCGTCGAACGCCTGGCTCACCTGCGGCCGGTCGAGCAGCGTGGGCCGGGTGGCGCGCGAACCGTTGGCGATGTTGGCCACGGGGTTCGGACCGGCCCAGATGCGCGGCAGCGTGGCGCCCACGCTGATGCCGCGCGTGACGCCCGCGTGCGCGCCGGCGCCCGGCGGCACCATCGCCGCCGGTTCCGCGCCGAGCAGCCGGTTGAGCCAGCCGTCGGGCGTGCCCTTGCGGCCGGGCGTGCCGGACTCCATGTAGTCCTGCGCGTCGAAGTGCGAGCGCGTCGGGTCGGGCGAGCCCGAGGCCTGCACGAACGCGAGCTTGCCGGCCTGCCACAGCGGCATCAGCGGCGCGAGGTTGGGGTTGAGTCCGAAGTGGCCGTCGAGATCGAGCACGCCGCCGTCCTGGCCGGGACGCGCCAGCGCGATCGACGAGCG
>CAIMXF010000339.1 GCA_903845345.1 uncultured beta proteobacterium
CTGGCGCCAGCGCGTGCAGCGCCTGGAGGCGCGTCACGCCGCCGCGCTGCGCGCGCGCTGGCAGGCGCTCGCGCGCGCGCAGGAGGCCCTGGGCGTGCAGCTCGCGCGCGCCGGCGAACGCGTGCTCAACGCGCGGCGCGAGCGCCATCAGTCGCTGGGTGCACGCTTCGTGCGCGCCGCCGAGCGCACGCTGGGACGCCATGCCGACACCTTGCGCCGCCACGAACAGGCCTTGGCCAACCTCGATCCGCAGCGCGTGCTCGAGCGCGGCTATACGCTGCTCGAGTCGCAGGATGGCCGCGCGCTGGTGTCGGTCGCGGCGCTGCAGGCCGGGCAGGACGTCGTCGCGGTGCTGCACGACGGCCGCGCCGACCTGCGGGTGGAGCAGGTGCGGCACGGGGGGCAATCCGCGACGCGGACAAGCCAGCAGGACGAATCCGGGATATAGCCCCGGATCGTCGCTTGCCCCGGATCTGCTGCCTACAATCAGTCGTGAGCGCGGGCCGACAGGTCGGTCGTGCGCCGCTCGAATTCAAACAAGCCAGAAAGGACAAACCCCATGGAACACACGCTGCCGCCGCTGCCGTACGCGCATGACGCCCTCGCTCCGCACATGAGCCGCGAAACGCTCGAGTACCACCACGACAAGCATCACAACGCGTACGTGACCGCGCTGAACAATCTGCAGAAGGGCACGGAGTTCGAATCGCTGTCGCTGGAAGAGATCATCAAGAAGGCCTCGGGCCCGATCTACAACAACGCCGCGCAGATCTGGAACCACACGTTCTTCTGGAACTGCATGAAGCCCGCCGGCGGTGGCGAGCCCAAGGGCGCGCTGGCCGAGGCGATCAACGCGAAGTGGGGCTCGTTCGCCGCGTTCAAGGAAGCCTTCCAGAAGTCGGCCGTCGGCAACTTCGGCTCCGGCTGGACCTGGCTCGTGAAGAAGGCCGACGGCAGCGTCGACATCGTCAACATGGGCGCCGCCGGCACGCCGCTGACCACCGCCGACAAGGCGCTGTTCACGGTCGACGTGTGGGAGCACGCGTACTACATCGACCACCGCAACCTGCGTCCGAAGTTCGTCGAGACCTACCTGACCTCGCTCGCCAACTGGGACTTCGCCGAGGCCAATTTCGCCTGAGCTCCCCGCTGCGCGCGCGATGAAGGAGCGGCCTGCGGGCCGCTCTTTTTTTGCCTCGTCGCCGCCTGCCGTGCACCGCAAGCGTCGGCGCCGGACGCGTTTCCGGGCGGCTTGCACGCGAACGGTCTGTCGACTCGACGGCACGGCCGCGCGTTGCGCCACGCCTGGAGGAGCCATCGTGCGGATACTCGGCCGGCGGCCCGATCCACCGTTGTTCATTCGGTGAAATGTGGTTGATCCCGATAGGGGTGTGGGCTCTTTTTGGAGTATCTTCTCGGCCGTTGAGGTCATCCATTCGTCACACTCAACGTTCCCCCAACCGGAGGTCTGTACATGCAAGTGAAACTGAACCTGATCGTCGCCGCAGCCGTCGCGCTGTGCGGCGCAGCCCAAGCCCAAGACATCACCGTCCGTATCGGTCAGGTCGGTCCTGTGTCTGGTCCCCAGGCGCACTACGGCAAGGACGAGCAGAATGGCGCTCGCATGGCCATCGAGGACCTGAACAAGCAGGGCGTCACGATCGGTGGCAAGAAGGTGAAGTTCGAGCTCGACGCCGAAGACGACGCGGCCGATCCGAAGCAAGGCACCGCGGCCGCCACGAAGCTGTGCGACCAGAAGGTCAACGGCATCGTCGGCCACCTGAACTCGGGCACCACGATCCCGGCCTCCAAGATCTACAACGCCTGCGGCCTGCCGCAGATCAGCCCGTCGGCCACCAACCCGGCCTACACGCAGCAAGGCTTCAAGACGGCGTTCCGCCTGCTCGCCAACGACAACGCGCTGGGCTCGGGCCTGGCGCTGTATGCCGCCGACGCGCTCAAGCTCAAGCGCATTGCCGTCATCGACGACCGCACGGCCTACGGCCAGGGCGTCGCCGAAGTGTTCAAGAAGGCCGCCGCTGCGCGTGGCATCGAGATCGTCAGCGAGCAGTACACGAACGACAAGGCCACCGACTTCATGTCGATCCTGACGGCCATCAAGTCGAAGAACCCCGACGGCGTGTTCTACGGCGGCATGGATCCGCAAGCCGGCCCGATGCTGCGCCAGATGGAAACGCTGGGCATGGCCAACGTCAAGTTCTTCGGCGGCGACGGCATCTGCACCGAGAAGCTGACGGAACTCGCGTCCGGCGCCAAGACGCTGGGCAACGTGGTGTGCGCGCAGGGCGGCGTCTCCATCGCCAAGATGCCCGGCGGCACGGAATGGAAGAAGCGCTACGACGCCGAGTTCCCCGGAGACTTCCAGGTCTACTCGCCGTACACCTACGACGCGGTGATGGTGCTGGTCGACGCGATGAAGCGCGCCAACTCCGTCGATCCCAAGGTCTACCTGCCCTTCGTCGCCAAGACGAAGTACAAGGGCGTGACCACGACGGTGGAATTCGAGCCCGACGGC
>CAIMXF010000340.1 GCA_903845345.1 uncultured beta proteobacterium
ACCCGGCACGCCGCTGGACATGGCGCAGGCCGAGGCCTCGCTGTTCGGCGCCACGCTGCTCAACGACTGGTCGGCGCGCGACGTGCAGGCCTGGGAGTACCAGCCGCTGGGACCGTTCCTGGCCAAGAACTTCGCGACGACGATCTCGCCCTGGATCGTCACGATGGAGGCGCTCGCCCCGTTCCGCGCGCCGTTCGCGCGCGACGCGGCCGACCCGCAGCCGCTGCCGTATCTCGACTCAGCCACCAACCGCGAGCGCGGCGCGATCGCGATCAGCCTCGAGGTGTGGATCCAGACCGCCGAGATGCGCGCGCGCGGCGAGTCGGCGGCGCGCGTCTCCGCCAGCTCGTTCGCCGACGCCTACTGGACGCCCGCGCAACTGCTCGCCCACCACGCGAGCAACGGCTGCAACCTGCAGCCCGGCGACCTGATGGGCAGCGGCACGCAGAGCGGCCCGGCGCCGAACCAGGGCGGCTCGCTGCTGGAACTGAGCCAGGGCGGCAAGGTGCCGTTCGAATTCGGCAACGGGCAGGTGCGCACGTTCCTGCAGGACGGCGACTGCGTGATCCTGCGCGGCTTCTGCCAGGCCGAGGGCGCGCGGCGGATCGGGTTCGGGGATTGCGCGGGCACCTTGCTGCCAGCGGTCGAGTGGTAGCCCGGCCACGGCGCGCGTCCTCCCCATTGCAGGATCGAACGATGGCCGCCGCCACGAAGACCGTCCTTCGCGTCGCCGCAGTGTTGTGCGCCGTGCTCGGATGCGCCTGGGGCGCGAGTCTGTACGGCGACGAACGCGCGTTCGAGCGGCGCAACGCGGACGCGCTGGCGGCCTGCGCCGGGTTCGTGCCGGGCATGCCGCAGCAGGAGGCCGAGCGTCGCGCCCACGCGATTGCGTCGGCGACGATGGCGACCGTGAACGGCCACCTCGTCGTGACGGTCGGGCGGCAACGGCCCTGCCTGGTCGAATTCGCCGCGGGCGCGGTGCGTTCTGCGACAGTACCTCGCCCGGATTGAGATCGCCTCAGGCATCGGCGAGCGTCGGCGCCGACGCCCGGCGCCGGATGCCGCCCGCCACGATCGCGAACACGATGATCCCCGCGACCCCGCACCAGGCGTCCGTCCACAACATCCCGTTCGTACCCCATCGGGTATTGGCGGCGCCGTCGACGAAGGTCATCAGCATGAGGGGAAAGTTCGCGACCGCGGACAGGAAGCTGAACTTGGTGGCGGCGGCCGTGTCGCCGATCGCCTCGAGCACCACGGCGCAATAGGCCGCGTAGCTCAGGCCGACGACGAAGGCGTAGGCCGACGTCCAGAAGATGTACTGGCCGGACGTGCGCGAGCACAGCGCCATGCCGATGGCCGTCACGGCGAGCAGGAAGCCGAATGCGCAATAGGCGACCTTGCGGTCCATGCGATCGCACAGCCAGCCGCCGATCAGGCAGCCGATCGCCGAGATGATGCCGCTCATCGCGCCGGTGACGAAGGCGACGACGTTGGCCGAGGCGTGCCATTCGCCCGCGATCGGCGACCACAGGTTCTGCGCGGCGCCGCTGCCGATCGGCAGCAGGCAGATCATCAGCGCGAGGATGCCGATGCGCGAGCACATCAGCTGCCACAGGTCGCTGCCGATCGCGCGCAGGTTGTCCATCACGCCGCGGTGCCCGGCGGCCTCGACGTGGCCGTCGACCTTGAGCAGCGGGCGCGAATCGTCGACCCAGAACAGCGCCAGGCAGCACAGTGCGCAGATCAGGCCCAGGGCGGCGCCGGACTGCGCATCGCTGAAGCCCATGTCCGTGATCAGCCACAGGGCCAGGCCGCCGCCCAGGCCCTGGCCGCCGAGGTTGCCGGCCTGCGACCAGCCGCCCGCGCTCCCGCGCCTGTCGTCGGGCACGGTCGCCGCCATCAGGCTCTCGACCGCCATCGCGAGCAGCGTCGCCGTGAAGTTGCTGAGCGACAGCGCGACGCTGATCAGCGTCAGCGACGGGTGCTCGCCCGTCGCGGCACGTCCGGCGAGCCACAGTCCGAGACCGCAGACGAGCGTGGAGCCCACGTACCAGATCTTGCGGGTGAACAGCGTGTCGACCAGCGGCGCCCACAGCCACTTGAAGATCAGGCACAGGTAGCTGGTGCCGACGACGATCGCGATGTCGCCGGTGCTGATGCCCTTCCTGCTCAGCTCGTAGGCCAGCGCCACCGTGAGGAAGCCCGGCACCGCGCCGAACGGCATGAACAGCACCAGGAACAGGAACGGATGCGTCGTTCGGGCAGGCGCGGCCGGCGGCATGGCGGGGGAGTCGGGGCCCATCGTGGCTTTCGTCTGGCGGAAGCGTCGATTGTCCCCGCTGGGTCTGGCGCCAGGCCCCCGGGATAGCGAGTGCTCGTCCGTGCCGCCCGTCGCGCGATGCGCAGGGTGCGGCGTCCGCACGGCGACAATGCGCGCATGAACGGCCCGCAACGCATCGTCTGCCTCACCGAGGAAACCACCGAGTGGCTGTACCTGCTCGGCGAGGAGCGGCGCATCGTCGGCATCTCCGGCTACACGGTGCGGCCGCGCCGCGCGCGCGACGAGAAGCCGCGTGTCTCGGCCTTCCTCGACGGCAAGATCGACAAGATCGTCGCCCTCGAGCCCGACCTCGTGATCGGCTTCTCCGACATGCAGGCCGCGCTCGCCGACAAGCTGATCCGCGCCGGCCTCAACGTGTTCATCACCAACCAGCGCAGCGTCGCCGAGATCTTCGCCACCCTGCGGCTGGTGGCCGGCCTCGTGCAGGCGGGCGGGCGCGCCGAGGCCTGGATCGCGGC
>CAIMXF010000341.1 GCA_903845345.1 uncultured beta proteobacterium
GCCGAGCGGCTCGGCATCGATCTGCGGCTCGCGCCGTCGCGGCCGCGGCTCGACGCGCCGCCGGTGTCGGCGACGCACCGCGAGCCGGTCGACCGTGCGCGCGCACTGCTGCCGCGAGTCGCGGCGAGCGACGCGATCCTGACGGCCTTGTGCGAAGCCGCGCAGGCCATGGGCATCGATTCGCTGCGCGCGCCTTCGCTCGCGTGTCGCGTCGCCTGCATCGTGGCAGCGCTCGATGGCCGTCACGAGGTTGGCGCGTCCGATGCGGCCTTGGCCGCACGACTGGTGCTCGGACCGCGTGCGCGGGCGTGGCCGCGCAACCCCGAGTCCTCCGACGAGGAACCCGGCCAGGAACGCGCCGACCCGGAAGCCGAGCCTGCCCAGGATCCCGCCCGAGATCCGTCCCAGGAGCCCGCCGAGGCACCCGCGAGCGAGTCCGCCGCATCGAATCGCCCGGAGGATGCCAGCGAGCCACGCGACAATTCCACCCAAGACGAGGCCATGAGCGAACAAGTGCTGGAGGCCGCGGCCGTTTCGCTGCCCGCGGCGTTGCTGGCGTCCATCGCGGCCGGTACCTCTGTCAGCAAGACCTCTGCCGCGGCCACCGGCCGCAGCGGGGCTGCGCGGCGCTCCGCCGTTCGCGGCAGGCCGCTCGGATCCGCACGCGGCGCGTTGCGTGGCGGCGCACGACTCGACCTGATGGCCACGCTGCGTGCAGCGGCGCCGTGGCAGGCGATGCGTCGTCGCGAACTGACCTCCTGGCGTGACGGCTTCCTGGTTCGAAGCGACGACTTCCATGTGCGTCGCTTTCGCGAGCGGCGCGAGAGCACGACGGTCTTCGCGGTGGATGCTTCGGGTTCGCAGGCACTGAACCGGCTTGCCGAGACCAAGGGCGCCGTGGAACTGCTGCTGGCCGATTGCTACGTCCGGCGCGACAGGGTGGCCGTGATCGCGTTCCGCGGCGCCGAGGCACAGGTGCTGCTGGCGCCGACACGGTCGCTCGTCCACGCTCGCCGCAGTCTTGCCGGTCTGCCGGGTGGCGGCGGCACGCCGCTCGCGAGCGGGCTCGTGGCGGCGCGCGCGCTGGCGGCCACGATTCTTCGCGATGGCGGCACGCCCCTGCTCATCTTGCTGACGGACGGCAGTGCGAACGTGGCACTGGACGGCAGCGGCGGACGCGAACGTGCGTTCGCCGATGCCTTGGCGACGGCACGAGCGTGGGCCAGCATCGGTGCGAACTCGCTGGTCATCGACACGGCGCCGCGCGCGCAGGAGAAGGCTCGCGCATTGGCCAGTGCCATGAACGGGCGATACATCGCGCTGCCCAATGCCGATGCGCATGCGCTCGCCAAGTCGATTGCGGGATCGGGGCGCGCGCCCTGAGCTGCGCGAGCGTGGCCGACGGGGCCTTGCCCAGGTGGCGGGCAGGTAGCTGCGTCCCCCGGGATCGGGCAGCCCCTCGGCAACTCGCACGCCGAGCTGCTCCGCTTCGCGGATCATGACTTCCCCGCGAACCCTGTGACGATCGCGCGTGCGGCGACCTTCGATGCGGCGCCGGCCTACAAGCGTTTGTCCGCGAGTCCGACGCGGCGCGTGTCTGGCCTCGCGAAAAATTTGGGCATGAACAAACCAACGACCGCGCTCGCAAGACGCTGCACCGCCGCAGTCGCGGTCGCAATCGCCGCCACGTCACAGGCGGCCACTCCGCCTGCCAACGACCTGATCGCGCGCGGCGCATACCTCGCCGCCGCCGGCGACTGCGCCGCGTGCCACACCGAGAAGGGCGGCGCGGCGTTCGCCGGCGGCTTGGCGATGGACACGCCATTCGGACCGTTGATCAGTCCCAACATCACCCCCGACAAGACCACGGGAATCGGCAACTGGACGGACGACGAGTTCTATCGCGCACTGCACGAAGGTCGCGCGAAGGACGGCTCTTTTCTCTATCCGGCCATGCCGTTCCCCTGGTACACCAAGGTCACGCGCGAGGACGCCCTGGCCATCAAGGCCTACCTGTTCTCCCTGCCCCCGGTCAACAAGCCGCGCGCTCCGAGCCACCTTCGATTCCCCTTCGACGTGCGGCCTGCGCTGGGCGCGTGGCGCGCGGCGTTCTTCACGCCGGGCACCTTCGTGCCGGATCCGAAGGCGTCGCCGGAGATCAACCGCGGCGCGTACCTCGTCACCGGGCTGGCGCATTGCGGCGAGTGCCACAACGGCCAGTTGCTGGCGGGCTCGTCGAAGTTCGACCAGTCGCTGCGCGGCGGCATGATCGATCATTGGTACGCGCCGAACATCACGTCCGACGTGCGCGACGGCATCGGCTCGTGGACTCAGCAGGAACTCGCCCAGTTCCTCAAGACGGGCAACGCGCCCGGAAAAGGCATCGCCGTCGGGCCGATGGCGGAGACCGTGCACAGCCTGTCGCGCCTGAACGATGCCGACCTCGGCGCGATCGCTGCGTACCTCAAGACAACGCCGCCGCAGCCGAGTCCGGCGCACGGGCATGACCTGGACGCCGCCTCCACGAACCACGGCGGCCAGGTCTACCTGAGCTACTGCGCGTCCTGCCATGGGCTGAAGGGCGAGGGTCGGCCGGGCGCCGTGCCCGCGCTCGCGGGCAATGGGGCCGTGGCGGCCAAGGGCCCGCAGAACGTCATCATGGTCGCGCTCGGCGGACTGCCCGCGCGCCAGGGCTATGCACCGATGCTGGCGATCGGCGCCGGCATGTCGGACGCGGACGTCGCCGACGTGGCCAACTACGTGCGCAAGAGCTGGGGCAACAACGCGCCGGCAACCGCCTCGCCGGAGGACGTGCACGCCGCGCGTGCCACGGTCGACACGCTGATGTCGGGCGAACGCGTCTCGGGCTGTCCGGCCGTCGCTCCCGACGCGCTCGCCCACCTCGTGGCGTCTCCGCAGGCGCCGCTGCACGCGAGCCTGGCCGCGATCACGGACGACACGCTGGCGCAGGACGCGCCCGCGCTGATCGCGCAGGTGCGCAGGGCGCTGCCCAAGCTCACGACGGTGCAGGTCGTCAACGGCCTGACCGCGGCCTACTGCCCGATCGTGCGCGCCGATGCCAAGCTCGACGCCAACGCCAAGGCGCTGCGCATCGGGCACTTCAGCGAACTGGTCTACACGCAGCTGAATTCGAACGGCCTTCCCGTCGGCGGGCGCTGATGTCCGACGCCGGCGCCGACTCGCCCCACCTCGCCCGCGACGAGCGCGAGCAGGCCGCGAAGCACGCCGCGCCCGCAGCGCTCGTGATCCACGAGGTCGTTCGCGAAGAAGGCGAACAGGAGTTGCGCAAGCGTCCCGTCGCGGTCTGGTGGTCGGGACTCGCCGCCGGGATGTCGATGGGCTTCTCCTTCCTGTGCATGGCGATGCTGGGCAGCATGCTGCCCGAGACGTCGTGGCGCCATGCCGTCGCGTCGCTGGGCTACACCGTCGGCTTCGTCATCACCATCCTCGGGCGGCAGGAACTGTTCACCGAGAGCACCCTGACGGCGTTCCTGCCGTTGCTGGTGCGGCGCGATCGCGCGACGCTGGTGACCGTGCTGCGCTTCTGGGCCGTGGTGCTGCTGGCCAATCTCGTGGGCACCGCGTTGTTCGCGCTGTTGCTGTCGCGGCCCGGCCTGTTCCCGCCCGCGGTCGGGGCCGCGCTGGGCGCGCTGGCGAAGACGGCGCTCGATGGCGCATTCGTGTTCACGTTGCTGCGGGCGGTGCTGGCGGGTTGGCTCATCGCGTTGATGGCCTGGATGCTGCCCAGCGCCCGATCGGCGCGATTCTTCGTGATCCTGTTCCTGACCTATGTCGTGGCGCTGTGCAGCCTGCCGCACGTGGTGGCCGGATCCGTCGAATCTGCCTATGCCGTCCTGACCGGCGCGGCGACCATGGCGCAATATTTCGGCGGCTTCCTGCTGCCGACGCTGGTGGGCAACACGGTCGGCGGCGTGGCGCTGGTCGCCATGCTCAATCACGCGCCCCTGGCCGACGACTTGAAGCCGGAGCGTTCGCGGACCGACAAGGCGCCGGAGAAATGACGGCGGCTGCCAGGCAGTGCCCTCGCTGAGCGACACCGACAGGCTTCCGAGCGAGGCTCCGCCTGCTTGAAGCGCTGTACGACGCCAGGCACGACGGCCGCAATCAGGTGCGCCAGCGCGCGCTGTCATTCGGCACGACGGCCGATGCGAGCGCGCCCGCGTGACGCGCGCGACGGCTCATTCGTCGCTCGGCTCGCGCAGCACGTCGAACAGGTGTCCCATGCGGTGAGCCTTGGTGTCGAGGTAGGCGCCGTTCCTGCGATTGCGTCCCACCTGCAGCGGCACGCGCTCGGTGATGACGATGCCGTGCGCCTGCAGGCTGTCGATCTTGGTCGGGTTGTTGGTCATCAACCGGATCTCGCCGGCGCCCAGCTCGCGCAGCATCGCCGCGGCGATGCCGTAGTCGCGCGCATCGGCCGGCAGGCCCAGCAGGCGGTTGGCGTCCAGCGTGTCGGCGCCTTGCTCCTGCAGCGCGTAGGCGCGGATCTTGTTGAGCAGGCCGATGCCGCGGCCTTCCTGGCGCAGGTACAGCACGATGCCGCGGCCTTCCTTGGCGATCGCCTGCAGCGCGCCGCGCAGCTGCGGGCCGCAGTCGCAGTGGCAGCTGCCGAACGCGTCGCCGGTGAGGCACTCCGAATGCATGCGGGTGAGCACGGGCGGCGGAGAGGTCACGTCGCCCAGGCACAGGGCGGCATGCTCGAGCCCGGACGCGAGGTCCTTGAACCCGTGCATCCGGAAATCGCCGTAGGCGGTGTTGAGTCGGCAGGAAGCGCGTTCGATGGAAAAGGACATGCGGGCCTGTTGTTGAGACCCGATTTTAGTTCGCCCGGGAATTTCCCTCCGGCGCGCGGCCGAGTGCCCGTGCGGGCGGCCGCTCCATCGATGTGCGACAGTAGCGCAATCATTTCTTTTTCCCGCGCGTCCGCCTGGCGCGCGCGCGAGCCGAGCCATGTCCCACACCGATCTGATCGCCGACATCTTCGCGGCCTTTTCCGCCGAAGGCACGGCCTTTCCCGCGATGACGCTGCGCGGCGGCGACGCCCTCGACCTCGACCAGCCGGCCCCGCCGTTCGACGTGCTGGTCGACGCCATTTCCGACGAGTACCTCGAGGCCCATCCCTGGGGCAGCGGCTGGCTGGACGCCGCGTCGTGGCGCCACTACCTGCCGTTCATGATGGCGTACGCACTGCGCCACATCACGGGGAGCAGCGACGTCACCGACGCCCTGCTCACGTCCTTGCGCCCACCCGACCGCAACCCGCCGCGCCTGGGCTCGCTCTCCAAGCCGCAGGAAACGGCGGTGCTGCGCTTCCTCGACGTGATGGCCTACAGCGAGGAGTCGGGCAGCCGCGACCTCGCGGCGCTGGTGCTGTCGGAGTGGTGGACGCCGGAGGCGATCCCGAAGGATCTGGACGACTGATGCGCGTCTTCCTCGACGACGAACGCCCGACGCCCGACGGCTGGGTTCGCGTCTGGTGGCCGGACGAGGCGATCCCAGGCTCGGTTCGGTGACCTCGCCGCCTTCGAGCAACGCGTCGCGGCGATCGAGAAGCTCGCGCGACGGTGACTTGCGCTCACGGCGTGTTGGAAGCGACGTTGGCCGCCGCGTCCTCGTTCCAATCCCCGCCCAGCGCCTTGTACAGCGCCACGAGATCGGTCGACGCCGCCACGTTGCTCTGCAGCGCCTGCTCCTCGGCCTGGTGCACGCCGCGCTGCGCGTCCAGCACCTCGATCATCGACACGAACCCGTTCTTGAAGCGCGAGCGCATCAGCGCGTCGCTGCGGCGCGCGTCGGCCAGCTGGCGGGCGAGGGCGCTGGCGTGGCGTTGCTCGTCGGCGTAGGCGACGAGCGCGTTGTTGGCGTCGTGGTACGCCGACAGCACCGTGCTGCGCCAGGTGAGCGCGGCTTCCTTCATCTGCGCATCGGCCGTGCGGATCTGCGCCTTGAGCTTGCCGCCTTCGAAGATCGGGATCGAGATCTCGGCGCCGCAGACCCAGAAGCGCGAGGCCCAGTCGGTCAGGCTGTCGGCATGGATGGACTGGAATCCCGCGGTGCCGCCGAGGGTGATCGACGGGAACAGCTGCGCCTTGGCCTGGCCCACCTTGGCCGTGGCGGCGTGCAGGTCGGCCTCGCTCTTCAGGATGTCGGGACGCCGCCGCAACAGGTCGCCGGGCAGCCCGACCGGCACTTCGGGCGGCAGCGCGACGTCGTTGCGCGGCAACTCGCCCAGGCGCTCGGCGAGCGCGCCCGGCGGCAGCGCCAGCAGCAGCGCGAGGCGGTTCATCGCCTGGTCGATGTTCTGGTCGATCGGCGGCAGTTGCGCCTGCGAGGCCGACAGTTGCGCCTGCTGCTGCACGGAGTCGGCCTGCGAGGCGAAGCCGTTGTCGGAGCGCGAGTGGGTGAGCTTGAGCAACTGCTGTTCGTCGGCGATGTCGGACTGCACGATCGCGCGCTGGCGTTGCGCGCCGCGCAGCGAGAGGTAGGTGCGCGCCACCTCGGCGGTCAGCGAGACCATCGCGTCGCCGCGCGCCTGTTCGGCCGACACGATGTTGGCGTCGGCCGCCTCGACGCCGCGGCGCGCCTTGCCCCACAGGTCGAGTTCCCAGGTGGCGTCGAAGCCGGCGTCGAACAGGTCGGAGTAGGGCGACGGCGCGGCCGTCGCAGCGCCCGAACCACTGGATCCGGCGGACGACGAACCCTGCTGCGACGCGCCGCCCGTCAGCGCACTGGCCAGCCCGTTCTTGCTGGCGCGCTGGCGCCCGCCGATGCCGCTGCCGCTGACCGACGGCAGGCCTTGCGACGCCGCGCTGCCGCGTTGCGCGCGTGCCTCCTCGATGCGCAGGGCGGCCGTCTGCAGGTCGAGGTTCTGCCTGACGGCCTCGTCGACCAGGCCGTCGAGCACCGGATCCTTGAACACCGACCACCACAGCCGGCCGTCGTAGGCGCGCGCGACCGGCTTGCTGGGCAGGTCGGCGGGCGCGGACGCGGCGCCCGCCCACGACGACGGCGGCGTCGTGTCGGGGCGATGGAAGTCCGGGCCCATCGTGCAGGCGCCCAGGAGCATCGCGGCTGCGAGTGCGGTGGCGCGCGCAGGCGTCCCGCGTGCGGGCGTGCGGGGGCGCGGCAGTTCAGTGGCCATGGGCTTCTCCGGGCGGCGGTGTCTTGAGGAACAGCGCGATCGGCGTGACGCACAGCGCCATGATCCCGAACGCATAGAAGATGTCGAGGTAGCTGAGCACCTGGGCCTGGCCGTTGACGATCTGCTGCGCCGCGATCAGGCCGTGCTGCGTCAGCTGCTGGCCGCGCGCGCCGATCGTCGACACCGCCTCGCCGATGCGCTCGTGGTGGAACTGGATGCGCCAGGCCAGCATGGTGGTGGCCGTCGCCACGCCGATCGAGCCGCCCAGGTTGCGCGACAGGTTGATGATGGCCGACGCCTCGTTGTTGCGGTCGGGCGGGATGCCGACGTAGCCCGCGGTGGTCAACGAGACGAACAGGAACGGCAGGGCCAGGCTCTGGTAGACGCGCGTCATCGACAGGTCGAAGAAGCTGATGTCCCCGTTGAGGCGGGACGTGTGCATCAACGCCAGTCCGGTGCAGAGCAGGCCCATCCCCACCAGCAGCTTGGGCGGCAGCTTGCTCGCCGCGATGCCGGCCAGAGGCATCATCGCGGCCGCGGCGAGGCCGCCCAGCGCGAGCGTCTCTCCGGCGGCAAGCGCGTCGTACTGCAACAGGTTCTGCGCGAACTGCGGGATCAGCTGCGTCGTGCTGAACAGCGTGAAGCCGACCAGCAGCATCACGATGTTGGCCGCGCCGAAAGACCCGACCTTGAACAGCCTCACGTCGAACACCGGCTGCGGGTGCTGGAACTCCCACCACACCAGCGCGATCGCCGAGCACACGAAGATGATGAAGAAGGCGACGATCAGCTGCGACGAGAAGCCGTCGTCCTGCTCGAAGCGGTCCAGCACCACCTGCAGGCAGCCGAAGGTGGAGGCGACGAGCAGGAAGCC
>CAIMXF010000342.1 GCA_903845345.1 uncultured beta proteobacterium
GGCTCGTCGACCGGCGCGGCAGGGGCCTGCGCGTCGGCTTCGGCAGCAGCAGCAGCAGCAGCAGCAGCGGCGTCGGCGGCGGCCTTGGCTTGGGCTTGCGCGGCAGCTTTCGCTTGCGCAGCGGCTTGCGCCTGGGCAGCGGCCTGGGCGGCCGCGGCGGCTTCGGCCTCGGCGGCGGCCCTGGCCTGCGCCGCGGCCTCCTCGGCGGCAGCCGCCTTCGCGGCCTGTTCGGCCTGGGCCGCGGCTTCGGCGTCACGGGTGCGCTGGACGGCCTCGTCGTGCGTCGCCTGCGCCACCTGGGCCTGCACCGAGGCCTGGAAGGCGTCGAAGCGCGCCAGCAGCGGCGCCGCCGGCGATTGCAGGAAGCCGGCAGCGAACTGATGCAGCAGGCGGCGGATCTCTTCGGCGACGTCGTTGTACAGGCGCGCCTCGTCCGGCGTCACCAGGCGCGACTGCGACACCTCGAGCGCATGCTCCAGGCGACGCGCCAGCGACGACAGGTCGGCATGGCCCACGGTGGCCGAGTTGCCGGCCAGCGAATGCGCCAGCGCGACCGCCTCCTCGCCCACCGGGCGCGGCAGCTCCAGCACCCATTCGGCCAGCGAGGTGCACAGGCGGCGCGACTGCTCGTCGGCTTCGTTGAGGAAGATGTTGAACAGGCCCAGGCCGATGCGCAGCGGGCCGATGACCTTGTAGGTCTCGGCGTCGTCGGCCGGCAGCTGGTCGCCGACGGTGAGCGTGTCGAACGCGCGCGTGCCGGTGGCGGGCGCGCCGGTGACCGCGGGGTCGTTTGCAGCGGGCTCGGCGGTGCGCTGCGTGGGCAGCAGGTCGAACGGGGTGTCCTCGAGCGCGGCCGGCACGGTGTCGGGACCGGTGTCGCGGCTCTCGGGTTCGTGCGCCGCCGGACGCATGTCGCCATGCTTCTCGACCACCGTCTTGTCGCCGGTGCCGTCGAGATCGCCGAGGTCGAACTCGAAGTTCGGCGCGGCGTATTCCGGCGCATGCTCCATCGGCTGGACGACGGTGCGCTCTTCGACGAACTCGGTGCGCGCGTGGTATTCCGTCGCCGCATGATCCGGCACCGCGGGGGCGTCGGGCGGGAAATCGAGCGTGAACGCCGGTGCCGCGGGATGCGGCGCGGGCTTGTCCGCCGGGGCGTCCAGCTGGCCGGGGCAGGTCGACTCGAAGTCGTCCAGGATCTCGGTGTCGCCGGCCTCTTCTTCCGGCGCGGGCTCGAAGGCGTCCTCGGGCGACGGCCGCGCCGGCGCCGCCGTGGGCGCGAGCACCTGCGTGGCGTCGACGGACGGCGTCTTCGGCTTGGCCGGCTCGGCATCCGGATCGACGCCGTCGCGCAACGCGTTGGCGGCCGCGACGATGGGCGCGCTGTTGAAGCCGCTGGCGTTCCTGGCGCCGAGCGCCTTGACCCAGCCCTCGAGCTCGTCCAGCACGTTCAGCGAGAAGGTGCGCAGTTCGGGCCCGGCCTCGATGACGTGGTCGGCCAGGCGCGCGTTGTACAGCTGTTCGCAGGCCCAGGCGGCTTCGCCGAAGTCCTTCAGGCCGACCATGCGCGAGCTGCCCTTGAGCGTGTGGAACGCGCGGCGGACGGTGGAGATCGATTCGAAGTGCTGCGGATCCTCGGCCAGCTTCTCGAGGCTCTCGCGGGCGCCGACGATGACCTCCTCGGCTTCCTCGAAGAAGACCTCGAGCATCTCGTCGTCTTCGGCGGTGGCGGTGGCGGAGACCTCCGTCGCGGGCGCGAGCGGCGCGGATGCCGCGGGCGCGAGCGGCGGCGCGACGAAGTCGGTCATCGCCTGCGCGAGTTCCTGGCGCACTTCAGTGGCGCCGGACTCGTCGCTGCGCGCGAGCGCCTTGCTCGCGGCGCGGGCCGCGTCGGCGATGCTCTTCTCGTCGGACGCGACGGCCTGCTGGGCCAGCTCGTCGAGCTTGTGGATGATGTCGGCCTTGGAGGCGGCGTCGTCGCCGGCCGCGGCGGCCAGTTGCTGCACCTGCTCCATCAGCTCGCTCTCGCCGGCGGCCGGCGCGTCCGGCTCGGACGGCACGACCTCGTCGGTGCGGCCCATGACCGTCTCGAGGCGGCCCGAATCGGCGTCGAACCTGAACAGCGACTTGGCCAGCTGCGGCTGCACGCCCAGCAGGTCGATCAGGAAACCGAGCGCGCCGACGTTGGCGGCGAGACGGCCGACGGCCTGCTCGGACAGCGCGCGCGCCGCGGGGGCGGTCTCGACGTCCTCGCGCGACTGCGCCAGCACGGTGTCGACCTCGTCGCGCATGCGCACGACGGCCTGGCCGGCCTGATCGAGGCCCAGCACGGACAGCACGCCGCGCATGGCCGACAGCTTGGCCGGCACCGGCACCAGCAGCTCGCGCTCGGCCGGATTGCGGTTGAACTTGTCGAGCTGGCCTTCGACGTCGGCCAGCGACGAGCGCAGCTCCTGCACCACGCTGCCCATCGTCTGGCGGTCGGACGCGCGGCGGTAGAGGTCTTCCATCCACGGCTCGATCGGGCCGGGCGTGCGGCCCTGGCGCGCGAGTTCGATGCGCTCGGCGAGCTGGTGGATGCGGGTGCCGAACGAGGCATCGGCGATATCGGCGTCGTCCAGCGCGGCATCCAGGCACAGCAGGCTGGTGGCGACTTCCATCGCGAGGTTGGGCGACGGCACCGACGTGCCGTCGGCCACCTGCGTGACCGCAGCGTCGAGCGCACGCGCCATGTGCTCGCCTTCGGGATGCAGCTTGCGCACCGAGTCGGCCACGAGGGTGGCCTGCTCGCGCAGGCTGGCCGCGAGGCCGGACTGGCCCGCCGTCGCCTGCGACCATGATTCCTTCAGCGCCTCCACGCGGCGACGCGCCAACGGGATCAGCGCCGGGTCGTAGCGGCCGAGCGCTTCCTGTTCGTAGTCGACCGGCTCCTGGGCCGCCAGGCCGAACGCCTTGCGCACGGCCACCAGGCGCGGCGCCTTGGCGTCATCGCCCGGCAGCGCGCGGGCGCAGAAGAACAGCAGGTCCTGCGTGAGGCGGTCGGAGACGTCGGACTGGCCGCGTTCGGCCAGGCGCACCTGGGCCAGCAGGCGCGACGTGAGGCGCTTGCTGTACACGTCGGCCGCCAGGCGGCCCTGCGCCTGCGCCTCGAAGAATGCGGCGGCCACGGACCACAGGCCGGACAGCTTGCCGCTGGCGCCGGCGGCGAGGCCAGCGAACAGCTGGCTCATCTGCGTGGCGGCGGGGCCCACCGGGCCGCGCAGCAGCGCGAGCATGCACTGCTCCATGCGGCCACGGGTATCCGCGTCCGGCTTGAGCGCCATCGGATGCGACGCGCTCGCGGCCTTCACGAGACCGGGAGCGGCATCGGCCAGCTGCGCGGCCTGCGACTGCACGTCGGCCTGCCACAGGTCGGCCGGATGGATGCGGTCGGCGCCGGCGAGGGTCTGCACTTCGCGGTATTGAGGGAACAGCGCGAGCGGCGAGACGTCCTTGCCGGACAGGCGGCGGCGCAGGAAGTCGAGCAGCGCGAACGAGGAACGTTCGATGGTGGTCGCGACGTTGGCGTCGAGCTCGCGCACCTTGTGCATCAGCCGCAGCACGGCCTGCTCGCTGGCGCGCAGCATGCGGGCGCCTTCGATCTGGCCAACCATGTCGAGCGCACCCGCGCCCTGGTGGAACAACGCGCGGGCCTGTTGCATCGCCGCCGAGGCGGTGCCGTCGATCTCGGCGCCCTGCGGCGCGGCCTCGGTCTCGCGCACCTGGCGCCGCAGCGCCTTGTGGGCGTTGTCGAGGGTCCGGCGAAGCTCGTCGGCCACCCAGGCCAACGTGCTCAGATCTGCAGGCACTGCGTGCGCTGTTTGTTCACTCAACGTCATCTCCAGCGCACGCACTCAGCGCGCACAAGGGTGGTCAGCCACCAAACGAAAAAGCGGTCGCCGGCATGGGTCGCCGGCCGGCCGCAGGCCCACCCAAGAAGAGGGAAGCGAGGATCACATCCGAGCCGATCCGCGCTCCCGCTCGGGGGAGTGCAGGCGGCAAAGGACTTGCGAAGCAAGGCCCCGCCGGAACGGCATCCGGCCTGCAAGCCGGATGCTTCCCGACCGCTGGGAGCGTGGGGGTCGTCATCAATTGATCTTGAACCGGGACACCGACTGGCGCAATTCTTCGGCCGTACGCGACAGTTCGCGCACGATCTGCGCGGTGGAACGCGTTCCGTCGCCGGTCTGCTCCGTCACCGCGAAGATGTGCTGGATGTTGGAGGCCACGACGTTCGCGGACTGCGCTTCGCTCTGCGCCTGCGCCGAGATGTTCTCCACCAGCGTCGACAGTTCGCGCGTCACACGGTCGATGTCGACCAGCGCCGCACCGGCCGCGTCGGACAGTTGCGCCCCCTGCACCACGCCCTGCGTGGAACGTTCCATGGCGGCCACGGCATCGCCGGTGTCGGTCTGAATGGCCTTCACGAGCGCCGCGATCTGGCGCGTCGCGTCGCCGGAGCGTTCGGCCAGCCGCTGCACTTCTTCCGCGACGACCGAGAAGCCGCGACCCGCGTCGCCTGCCGAAGCCGCCTGGATGGCGGCGTTCAGCGCCAGCACGTTCGTCTGCTCCGTGATGTCGGAAATCAGTTCGGTGATTTCGCCGATCTCCTGCGACGACTCGCCGAGTCGCTTGATCCGCTTGGAGGTTTCCTGGATCTGGTCGCGGATCGAGTTCATGCCCTCGATGGCGTCCTGCACCGCGCGGCGACCGGTCTGCGTCACGTTCAGCGACTGCTGGGCGGCTGCCACGGTTTCCTGGGCTCGCTGCGACACGTCGTTGATTCGGCCGGCCATCTGCAGCACCGACTCGCCGGTTTCGCGGATCTCGTGCAGCTGTTCGGTGGAGGCCGCGAGCAGCTCGGTGGACGTCTGCTCCACCTGGCCGGTGGTGTCCGTCACCCGGTTCGCGGTGCCCTGCACCTGCGCCACCAGCGTGCGCAGTTCTTCCACGGTGTAGTTGACCGAGTCGGCGATGGCGCCGGTGATGTCCTCGGTCACGGTCGCCTGCTGCGTCAAGTCGCCTTCGGCGACCGACTGCAGTTCGTTCATCAGCCGGAGAATGGCGGCCTGGTTGGCGTCGTTGACGCGCTGGGCCTCGCGCTGGCGCGCGTCCGATTCGATACGCTTGTCATCGGCGTCCTTGGCGGTCTTGCGCTGCGCGACGACGAACAGTCGCGTCACGCCGAACAGGCCGGCGGCCAGCAGCACCAGCGACACCACCAGCGCCGCGATGTAGCCGCCCGACAGCGTACCGACCTGGGCCAGACGGCTCTGCACGTCCTCGAGGCCCTTGCGCAGCGGCTCGCTGTCGCCCACGATCTGCGCCTGCGCTTCGCGCGCGGCCACCAGGCCCTGCAGGTTGGCCAGGATCGCGCTGGACTGGCTGCGGGTCTGTTCGTACTGGGCGATCAGCTGCTCGAGGCGCTCCCGCGTGGCGGGCTCCTTCGTGCCGGGCAGGCGCAGGTCGGCATTGCCTTGCAGCAGGCCGTCGGCGATCTCGCGGAAGGTGTTCAAGTCCTTGCCGAGCAGGAACACGGCCTCGGGGCTCACGCCTTCGTAGGTCAGGAATTCGTTCGCGCTCTTGCCGATACGCTGCGTCAACATCACGAGCTGGCCGACGGCGGAGATCTCGGCCGCCGAGGCACCGCCCTGCAGCTTCAGCGACGACACGGTTTCCGCGGTCTCGAGCAGGTCGGACGACTGGCGGTTGATGGTGCGCAGCGCCTGGCCCACCTGGGTCAGCGTCTTCTGCTGGTCCAGCACGATCTTGGAATTCTTCTCGGCGCGATCGACGAGCGGCATCAGCGGGGCGACCGTGTCCTGCACGCTGCTGGGCACCGCGCTGACCAGGTCGTTGCCGGTGTGCAGCCCGCGCACGTTGTTGGCCAGCACCGAGCCGCTTTCCTTCACTTCCGGGAACGCACCGGGGCTGCCGATCATGGCCTGCGAGACCGACTTCGCCAGTCGCTGCGACTGCATCAGCGCCGCACCCGTGGCTTCCACCTGCAGCGAGTGGGCCGTCGCCGCGCTGTAGGCGCCGACACCCGCAGCCACGAGGCCGGCGATGCCCAGCGCGGTGAGCGCGAACACGACGCGCTGCTGGTAGCCGACGGACCGGCGGCCGATCAGCGGCAGGCCGGTGTCGTCCTCGTCGATCACCGCCGCCTCGGCTTCGGGCACGTCGGCGTCGAGCAGGCGCGTGGGCGCGGCCTCGTTCTGGTCGGGCACCAGCGTCGACGCGTTCACCGAGTCGACGCCTTCGAGAGGCAGGTCGATCGACAGGTTGTTCTCGGAGTGGATGACGCCGTCGTCGTCCTGGCCGGGGCCGGCGCCGTCCAGCGGGAAGGCCGAGTGGCCCATCGCGTGGACGTCGAGGTCGAGCGTCGGCACCGCGCCGCCGGTCGACAGCGCGTGCGTCGGGTGATCCTGGTGACCGACGCCCGGGCCGTCGTGCGAGTCGTGCAGTGACTGCCGGTGCGAATCGACCGCGTCGCCGAGATCGACGTCCGCCAGCGCGACCTGGCGCGCGCGCGCGCCGGCCTCCGAAGCGACGGGAGGATAGACGTTCTCGAGCCCGCCCTCGGTCTGGGCGCCATGCTGCTTGAGCACGTTGGCATTGCTTTGGTCTGACAAGTTCATCTCGCCCTCTTCACGCTAGATTTCGAATCCCAACTAAATCCCGAACGGTCGCTCGACGCCACTGGGTGCCAAGGCGCCGCTGGCACGGCGCGTCGTCGCGACTGAACCCTCTTCAGCTCATCACGTCGAGGAACGCGCCGTCGACGGCCAGCGCTCCCAGATCGATTTCCTGCCAGGACGCGCCTTGCGCATCCTTCCAGCGGCCGGCCGCGAACGCGGGCCGGGCGCCGACGCTCTCGGCCGACTCGGCCTCGCGCGTCAATTGTTCTTCGCCCCGCAGGCCGGCCAGGCGGTCGACGCGCAGCGCGGCGTTGACCTGCAGCGACGGGGCCAGCATCACGAGCTGGCCGTCGAGCGCCGCCGCGTCGTTGGCCTTGGGGGCGCGCAGGCCCAGGAAAGCCGCGAGGTCGATGACGGTGTACAGGTCGCCCCGCAGTTGCGCCACGCCCGTCATCCAGGGCTTGGCGTGCGGCAGTTTCAGCAGCGCGCGCAGCGGGAAGATCTCGCCGGCCTGGGCCAGCGGCAGCAGCAGTCCCACGCCGGCGCATTCGACGGCGAGCCAGCCTCGCGCACGCGGCTGGGTCTTGGCGGCTTGCAGGCGGCTTGCCAGCCGGGTCTGCAATTCGCGCAGTGCATCTTTGTTGGCCATGGACGGGTGCGTGCGGGATTTACGTGCTTGCGGGTCGGGTCAATATCGCGGGATCAGCCGAGGGATTTGATCTTGGCCATCAGGTCGTCGGTATCGACGGGCTTGACCACGTAATCGCGGGCACCCTGGCGCAGGCCCCAGACGCGGTCGGTTTCCTGGCCCTTGCTGGTGCACATGATCACGGGCACGTCGGAATATCGCGGATCGCGCGTGATCGAGCGGGTCAACTGGTAACCATTCGTACCAGGCATGACGACGTCCATCAGGATCAGGTCCGGCTTGCCCTCGGCCAGGCGCTTCATCGCGTCTTCGCCATTCTCGGCCGTGCGCACCGTGAATCCGCGCTTGGCGAGCAGGTCGGAAAGATAAGCCAATTCGGTCTTCGAATCATCGACCAGGAGAATGTGCTGGATCGGCATGGTGTGTCCTTGTACGCGCGCCTGGTATGCGCTTTTTGCTCCGAATATTTAGGGCCGCGTCGAGCGGCCGGCAGTATCCGGAAGGGAACTCTTACTGTTCGGCGGAAAGCCTGTTCGGGTGGTATTGGGCCACCGCGCGCAGGAGCTGTTCCTTCGTGAAAGGCTTGGTCAGGTAATCCTCGGAGCCGACCATCCGGCCGCGCGCCTTGTCGAACACGCCGTCCTTGGACGACAGCATGATCACGGGCACCGCGGTGAAGCGCGGGTTGCGCTTGATGATCGCGCAGGTCTGGTAGCCGTCGAGGCGCGGCATCAGGATGTCGCAGAAGATCAGGTCGGGCGTGTGGTCGTTGACCTTGGCCAGCGCGTCGAAGCCGTCTTCTGCCAGCACCACCTCGTGCCCGCCCTGGCGCAGGAAGATCTCGGCGCTGCGCCGGATCGTGTTGCTGTCGTCGATCACGAGCACGCGTACCGCGGGCAGCGCCGGTGCGGCGGAGGGGGCCGGCGTGGCATCAGCCATGGAAGCTCTCGCTCAGAACATGCGCCATCGTGGGTTCTTCCATCAGATGCGGACCATCTCGAAATCTTCCTTGCGTGCGCCACATTCGGGGCACGTCCAGTTCATGGGAACCGCGGCCCAGGCGGTGCCGGGCAGCACACCGGTTTCAGCGTCGCCGGCGGCTTCATCGTAGATCCAGCCGCAGATCAGGCACATCCAGGTTTGAGGTTCGTTCACAGTCGTTTCGCGTTCAGGGTCACTACAATCGTCTGGATTGTAGCCACGGCCCCGAGCGGTTAACGACGCGTTAAGGGCCAAACTAATCACATTTTCCGGGCAAGCTTCACAAGTTGGCCCCCACCGGACATGGCAATGGACCTCCCTCCCGGCGCGGAAACGCCCGAAGAAATCGCTGAAGAAGCCAGTGCTCCGGCGTGCATCCTGAGCTTCAACGCGAGCGACGCCAGCGGCGCGGGAGGCATCGCGGGCGACGTCTCGACCATCGCCGCGATGGGCGCGCACGCGCTTCCCGTCGTCACGGCCGTGCTGATGCGCGACACCGCCGAGATCTTCGACCAGCACGTGATCGACGCCGACGCGGTGGTCGAGCAGGCCCGCTGCATCCTCGAGGACATCACCGTCGCCGGCATCAAGGTGGGCTTCCTCGGCAACACCGACAACGTCAGCGCGGTAGCCGAGGTGCTGTCCGACTATCCCGACGTGCCGGTCGTGTCGTACCTGCCCGCGCTGTCGTTCATGGAAGACGACGACCAGAACACCTACCTGGACGCGTTCCGGGAGCTCATCCTGCCGGCCACCGAAGTGTTGATCGGCAACCACAAGACGCTCACCGACTTCCTGTTGCCCGAGTGGGATTCCGAACGCCCCGCCTCGCCACGCGAGCTGGCGGTGGCCGCGGCCGAGCACGGCACGCGCTTCGTGCTGGTCACCGGCGTGATGCTGCCGGCCAAGGGCGCCGGCCAGTTCATCGACAACGTGCTCGCCTCGCCGCAAGGCGCGCTCACCGGCGAGAAGTTCGAGATGTTCGAGGCCACGTTCGTGGGCGCCGGCGACACGCTGTCGGCCGCGATGGCCGCGCTGCTGGGCGCCGCGGCCGAGCTGCAGGCGGCCGTCGGCGAGGCGTTGCAGTTCCTCGACCAGAGCCTGGACGCGGGCTTCCGCCCGGGAATGGGCGGGGTGGTGCCCGACCGCTTCTTCTGGGCGCTGCCGCCCGGCGAGGACGAGGAAGGCAACGAGACGGTCGAAGAGGCGCTGGGCGCCGACGCGACCGAAGTCGGAGGGTCACGCAGTGTCCACTAATGACGAATTGTTCGAACGCGCCCAGAAGGTCATCCCCGGGGGCGTCAATTCGCCGGTGCGCGCGTTCCGCGCCGTTGGCGGCACGCCACGCTTCATCGCGCGCGGCGAGGGCGCCACGATCGTCGACGCCGAAGGCAAGCGCTACGTCGACTACATCGGCTCGTGGGGACCGATGATCCTGGGCCACGGCCATCCGGCGGTGCTCGAGGCGGTGATGCGCGCCGCGCGCGACGGCTTCAGCTTCGGCGCGCCCACCGAGCGCGAGATCGAGCTGGCCGAGGAGATCATCCGCCACGTGCCGAGCGTCGAGCAGGTGCGCCTGGTCAGCTCCGGCACCGAGGCCTGCATGAGCGCGATCCGCCTGGCGCGCGCGGCCACCGGGCGTTCGCGGCTGATCAAGTTCGAGGGCTGCTACCACGGCCATGCCGACGCGATGCTCGTGAAGGCGGGTTCCGGCCTGGCGACGTTCGGCCATCCGACCTCGGCTGGCGTGCCGCCCGAGGTCGTGCAGCACACGACCGTGCTCGACTTCAACAACGTCGAGCAGCTCGAGGAAGCCTTCGCGGCCTACGGCGACGAGCTGGCCTGCGTGATCATCGAGCCGATCGCCGGCAACATGAACTTCGTGCGCACCAGCGTGCCGTTCATGACCCGGCTGCGCGAGCTGTGCCACAAGCACGGCGCGCTGCTGGTCATGGACGAGGTCATGACGGGCTTCCGCGTCGCACTCGGCGGCGCGCAATGCCTCTACGCGCAGCGGATCCCGGGCTTCGCGCCCGACATCAGCGTGTTCGGCAAGGTCATCGGCGGCGGCATGCCGCTGGCGGCGTTCGGTGCGTCGAGCAAGATCATGGCGCAGCTGGCGCCTCTGGGGCCGGCCTACCAGGCGGGCACGCTGTCGGGCAATCCTGTTGCCACCGCCTGCGGCCTGGCGACGCTGCACGAGATCGCCAGGCCCGGCTTCCACGCCGCGCTCGGCGCGCGCACCCGCGAGCTCGTGGACGGCCTGAAAGCGGAAGCCGAGGCCGCCGGCATCGCGATGAGCGTCGACAGCGAGGGCGGCATGTTCGGCTTCTTCTTCGCCGACGTGCTGCCGCTCGACTACCGGAGCGCCATCGCGGTCGACAAGGAGCGCTTCAACCGCTTCTTCCACGCGATGCTCGACGGCGGCGTGTACTTCGCGCCGGCGCTCTACGAGGCCGGCTTCGTCAGCTCCGCCCATGGCCCGGCCGAGATCGAACACACCCTGAAGGCCGCCCGTGCCGCCTTCGCCGCACTCGCAGCCTGATCCGTGGCCTCCGCAAGACAGACCGACTACAAGGGGCGGCCCGCAGTGGCGCTGCAGTCCTCCGACGGCGCCCGCGCCACCGTGCTGCTGCACGGCGGCCATCTCGTGAGCTGGATTCCGGCCGGCGGCCAGGAGCAGCTCTACGTCTCGCCCACCAGCGAATACGGCGAGGGCAAGGCGGTGCGCGGCGGCGTGCCGGTGATCTTCCCGCAGTTCTCCAGCCGCGGCACCCTGCCCCGCCACGGCCTGCTGCGCACGCGCGGCTGGCAGCTGGCCGACACCACCTCCCACGGCGCGCACGCCCAGGCGGTGCTGCGCTTCGTCGCCGACGACGCCACGCGCGCGCTGTGGCCGCACGATTTCGACGCCGAGATCACCGTCAGCATCGTCGGCCAGCAGCTCGACATCGAATTCGCGGTCACCAACGCCGGCGACACCGACTTCGACTTCACGGTCGCCCTGCACAGCTATCTGCGCACCAATGATGTGCTCAAGGCGCAGCTGGAGGGTCTGCAGGGCGTCAAGTACGAGGACAACACCACCGGCCAGTGGCAGCAGCAGTGGGGCGACGTGACGCAGGTGGTCGGCGAGGTCGACCGGCTGTACCACGACGCCCCCAGCCCGCTGACGCTGCGCGAGCTGGGCCGCAAGGTGTCGATCGCCAAAAGCGGTTTCACCGACGTCGTCGTCTGGAACCCGGGCCCGGCCAAGGCGGCCCAGCTCGGCGACCTGCCGCCCGACGACTGGCAGAAGATGCTGTGCGTCGAGGCCGCGCGGGTCATCGATCCCGTCACGCTCCCGCCCGGCGAGGAGTGGGCCGGCATGCAGACCTTCATCGCAGGCTAGCTCACCCCATTTCGAGGCCGCGGCGGTTCAGCTGCCGTCGGCCGAGGTCGAGGAGGCCGGGCGCGAAACGTGCATGGCTCCGCGAGACCGAACAAGAACGACATCGTCATGCACATCCATATCCTGGGCATCTGCGGCACCTTCATGGGAGGTCTCGCCGCCTTGGCGCGCGAGGCCGGCCACAAGGTGACCGGCTGCGACGCCAACGTCTATCCGCCGATGAGCGACCAGCTGCGCGCCCTCGGCATCGAGCTGATCGACGGCTACGGCACCGACCAGGTGGCGCTGGCGCCCGACCTGTTCGTCGTCGGCAACGCGGTCTCGCGCGGCAATCCGCTGATGGAGGCCATCCTCGACGATGGCCTGCCCTACGTCAGCGGCCCGCAGTGGCTCGCCGAGCATGTGCTCGAAGGCCGGCACGTGCTGGCCGTGGCGGGCACGCACGGCAAGACGACGACCACGGCGATGCTCGCGTGGATCCTCGACCAGGCCGGCCTCGAACCCGGCTTCCTGGTGGGCGGCGTGCCGCGCAACTTCGGCGTCTCGGCGCGGCTGGGCAAGACTCGCGGCGACGGCGGCGCGCGCACGCCCTTCGTCATCGAGGCCGACGAGTACGACACGGCGTTCTTCGACAAGCGCAGCAAGTTCGTCCACTACCGCCCGCGGACGGCGGTGCTCAACAACCTCGAGTTCGACCACGCGGACATCTTCCCCGACCTCGCCGCCATCGAGACCCAGTTCCACCACCTGGTGCGCACGCTGCCGGCGCGCGGCCGCATCGTGGTCAACGCGCGCGAGGAGTCGCTGCAGCGCGTGCTGGAGCGCGGCTGCTGGAGCGAGGTGCAGCGCTTCGGCGCGCGCAAGGAAGAACCCGGCGCCCTGCGCGCGCGCGGCGAGCCGCATGCGTTCGACGTGCTGCGCGGCTCGATGAAGATCGCGCGCGTCGAGTGGCAGCTGCTCGGCGAGCACAACCAGATGAACGCGCTGGCCGCCATCGCCGCGGCCGAGCACGTCGGCGTCGCGCCGGCCGCCGCGGCCGCGTCGCTGGCCACGTTCGAGAACGTGGCACGCCGGCTCGAGCTGAAGGGCGAGGTCAACGGGATCCGCGTCTACGACGACTTCGCGCATCATCCGACCGCGATCCGCACCACGATCGACGGCCTGCGCCGCAAGGTCGGCGCGCAGCGCATCCTGGCCGTGTTCGAGCCGCGCTCCAACACGATGAAGCAGGGCGCGATGAAGGCGCAGCTGCCCTGGGCGCTGGAAGAGGCCGACCTGTCGTTCTGCCATTCCGGCGGCCTGACATGGGACGCCGCCGAGGCGCTCGCGCCGATGGGCCGGCAGGCCGTGGCGTGCGACACCATCGGCGCGCTGGTGTCCGCCGTCGCGCGCGCGGCCAAGCCGGGCGACCACGTCCTGTGCATGAGCAACGGCGGCTTCGGCGGCATCCATGCGAAGCTGCTGGCCGCACTCGAGGCGCCGCATACGTGACGTGGTCCGCGTGCTGACGCATCTTCTCTACCTGCACGGCTTCCGCTCGTCGCCGCAGTCCTTCAAGGCGCGCTGGATGGCCGGCTGGGTCGCGGCGCATCGGCCGGACCTCGTGTGGGCCTGCCCGCAGCTGCCGCCGTCGCCGGCGGCGGCACTGGACGACATCCGCGCGATCACCGCCGGCTGGCCGGCGGCCACGACGGGCGTGATCGGCAGCTCGCTCGGTGGCTTCTACGCGACGATCTTCGCGGAGTCGCGCGCGTGCCGCGCGGTGCTGGTGAATCCGGCCGTCGATCCCGCGCGCGACCTCGCGGCGCACATCGGCCGCCAGACGATGTTCCACGCGGCCGACGCGAGCTTCGACTTCCGCGCCGGATACGTCGATGAGCTGCGGGCGATGACGCCACCGACGCCGCTCGCGCATCCCGGCAACATCCTGGCGATCGTCGCAAAGGGCGACGAGGTGCTCGATTGGCGCGAGATGGCGGCGCGCTACGCGCACGGTCCGCTGAAGCTGATCGCCGGCAGCGACCACGGGTTGTCGGACTTCGAATCCCACGTGCCGGACCTGCTGCGCCACCTGCAGCTCTGATACCACACCACGTACCCTACTCGACGCCCGCGGGTCGGCGAAGCGGCGCCGGATCGCGAACATGTGACTTCGATCACATTTGCGGCACCCTCATTTTGGGGAGAGCAATCCCTAGACAGTCGTGTTACCGTCTGTTACTCCGAATCGCAAGACTCGCGGGCGTCGTCGACCTGGTCGGACTCCCAGCAGTGGTTACAACTATCAGATCCAATCAAGGGGTTTTCCATGAAGAAGTTTGCAACGGCCATCGCACTGGCCGTCGTCGCGGGCGCCGCCGGCGCCAGCACCATCTCGATCCAGACCGGCACC
>CAIMXF010000343.1 GCA_903845345.1 uncultured beta proteobacterium
CAAGGTGCCGGACAGCATTTTCTCTACGCGAACCTGACCAACGCGCAGTCCAAGCAGGACGTGCTCGAGGCCATTGCCGAGGCGTTCCTGTTCCCGGCGCACTTCGGCAAGAACCTGGACGCGCTCTACGACTGCATGACCGACCTCGTGCACAAGTCGGGCTCCCAGCCCGGCTTCGTCGTCGTGCTGGAACAGCTGCCCGACAATCCGCGCTTCGACCGCGAGTCGCGCGAGCAGCTGCTCGACGTGTTCCGCGATGCCGCCGACTTCTGGGGGGAACGCAAGATACCCTTCAGGTGCTTCTATTCTTTTCAGTAGCCCGCTCTCAAGAAAATGGGTCATGGGAGCGGGCGGCGGAAGCGGCCCCAGTCATCGACAAGCCGGCCCCGAAGGCCAGCACGAAAGCCAACGCGAATGCCGGTTTCGGCACGAACATGCCGCTGATGAGCAGCGCGTTCGACACGGCGATGTGGCTCAACGCCGCCTGATCTCCAGGCGACGTCGCAACAGCAAAGGGCTCCCGCGGGAGCCCTTTTTCTTTGTCCGCGGGAAGCCCCCGGTCGGTCAGGGCACCTGCCGCGCGGCGTCAATCATCCGCGGCGTCGCCCAGGTCGGGCCCGGCCAGCGCCTGCTCGGACAGCGCCGGCAACGCCAGCGCCAGCGCGATGTATTCGTCCACCGGCACCTGCTCGGCGCGGCGGGTGCCGTCGAACTCGCCCGTGTAGCCTTGCTCGACGAGCCACTTGCCGAGCGTGGCGCGCAGCATCTTGCGGCGCTGCGAGAACGCCACGCTGACGATCTTGCCCAGCACCTTCGGCGACACCGCCGCCGGCGTCGCGCGCGGACGCATGCGCACGATGGCCGAATTGACGCGCGGCGGGGGGTCGAACGCCTCGGGCGGCACGTCGAACAGGTGCTCGATCTGGTAACGCCACTGCAGCATCACCGTGAGCCGGCCGAAGGCCTTGGTGCCCGGCCGTGCGGCCATGCGGTCGACCACTTCCTTCTGCAGCATGAAGACCTGGTCGACGACGTGCGGCGCCGCGGAAATCAGGTGGAACAGGATCGGCGACGAGATGTTGTACGGCAGGTTACCGACCACCCGGATCGGCCCGCCCAGGCGCTCGGCCAGCGCACCGAAGTCCACCTTCAGCACGTCGGACTCGACCACCTCGAGATCGCCGCGCCGGCGCAGTCGCTCGGCCAGGTCGCGATCGAGCTCGATGACGGTCAGCGCGTCGCAGTGCTGGCGCAGCGGGATCGTCATCGCGCCCAGGCCCGGGCCGATCTCGACCAGGCGCTCGCCGGGCTGGGGCGCGATCGCCTTGACGATGCGATCGATGACGTCGACGGCCGTCAGGAAATGCTGGCCGAAACGCTTGCGCGCGATATGAGCACCCATGCGATACCGCGCTTCAATCCGGGACGGCGCGGCAGCCGGCGGCAGGCCCACCCAACACACGGGAAGCGAGGATCACATCCGAGCCGATCCGGGCTCCCCCTCGGGGGCAGCGAACGGAGGGAGCGCGGGGGCTCTCATACGGGCGGGTCGCGGTATTCGATGAAGGCCTTGGCGCGCAGGTCGGCCACCCATTCGGCGTAGGCCGGGTCGAACTTCTGCTCCTTCAGCGCGTTGGTCGCCTGCTCGCGCAGCTGCTTCGGGTCGACCGTGATCTCGCGGCGGTCGAGCACCTGCACCAGGTGGACGCCGAAGCGCGAGCGCACCGGGCCTGACAGGCCGGAGATCGGCAGCTTGTCCATCGCCTCCTCGAACTCGGGCACGAACGAGCCGGGCGACGCCCAGCCGAGGTCGCCGCCGGCCTGCGCGCTGCCGTCTTCCGAATACTGGCGCGCCATTTCCTCGAAGGTCTTGGCGCCGCTGGCGATCTGCTGGCGGAAGTCGAGGATGCGACGCTCGACGGCGTCGATGCTCAGCTGCGCCGACGGGCGCAGCACGATGTGGCGCACATGCGTCTGGGTGACCGTCAGGCCGGATTCCTCGCCGCGCGAGAGCACCTTCAGGATGTGGAAGCCGGCGCCGCTGCGCACGAGGTCGGTCGTGCCGCCCACCTTGACGTTGGCCACCGCCTGGGCGAACAGGTCGGGATACTTGTCGATCGGGCGCGACCCCATCTCGCCGCCCTTGGCGTGGTTGCTGTCCTCGGAGATCTCGCGCGCGACCTGGTCGAACGGCTCGCCGTTGCGCACGCGCGCGAGCGCCTGCTCCGCGCGGGCCTTGCGCTGGGCCTCGACCTCGGGCGTCGCATTCTCGGGCACCGTGACCAGGATCTGCGCGATGTTGATGTTCTGCGCTGAGGTGTGGTCGCCGTGCATCTTGGCGATGTAGTCGTTGACCTCGGTGTCGGTCACGCGAATGTGCGACACGACCTCGCGTTCGCGGATCCGTTCGATGGTGATCTGGTCGCGGATGCCGGCCTTGAACGTGCCGTAGTCGATGCCCTGCTGGCGCAGGCGGTCGCGCAGCTGTTCGGACGTCATCTTGTTGGACGACGCGATGTTGCCGATCGCGCGGTCGACCTCGGCGTCGTCCACCTTGACGCCGTTGTCGCGCGCGTAGGTCACCAGCACGCGCTCCTCGACCAGCGCGTCGAGCGCCTGCTTGCGCAACTCGCCGGGCGTCGGCTGCGAGCCGCCGCGCTCGATGCTTTCCTGCTGCATCTTCTGGAACCGCGCCGTCACCTCGTTGTTGGTGACCGATTCGCTGTTGACGACCGCCACGATGTAGTCGGCCGACCGGGCGATCGCCTTGATGCGCGGCAGCGAGCCGAACTGGCGCACGCCCGAGGCGGCGACGGGCGAGACCAGAGCCGGCTTGTTGACGTCGGGCAGCGGCGCCGCGGTGGACGGCGTGGGGACCGACGCCGCCCGCGCAGCGGTCGCCGCGGTTTGGGCGAAGCCGTTGGCGGCAGCGCCGAGCGCGAAGGTCGCGGTGACCAGGGTCAGGAAATTGAGCTTCAAGCGATCTCTCATTGTGAATTCGGGGTCGCGGCCGATGCGCCGGGGTCGTTGCGCAAGGGTTGGTAACCAGGGACATTGTCCTTCAAGACCCTCAGCGATCCTGTTCCGAGCGTCGACAGGCCATTCAGTTCCAACTGGAGCACCAGATGGGTGGTGCTCTGCTGGCTGCCGGTGGACGTGCGCTCGACCAGGACGCGGCCGATCCAGCAGCCCGCGTCGTATTCGAGGCCGCCGATCGCATAGGTCGCGCGGCTGTCGGTCACGCTGTAGTCGACCCGCCCGACCGCGTAAAGCGTGCCGCCGCAGCCGTTGGCGCGCGGGGGCTGGTGGTAGACGGGCCATTGCCCGCCGACTTCGTACTGCTGGCTGGCGCCGCTGCCGCTGTTTGGACCGTTGGCACCGTTGCCGCCGCTGGTGCCATTGGCAAAACGATAGGTGAGACTCAGCGACCTAAAGGGCCCAGGATGATAGCGAGCGCTCACAACGGCGCGTTGCGTGAGGCTGGAGGAACTCGATGGATTCACCTCGACGATGCCGTCGAAGCTCCAGTGCTCCATTGCCGACGACGAGCCGTACAGCAGCACGTCCGACACCTTCTGCTTGTCGGCCGCCGGATTGGTTTGCAGATAGTTGTCCGTCGTCAGCTGCTGGTCGCTGAACAGGAACTTCTGGGCGATGCCCACGCGCAGCAGTTCGCGCCCGTTGGTCTCGTCGTTGTAGCGCGTGCTGACGCCGGCGGTCAGCTGGTTCTCGTCGGCGATCCGATCCTCGCCGGTGAACGGGTTGGTGCTGTAGATCGAGACCTCGTTGAAGTCCTTGGGCGCCGTGTCGTACAGCGGCAGGTCCGTCTGGTTGCGGCGCGGCGTCAGCACGTACAGGAAGCGCGGCTCAAGCGTCTGCACCAGGCCGCGCCCGAACAGCTCGGTCTGGCGCTCGAAGCTGAACGAGCTGTCGCCGCTGAGCGTGGGCACCCAGCGGGTGGTATCGATTCGGGTGCCGTCGGAGGTGATGTCGGACCGATAGGTGGCGCCGTTGATCGCCAGCTTCGGCTCGAAGTGGCCCCAGTCGGAGGAGAAACTGCGCGACAGGGAGGCGATCACATGGGCGCGGCTGCCGCCGACGCGCTTGTCGGTCAGCGAGCAGCCGTCCAGCTGGGACGCGTAAACGGGGCCGAGGCAGTTCGGTACGTTGAAGCCGGCGGCCGCGTTGTTGAACGCGACCGCGTTGTTGAACGCGCCCTGGTCCGACAGGTCGAAGCGGTTGCCTTCGGCCTCGAAGTCCAGGCGCACCTGGTCCGCGAGGTTCACGTTGCCGCGCAAGCCGATCTGCGGGCTGCGCTGGTAGGGCGAACTGATCAGCGACGAAGGGTCCTTCTCGTCGGGATCCTGCAAGGTCTGGAAGCGTTCCACGCGCGCATACGCATCGATCTCGCCGGCGTCGCCGAACGGCAGGAAGCGGCGCGTGCCGGACAGGTCGGTCGGCAGCAGGCGCTGCGTCAGCGAGGGCATCTGGCCGGGAAAGTCGATCCAGTACTTCGAATCGGAGACGCGCTGAATGCGCGCGCTGTAGGTGAGCCAGTCGCTGCGCGATCCCTCGTGCGCCCACTCGAGCGCGCCACGCGTCTCGTTCTGCTCGGCCATGTCGTCCGGCAGCAGGTAGGTGGTGACCTGGCCCAGGTCGTTGGGTTGCAGGTAGCGCAGTTCGCCCGACAGCTCCGCGCCGCGCCGGGTACTGGCGCCGGCGGACAGCGTCGCGTCGACGTCGGGCTGGATGTTCCAGTAGTAGGGCGCCGACAGGGCAACGCCGCTGCGGTTGCTGATGTCGGCAGTCGGCGGCAGCCAGCCGGACTTGCGCTCGGCCGTGACCGGAAACGTGAGCGACGGCGCCGCGAGGATCGGCACGCCCAGGAAGACCAGCCTGGCGTGCTGGGCCTTGCCCTCGTTGGTTGACGTGTCGATGTCGATCTTGTCGCCGGTGATGATCCAGTCGGGTTCGCTGGTGCCGTCGCGGGTGCAACTCGTGTAGTTGGCGTCGTAGGCCGTCGAGCGGTTGCGGTCGATCAGCTCGATGCGCTGCGCATGGCCGCCGGCCTTGCGGGCGCCCAGTTCGTACTGCGTGCCGACCAGCGTGCCCGCGTCGCGCGTCAGCTCCAGGTCGACGCGGTCGGCGCTGAACCAGTCGAGGCCGCGGTCGATGCGCACGTTGCCCTGGGCGTGCGCGGTGTCGCTGAGCTGGTCGTAGGTGAGGTAGTCGGCGTGGAGATCCATGTCCAGCCGCTTGACCTCCACCTTGCCGCTGGCCTGCGTCACGTTGCCGATGTGGCTGACGACGTCGTCGGCCATCAGCGTGATCGGCGGCGGCGGCGTGTCGGCGCCGGGGGCGTCCTTGGGGGCGGCCGGCGCCGGCGTCGCCTTCACGCGCGGCAGCATCTGCGCGCCCGCGCTCGCGGCGAACGCGCACAGCGCCGCCGCGACGGCCAGCGGCGCGAGCACGGACGGGGGGCGGGGACGGCGACGCGGCAGGGAAGAACGCAACACGCGAACTGAGAGGGGCTGGATGGCGGTGGCCGCCTGGGTTCGAACCGGGTCGGCCCCACGCGCGGCGAACAGCGAATCGACGCGTCGACGCCGCCCTGCGGGGACCCGAGCCGCTTGCGACGCAGGGGGATTATTAGAATGTCGATTATCCACGACAGTGCTGCCGCCTTGTGTCGGAAGACGTCGTGCCGCGTTGCCGCGATGTCACGGAAATTTCAAGAGCCTTCCCGACCCGCCGCGACGCTTCTCCCTTGCGCTGGATCCCCTTCCGATGAACGACTCCTTTCCCGGTTCCGCCACCGCGGCCGCGCCGCCTGCGGCGATCGCCTGGACCGACCCCGAGCGCGAACGCGCGTTCCTGCGCTGGTTCGACGAGCTCGCCCCGCGCCACCGCCTCGACCGCGGCACGCTGCACCTGGCCTCGGCCGACGCCAGCTCGCGGCGCTACTTCCGCGTCGCCGGGCCGGACGGCAGCAGCTACATCGTGATGGACTCGCCTGCGGCGGAAGACAGCGTCGCCGCCTTCGTGCGCATCGGCGAACTGGTGCGCGGCGCCGGCCTGAACGGCCCGCGCGTGCTGGAACAGGACGTCCACCAGGGCTTCCTGTTGCTGGACGACCTTGGCCACACCCAGTACCTGGCCGCGCTGCGCCAGGCCGACCTCGCCGGCGCCGACACCCTGATGCGCGACGCCATCGGCGCGCTGATCCAGTGGCAGCTGCGCGGCGACGCCAGCACGCTGCCGCCCTACGACGACGCGCTGCTGCGCCGCGAGGTGCAGCTGTTTCCCGACTGGTGCGTCGCACGCGAGTTCGGCGTCACCTGGACGCCCAGGGAACAGGACACCTGGAAGACCGTCAGCCAGCGTCTGATCGACAGCGCGCTCGCCCAGCCGCAGGTGGCCGTCCACCGCGACTGGATGCCGCGCAACCTGATGGTGTGCGCGCGCAACCCGGGCGTGCTCGACTTCCAGGACGCCGTGCGCGGCCCGATCACCTACGACCTCGCCTCGCTGCTGCGCGACGCCTTCCTGTCTTGGGACGAGGAACGCGAGCTCGACTGGGCGGTGCGCTACTGGCAGGACGCGCGCCGCGCGGGCCTGCCCGTGGACGCCGACTTCGGCGAGTTCTGGCGCCAGACCGAATGGATGGGCCTGCAGCGCCACCTGAAGATCCTGGGCATCTTCTGCCGCCTGAAGCACCGTGACGGCAAGCCGCACTACAGCGAGGACCTGCCGCGCTTCTTCAACTACGCGACCAAGGTGGCCAACCGCTACGGCCCGCTGCGCTCGCTGCTGAACCTGCTGGAGCCGCTGACGGGCGCGGCGGTGCAGGCGGGCTACACGTTCTGAAGGTTCGGCGCCTGCCCGCCGGCGTCCCCCACGCTCGACACTAGAATGCGCGCGGCGCTCCGCCAGGAGCACCGGCCATCCAACAAGACAGGGAGAGCGTCATGAACGCGAAGGGAATCGGGGCGGCGGTCATCTGTGCCGTCATTGCGAGCGGCTGCGGCGGGGGAGGAGGCGGATCGTCGACCCCGCCCGCGCCGCAGGCGTCCTATGTGTCGCCGTCGACGTACGTGCAGGGCCAGGCCATCACGCCGCTGGCGCCGGCAGTCACGGGCACGGCCACGACGTTCAGCGCGGCCCCCGCGCTGCCTGCAGGACTGGCGCTCGACGCCGCCACCGGCGTGATCTCGGGCACGCCCACCACCGGCGCGCCCGACGGCGACTACACGATCACGATCGCGGGGCCGGGTGGGTCGACCACGGCCCACGTCCATCTCTCCATCGAGCCCGTGGCCAACGTCACGCGGACGGCGGTAGCGGGCACGTCGGTCTATCCCACGGTGACGCTCGACGCCACCGCGCTGGGCCTGACCGGCACGCTGCACGTGGCGGTGACCGATGCGGGCGGCACCTTCGCCGCGCCGGTCACGGTCAGCGCCAGCGGCACCACCCGGGTGCTCGAATTCACATCGGCCGGCTCCGCGGCGGCAGGCATGCACACGGGCCAGGCCGTCGTGAGCCTGTGCCAGGACGTCGCCTGCACCACGCCGCAGGCGGTGCCGACGCTGCTGGTGAACTACAGCCTCACCGTGATGGCGCCGAACGGCGCCTGGCCCGGCAACCACCTGACGACGCTGTCGTCCATGCCAGGCGCGCCCGAATGGGCCACCTTCCAGGGCAACGCGGCGCACACGGGCTACGTGCCGGTCACGCTCGACCCGAATCAGTTCGGAACGCGCTGGCAACTCGGCGTCCCCGCCTTCCTCTATTTCAACGGCCTGTTCAACCTCGCCACGGTGACCACCGAAGGCGGGAAGTTCTACATCGCGGGCAACAACGCCGTCACGGCGCACAGCGAGTTCGACGGCAGCACGGCCTGGAGCTACAGCTTCGCCGCGCTGCCCGACCCGTCGGTGAACCCGCCCGCGGTCAGCAACGGTACCGTCTACGTGGCCGCGGGACAGCAGTCGTCGACCTACATGTTCGGCCTCGATGCCGGCACCGGTTCGGTGAAGTTCCGATCCGCCATGTCCTCGCAGTGGGAAGACTACCTCGCCCCGACCGTGGGGCCTTCGGGCGTCTACACCAACGCCGGCACCTACGGCGGCCTGTACGGATTCGACTCGCAGGGAACCCAGCTGTTCTTCGGAAGCACGGCCCAGCAATCCGCGTGGACGCCCGCCGTCGACGCCAGCAGCGTGTATGCCTACTCGGGTGACGCGCTCCGCGTGTTCGACCCCGTGTCCGGCGCGCTCAAGGCGTCCATCAGCGACCCGACCTTCACGAACTACATCTACGAGATCGGCGGCTCGGCGGTGCTGGGCGCGCCCGATTCCGTGTTCGCTGCGGCCTACGGCAACAGCTGGCTGAACGGCGGCGGGATCGGCAACTCGCTGGTGCACTTCAACCTCCAGTCGAACACCGTCGACTGGTCCATCCACGGCGTCTATCCGTCCACGCCAGCCTACAACGGCGGGGTCGTGTACGTCGCCAACAACAACCCGCTGCGCGTCGAGGCGCGCGCCGAGGCCGATGGCTCGCTTATCTGGTCCTGGACGCCGCAGGCTGCGGGCGACACCAAGTTCGTCAGCGAAGTCCTGCTCACCCAGAACACGCTGGTCGTGAGCACGAACCTGTCGACGTACGCGATCGACCGCACGACGCACCATGTCGTGTGGAGCTATCCGATCGCGGGCAACCTGGCGCTATCGCCCAACGGCATTCTCTACATCGAGAGCTACGGCACCGGCAGCGGGACGACGACGCTGACGGCGATCAACGTGCACTGAGCCGCCTCCGGCCCGGGATGCCGCGGCATCGATGGCGAAGACGGGATCGTCCCGCGCCTCGGCCAACGACAACGGGCGCCGCGGCGCCCGTTTCTCGTCGCGCACCGGGCGCGGTTCAGAAGCTTTCCCAATCGTCGCCGGCGCCGGCAGCCGGCGGCAACGCCACGGCCACCGGTGCGTCCGGTGCCGCGGGCGCGACGCGCGCCGGTGCGGGCTTGGACGAGGCCGGCCGGGTCGCCACGGCCGCCCGCGTCTTCGCACGCGCGATCGCCTGGTTCGCAGCCGGCGCGTGCGCCGGCGCCGCGGCGCGGGCGGCCACCGCGCGCGGGCTCGGGTCGCCTTCGGCCAGTCGGAAGGTGGATACCACCGCCGCCAGCTTGCTCGCCTGCTCCTTGAGCGATTCCGCGGCGGCGGCGCTTTCTTCCACCAGCGCGGCGTTCTGCTGGGTCATCTGGTCGACCTCGCCGATCGCGCCCTTGACCGACACGATGCCCTGGCTCTGTTCGGTGGACGCGGCGCTGATCTCGCCGATGATGTCGGTCACGCGCTGCACGCTGGCCACGATCTCGTTCATCGTCGTGCCGGCGTCGTGCACCAGGCGCGAGCCCGATTCCACGCGGTCGACCGACGCGCCGATCAGCGCCTTGATCTCCCTGGCCGCCTCGGCCGACCGTTGGGCCAGGCTGCGCACCTCGCCGGCGACGACCGCGAAGCCGCGGCCCTGCTCGCCCGCGCGCGCGGCTTCCACGGCGGCATTCAGCGCGAGGATGTTGGTCTGGAACGCGATGCCGTCGATGACGCCGATGATGTCGGCGATCTTCTTCGAGCTGTTGTTGATGTCGTCCATCGTCGACACCACCTGCGCGACGACCTGGCCGCCGCGCGCCGCGACCGTCGCGGCGGAGGTGGCGAGCTGGTTGGCGGTGTGCGCGGCGTCGGTCGACTGGCGCACGGTCACGGTGAGGGTGTCCATCGAGCTGGCGGTGCGCTGCAGGTGGCTGGCGGCGAGCTCGGTGCGTTGCGACAGGTCGGTGTTGCCGCTGGCGACCTCGGAGCTGGCGACCTCGATGCTCTCGGAGGACTCGCGCACCTGGCCGACCAGGTTGCGCAGCGAGGCCTGCATGTCGGCGAGGCCGCGCAGCAGGCGGGCGGGCTCGTCCTGGCCCTCCACGACGATGCGGCTGGCGAGATCGCCGCTGGCGATGCGGGTGGCGACGGCCACGGCCTGGTCGAGCGGCCCGCAGATCGAGCGCAGCGTCATCCACATCAGCGGCAGGAAGACGGCGAGCGTGATGCCGATCAGCGCGACCCGCGCGATCGACGCGATCATCGTGCCCTGCGCGATCTCGCCGCGGATGCCGGCCAGGCCGGCCTGCTGTGATTTCAGGATGGCGGTCAGATTGGCCTGCGCCGTCTCGAGCTTCTCGTTGGCCTGGCCGGCGTAGGCGAGCGCGGCGGTGGCATCCATCTTGGCGTCGGTGAGCTGCTGCGCGATCGGGTCGATGATCTCGACGACGTCGGCCAGCAGCTTCTTCTGCTTGGCGACGATATCCACCAGCGCAGTGTCGGCCGGATGCGCCTTCACCAGCCTGTCGCCGCCGGCATTGAGCGCCTCGATCTCCTTCTTCCAGGCGTCGTGCAGCGGGCCCACGCCGGTGGGATTGGACACGGCGGTGGCGATCATCTCGGCCTGGTAGCGGCGCACGGTGGCCATCGACTCGCGCAGCGACCCGACCTGCTGCGCCGTGGCATCGGCCTGGTCGAACAACACGGTGATCGAGGCGCTGCCGGACTGGGCCGAGACCCATCCCCAGCCCGCCTGGATCAGCAGCGAGATCGCCACCAGGGACATCACCAGGTAGAACCGGGAGCGGACTGAGATGTTGCGCATCGAAAGCATGGGCGCCTCACGGAAGGTGAAGGGTGGATCGGGCCGGGTCGCGTGCGACGTTCCGTCGGTGCGGAACTCTCCAGCTCTTCGACCGATTTTGAGCAATCGAGAACTCCGGACAAAACGCGAATAGCCCCGCTTAAGCGGCCAAATTCACACCGCCGCGCCGTTCGCTTGTCAACGCCCAACAAAGGGGCGTTCGTATTGTTTATTTCGACGCCGACGGGCTAGCACGACTCGCCAAATCCCTGCGCCAGCAGGCGTTCGCGCGCGCCGCTAACCTGCGCCGCATGACCTCCCTGTTCGATCCTCTCCAGCTCGGCGACATCGCCCTCGCCAACCGCGTCGTCATGTCGCCCCTGACGCGCGACCGCGCCGCGCCCGGCCGCGTGCCCTACGCGCTCAACGCGCTCTATTACGAGCAGCGCGCCGATCCGGCCACCGGTGCCGGGATGATCATCTCGGAAGGCACGCAGATCGCGCCGCTGGGCCAGGGCTACCTCGATACCCCGGGCGTGTACAGCCCCGAGCAACTCGCCGGCTGGAAGCTGGTGACCGACGCCGTGCACGCCAAGGGCGGCAAAATCGTCGCGCAGATCTGGCACGTGGGCCGCATCTCGCACACCTCGCTGCTGCCCGAAGGCGAGCAGCCGGTGTCGGCCACCGCGAAGATCGCGAACACGAAGACGTTCACGCCCAACGGCTTCGAAGCCGTCTCGCCGCCGCGCGCGCTGACGACCGAGGACGTGGGGCAGGTCGTCGACCAGTTCCGCCAGGCCGCGCGCAATGCGATCGACGCCGGCTTCGACGGCGTCGAAGTGCACGGCGCCAACGGCTACCTGGTGGAACAGTTCCTGCGCGACTCGTGCAACGACCGCACCGACCGCTACGGCGGCTCCGTCGAGAACCGCACGCGCTTCCTGGTCGAGGTGATGGCCGCGGTGTGCAAGGAGATCGGCCCCGGCCGTGTCGGCCTGCGGCTGTCGCCGGTCACGCCGGCCAACGACATCGGCCAGGATTCCGACCCGTTCGCGCTGTTCAGCCACGTGGTCAGGGAACTCGCCAGGCTGGACTTCGCGTTCATCGAGGTCGTCGAGGGCAGCACCGGCGGCCCGCGCGACTTCGCGCCGTTCGACTTCGACGCGCTGCGCCGGCTCTGGCCCAACGCCTGGATCGTCAACAACGGCTACACGCGCCAGATGGCCATCCAGGCGGTGGAGACGGGCAAGGCCGACGCGGTCTCGTTCGGCAAGCTCTTCATCTCCAACCCCGACCTCGGGCGGCGCCTGCGCGAGGATCTCGAGCTGGCGCAACTCAACCCGAAGACGATGTACGGCGGCACCGCCGAGGGCTACACGGACTATCCGGCGCTGCCGGCCTGATCGGGCTCGTCCGCGTCCGGCGGGGCCGATCGCGGCGATGCGCTCGGCCCTTGTCGCTGTCGAGGCTCAGGTGCGCCGCGGGCGTGTGCGATCCCGAAACAGCTCGACCACCCCGACCGCGCGCGGCCCGGGAACCACCTCGAACGTGTCGCCCGCCGCGATGGTGCCCGGCACGCGCACCGCGAGCCAGAAGCCGCACCAGCGCGACTGCGCGACCATCTTCGCCGCGTGCGGAAAGCCGAGCGTCGTGTCGAAGCGGGCGTCGGGCAGGCGCGGGGCGCTGACCGCCAGCGTGCAATCCGGGAAACGCAGCAGGTCGCCGATCCACAGCTGCGATTCCTGCAGGCCGTGCAACGCCAGGTGCTCGTCGAACGATGCCGCGGGCACGGGCTGCTCGCGCGGCGTCACGCGCGCCTGCGCCCGCACCGTGCTCCAGAACGGGTGGTGCGCGGTCGGATAGGCGTAGACGGCATAGGCCAGCGCGTGGTCGGCCGGGGCGATGGTCGGATCCTCGGCCGGCGGCACGTCGGGGCCGGGCGCGAAGCCGAGCGGGCCGATCTCGACGCGCCCGGCGGCCGGAGCCAGCCGCAGCACGCCGGCGGCGGCGTTGGCGGACAGGGGAACATTCACGCAGGCCACGGTCATCGTCATCGGCGCATTGTCAGCGCTTGGCCGCGACAATGGCGATATGTCCGCCACGCCCATCTCCGACCTCGCCACGCTGCTCGCCTCGATGCGGCCCGAACTGCACGCCGGCGCGTGGGCGTGGTGCGGGCTGCCGCGGGGCGCGTCGACCGAAGGTGTCGACGCGATCGCCACGCTGCGCGAGGCCGAAGGCCTGACGCTGGTCGTCGATGAAGCCGAGGCGCTCGCGCGCGGCTGGCGCGTGGCGTTCCGCAGCGCCTGGATCACGCTGACCGTGCATTCCGACCTCGCCGGCGTCGGCCTGACCGCGGCATTCGCCCGCGCGCTGGCCGACGCCGGCGTCGCTTGCAACGTGGTCGCCGGAATCCACCACGACCATCTGTTCGTGCCCCACGAGCGCGCCGCCGACGCCATGACGGCGCTCCAGGCACTGCAGGCGCGTTCGACTGGCTGAACGGGCCTCATGCGCGGCGCGAGCGTGGTCATGCCGGGCTCGACTCCTATACTGACGCGCCCTCGCCTCCCGACCACGGCCCCGAACGCCCGATGAACTCCACCCCGCTGCCCGGCATGTCCGCCGCGACGACCCCGTCGTCGCCGCTGCCGTCGCTGCGGCTGGTGGATGTGGCCTGCCGCCGCGGCGACCGCCTCCTTTTCACGGGGCTGAACGAGACGCTGCAGTCGGGCGAACTGCTGTGGCTGCGCGGCGGCAACGGCCGCGGCAAGACCAGCCTGCTGCGGCTGGTGGCCGGGCTGTCTCCGCCCGAGCGCGGGCAGATCCTGTGGGGCGACGCGCCCACGCGCGGCAGCGATCGCTTCGCCGCCGAGCTCGTCTACATCGCCCACGCGAACGCGCTCAAGGACGACCTCACCGCCGCCGAATCTTTGGCCTTCCTCGCGCGCGTGCACGGGCGTGACGCGAGCCCGGGCGCGCTGCGCGCCGCGCTCGTCCGCCTGGGGCTGGCCGGACGCGAACGCACGCCCACCCGCAGCCTGTCGCAGGGCCTGCGCCGGCGCGTCGCGCTGGCCCGGCTGGCGCTCGAGACGGCGCCGGCGCTGTGGGTGCTGGACGAACCCTTCGACGCGCTCGACGTCGCCGGCACCGCCACGCTGCACGAGCTGCTGGCGGCGCACCGCGCGCGCGGCGGCAGCGTGCTGCTGACCAGCCACCACCTGCATCTCGATGCCGAAGCCGCCAGCGCCGGCTTTCGCGTGCTCGACCTGGACATGCTGCCGCGCGACGCCGGAGTCCTTGCATGAACGGCGCCGTCTTCGTCGCCGTGTACCTGCGCGACCTGCGCCTGGCGTGGCGCCGCCGCACCGAGGCGCTGCTGCCGGTCGCGTTCTTCCTGGTCGCGGCCAGCCTGTTCCCGCTGGGCGTCGGGCCCGATCCGCAGGTGCTCAAGCTGATCGCGCCGGGCGTCGTGTGGGTCTGCGCGCTGCTGGCGGCGATGTTGTCGATGCCGCCGCTGTTCGCCGCCGACCACGCCGACGGCTCGCTGGAGCAGTTGCTGCTCGCGCCGGGCGCGGGTCCGGCCGTCGCCGCCGCGAAGGCGGCCGCGCACTGGACGATCAGCGGCGCGCCGCTGGTCGCCTGCGCGCCGCTGCTGGGCCTGCTGCTGGGCCTGCCGTCCGGGGAACTTCCGGTGCTGTTCGTCTCTCTCTTGCTGGGGACGCCGATCCTGAGCCTGCTGGGCGGCGTGGGCGCCGCCCTGACGCTGGGGCTGCGCTCGGCGGGCATGCTGATCGTGCTGATCGTGCTGCCGCTGGCCATTCCCGCGCTGATCTTCGGCGCGGGCGCCGCGGCGGCGGTCGATGCGGGGCAGTCGGCGTCGCCGCACCTGTCGCTGCTGGGCGCGCTGCTGATCGCCTGCCTGGTCGGCGCGCCGCCCGCGACGGCCGCCGCATTGCGCATCGCGGTGGAATGACCCTGGTCCATGACATCCTGCAACACACCCACGCCTGACAACGGGACAATGCACGCCGTGAACTCGCCCGCCGCCCTCGCTGCCGTCCGCCCGCGCCTGACCTGGTTCACGTTCGCGTCGCCGGCCAATTTCTACCGGCTCGCGGGCGTTCTGGGGCCGCTGTGCGGGCTCGTCGCCGCGGCGTTCGCCGTCGCCGGCCTGTGGATGGGCTTCTTCGTCGCGCCCACCGACGCCGTGCAGGGCGAGGTCTACCGCATCATCTTCATCCACGTGCCGGCGGCGTGGCTGTCGATGGTGTTGTACGTGGCGATGGCGTTCTGGGCCGCGCTCGGCTGGTTCCTGAACGCGCGCATGGCCTTCATCTTCGCCCGCGCGATCGCGCCGACGGGCGCGCTGTTCACCGTGCTGGCGCTGTGGACGGGCTCGCTTTGGGGCCGTCCGACCTGGGGCACCTGGTGGGTGTGGGACGCGCGTCTCACGTCCGAGCTGATCCTGCTGTTCCTGTACCTCGGCTACATGGCGCTGGTCGCCGCGATCGACGACACCCGGCGCGCCGACAAGGCCGGCGCGCTGCTGGCCATCGTCGGCGTGGTCAACGTGCCGGTGATCTACTTCTCCGTTGTCTGGTGGAATACGCTGCACCAGGGATCGAGCCTGACAATGGGCAAGGATCGGCACATGGCCTCGACGATGCTCGTCGCGATGCTGCTGCTCACGCTCGCCTGCTGGGCCTATGCTTTCGCCGTGGTGTTCGTGCGGGCGCGGGCGATCGTGCTCGAGCGCGAAGGCGACGCCGCCTGGGCGCGGGCGCTGGTCGCCGCTTCGAATCAAGGATGAGCCATGCAATGGCACTCGCTTTCTGAATTCCTGGACATGGGCGGCCGCGGCGGCTTCGTCTGGGGCGCGTACGGCACGTTTGTCCTGCTGGTGCTCGTGGAGCCGCTGCTCGCGCGCTGGCGCCACCGCGCGGCGCGGGCGGCGATCGCCGAGCGCATGGCCGACGAGGAAGCCGCGCGCGCGGCGGGAGGTCGTCCATGACCCCGCGCCGCAAGCGGCTGACGATCATCGTCGGCATCCTCGTGGCCGTCGGCGGCGCGACCGCGCTCGTCCTCAACGCGTTCAACTCCAACCTCGTGTTCTTCTACTCGCCGTCGCAGGTCGCGGCGCACGAGGCGCCCGAGGGCCGGCCGTTCCGCATCGGCGGCATGGTGACGAACGGCAGCGTCAGGCGCGACGGCGTCGACGTGGTTTTCACGGTCACCGACCTCGCCAAGTCGATGCAGGTGCACTATCGGGGTCCGCTGCCCGACCTGTTCAAGGAAGGCAAGGGCGTGGTGGCGCAGGGCAAGCTGGGGCCGGACGGCGTCTTCACGGCGCAGGAGGTGCTGGCCAAGCACGACGAGAACTACATGCCGCCGGAAGCCGCGGCGGCGCTGAAGAAGGCCGCCGAGCATGGCGGTTCGATGAAGACGGAGATGAACCGATGATTCCGGAAATTGGCCAGGTATCGCTGCTGCTCGCGCTCGCCGTGGCCCTGGTGCTGGGCACGCTGCCGCTGGTCGGCGCGGCACGCGGCCGGGCCGACTGGATGGCGCTCGCGCGTCCCGCGGCGCGCGCGCACGCGCTGCTGGTGGCGGTCGCGTTCTTCTGCCTCGTCTCGTGCTTCGTGCGCAACGACTTCTCGGTGCTGTACGTCGCCAGCAACTCCACCACCTCGCTGCCGCTGCCCTACCGCATCGCCGGCGTGTGGGGCGGCCACGAGGGCTCGCTGCTGCTGTGGCTGTCGATGCTGGCCGCGTGGATGCTGGCGGTGGCGCAGTGGAGCCGCAGGCTGCCGACGCCGTTCGTCGCGCGCGTGCTGGGCGTGATGGGGCTGATCGCCATCGGCTTCCTGCTGTTCATGCTGATGACGTCGAACCCGTTCGACCGCCTCGTGCCGGTGCCGCTGGACGGCAACGACCTGAACCCGCTGCTGCAGGATCCGGGCATGGTGGCGCATCCGCCGATGCTCTACATGGGCTACGTCGGCTTCTCGGTGGCGTTCGCGTTCGCCGTTGCCGCGCTCATCGAAGGCAAGCTCGACGCCACCTGGGCGCGCTGGACGCGTCCGTGGACGACCGCCGCCTGGTCGTGCCTGACCATCGGCATCATGCTGGGCAGCGCCTGGGCGTACTACGAGCTCGGCTGGGGCGGCTGGTGGTTCTGGGATCCGGTGGAGAACGCGTCGTTCATGCCGTGGCTGGCCGGCACCGCGCTGATCCACTCGCTGGCCGTCACCGAGAAGCGCGGCGCGTTCAAGTCGTGGACGGTGCTGCTGGCGCTGCTCGCGTTCGCGCTGTCGCTGCTGGGCACGTTCATCGTGCGCTCGGGCGTGCTGTCGTCGGTGCACGCGTTCGCCACCGACCCGTCGCGCGGCCGCTTCATCCTCGGCTTCCTGATCGTCGTGATCGGCGGATCGCTGGCGCTGTACGCGTGGCGCGCGCCCAAGGTCGGGCTGGGCACGCGCTTCGCGCTGGTGTCGCGCGAGTCGATGCTGCTGGGCAACAACATGCTGTTCGTGGTCGTGTGTGCGTCCGTGCTGCTGGGCACGCTGTACCCGCTGCTGCTCGACGCGCTGAACATGGGCAAGATCTCGGTCGGACCGCCGTACTTCGAGACGGTGTTCCTGCCGCTGATGGTGCCCGTCGTCCTGCTGATGGCGTTGGGGCCGCTGGCGCGCTGGAAGGAAGCGTCGCTGCCGTCGCTGTTCCATCGCCTGCGCTGGGCCGCGCTGGCCTCGGTGCTGGGCGCGCTGGCCACGGCGTGGGTGGCGGGCAAGCTGTCGCTGACGGCGATCCTGGGCCTGCTGATGGCGTACTGGATCACCGCCTCGATCGTCACCGATGCCCTCGAGCGCCTGAAGTCGGACGGCGGCTCGCCGCTGTCCGTGTTCGCGCGCATGCGGCAGTGGCCGCGTTCGGTGACGGGCATGTGGCTCGCGCACTTCGGCGTGGCGGTGTTCGCGTTCGGCGTCAGCATGGTGCGCACCTACGAGGTCGAGGAAGACCTGACCATGGCCGTCGGCAGCACGGCGACGCTGGGCGGCTACGAGTTCAGGCTCGGCGACGTGCACGACCTGCGCGGCCCGAACTACGTGGCCAAGGAAGGCACGATGCCCGTCACGCACGACGGCAACGAGGTGACGGTGCTGCACCCGCAGAAGCGGGTCTACCTGATCCAGCGCACGCCGACCACCGAGGCCGCCATCCAGCCGGGCATCACGCGCGACCTGTACGTGTCGCTGGGCGAGGAAGTGCAGCCCAACACCTGGACCGTGCGCATCCACGTGAAGCCGTTCGTCGACTGGATCTGGGGCGGCTGCCTGTTCATGGCGCTGGGCGGGCTGCTGGCGGTGAGCGATCGCCGCTACCGGCTCAAGCACAAGCGTGCGGTGGTCGAGGACGCCCCCATCGAGCCCTCGCCAACGGTGTTTGAACCGGTGTTTGCGCCACTGCCAATGGCGACGCCGAACATGAGCGTCAATGGCGGCGGTCAGGGACGCGCCCAATGAAGGCCTTGAAGTTCATCATTCCGCTGGTGGTCTTCGCCGTGCTGGCCGGCTTCCTGTTCAAGGGCCTCTACCTCGACCCGCGCGAGGTGCCCTCGCCGCTGATCGACAAGGCCGCGCCCGAATTCGCGCTGACGCAGCTCGACAAGCCCGAGCAGACCATCCGCCGCGCCGACATGCTGGGCAAGGTGTGGATGCTCAACGTGTGGGCGTCGTGGTGCGAGGCCTGCCGGGACGAGCATCCGTACCTCGTCGAGTTCGCCAAGCTGAAGGCGCTGCCGATCTACGGGCTCGACTACAAGGATCAACGCGAGCCCGCCTCGCAATGGCTGGCCGAGCGCGGCAATCCGTACGACGCGTCGCTGTTCGACGAGAAGGGTCGCGTGGGGATCGACTTCGGCGTCTACGGCGTGCCCGAGACCTTCATCATCGACAAGCAGGGCGTGATCCGCTTCAAGCAGATCGGCGCGTTGACGCCCGACGTGCTCAACGACAAGGTGATGCCGCTGCTGAGGAAGCTCAATGGCTGAAGCCCGCCGTTGCAGCCTTGCGCTGATGCTGGCCGGCGCGCTCGCGCTGCCCGCGTTGGCCGCCGACGTGCCGGCCTCTTCGCCGTCCGCACCTGTTTCGACATCGGCCGACTCCACGGTGAGGTTCCATGCGCCGACGGCGCGCCTCACGGCGGGCGATCCGGCGATCGAGGCGCGCATGCTGGCCATCACCGGGGAGCTGCGCTGCCTGGTCTGCCAGAACCAGACCATCGCCGATTCGCACGCTGATCTCGCCGTCGACCTGCGCCAGGAAGTGCGCGAGATGCTGCAACGCGGCCAGACGCCCGAGCAGATCCGCCGCTACATGACCGATCGCTACGGCGACTTCATCCTCTATCGCCCGCCGCTGAAGGCGACCACCGCCGTGCTGTGGCTGGGGCCGGCGCTGCTGCTGGTCGTCGCGCTCGCGGCGCTGGCGCTGGTGATCCGCCGCCGCAGCCGGCTGGCCGATGACGAATTCGAACCCGAACCGATGCTCGACGACGGGGTGGCGGATGCCGCGGCCGATCCGTACGCGCGTCCTGGAACCCTCGCATGACGCTGTTCGCGCTCCTGTCCCTGCTGCTGTTCGCGGCCACGCTGGCCATCCTCGTGTGGCGCGGCCCCGCCGTCGCCCACGTCACCGACGCGGACACCGCCGCCGAGGCCGTCACGCGCCCGACGCGCGGGCTGGTCCTGGGGCTGGCGCTGCTGGTCGCGATCGTCGCCGGCGCCGGGTACGCCTGGGTCGGCTCGCCGCGCCTGCTGCCGGTGACGCCCGACGTGCCGCCCGGCCCCGGGCCCGCGGCCGACGCGCAGGTGGCCGAGGTGCAGGCGCGTGCCGAGAAGCACCCCGACGACGCCAACGCCTGGATGCAGGCCGCCCGGCTGCAGGTGATGCTCAACCACGGCCCGGAAGCCGTGGCCGACTACCGCCGCGTCTTGGCGCTGCGGCCCGACGACGCCAATGTGATGGCCGACCTGGCCGACCTGCTGGCCGCCACCGGCAACGGCGGGCTGGCCGGCGAGCCGATCCAGCTGGTCGAGCGCGCGCTGGCGATCGACCCGAACCAGGTGAAGGCGCTGGCGCTCAAGGGCAGCTACGCCATGAGCCAGCGCGACTTCCGCACCGCGATCACCAGCTGGAACCACGCGATCACGGTGGCCCCGCCCGGCGACCCGATCGCCCAGTACCTGCGCGGGCAGCTGGACGAGCTGCGCGCGATGGCGCAAGGAGCGGCGTCGGCGCCGGCCGGCAACCCGTAAGTCAGCACACGCGATCATGCTCATCGGACGGCGCCCTCGGGCGCCGTTTTCCTTGGCGGCCGCGCTTCGCAGATTTCGTGCAGAAGCGCACGGTCGGGCTGGATTTGCGTTGCGTTTGCACACAACTGAGGCCCGGTCCCTCCTAACAGAACATCTGGTTACCGATTACCCGCCGGGCGAAACAGTGCGACCAAAAATACGGCACTTTTTCACGCTTCGCCAAAGCTCTTCACTGCGAAGATGCGCTCCAAGCGGCTGGAAGTGCAATCCGCATGCCTGCCGCGCACCCCTTTTCAGGGGATGCCCCGCCAAATCCACAACAACGATCTGCGTCTTCCTCAGGGTCCCGCGAACCATCCGGTTCCGGGTCAAGCTTCCATGACCAGCCACTCGCCCGTCACCGCCGCTTCGCCGTCGCCGACATCCGTCCGGGGTGCCGGCGCGGGCTGGTACCGGCGCGAGGAGGCGATCATGGGCACGTCCGTCGAGGTCGAACTGCATGCGGCGAGCCGCGCGGACGCCGAAGCGGCGATCGCGGCGGTGATGTCGGAGATGCACCGCATCGACGCGACGATGAGCCCGCACAAGGCCACGTCCGAGCTGTCCATCATCAACGCGCACGCGGCCGACGGGCCGGTCACCGTCAGCGAAGGCCTGTTCGGCCTGCTGTCGCGCGCGCTGGCGTTCTCGAAGCTGTCGGGCGGCGCGTTCGACATCACCTTCGCCAGCGCCGGCAACCTCTACGACTACCGCGCCGGCGTCGCGCCCGACGCGTCCGCCCTGGGCGACGTGCTGTCGCTGATCGACTGGCGCCACGTGCAGCTGGACCCGAACGCCCGCAGCGTGCGCTTCGCGCGCCGCGGCGTGCGCATCGACCTCGGCGGCTTCGCCAAGGGCCATGCCGTCGACAACGCCGTCGCCATCCTGCGCCGGCTGGGCATCGCCCACGCGATGGTGGCCGCCGGCGGCGACAGCCACGTGATGGGCGCGCGCGGCGACCGGCCGTGGACGGTGGCCATCCGCGACCCGCGCCGCGAAGGCGCCGTGGTGGCGGTGCTGCCGCTGGAAGACGTGTCGATCTCGACCTCGGGCGACTACGAGCGCTTCTTCGAGCGCGACGGCGTCCGTTGCCACCACCTGCTCGACCCGCGCACCGGCCGCTCGCCCGCCGGCGTGCGCAGCGTGACCATCATCGCCGACGACGGCCTGACCACGGAGGCGTTCTCGAAGACCGTCTTCGTGCTGGGCGTCGAAGAAGGACTGCGCTTCGTCGAGGCCCACTCGGGCATCGACGCGGTGATCGTGGATGCGCAGGGCGCACTGCACTACTCCGCCGGCCTGCTCGGTTAGCAGGCGCGGACGACGAATACCCCAAGGAAAGAGGCCCTCATGAAGCTGCCGATCATGTTCTCGACGCGCTCCCTGCTCGGATGCGCCGGCGCACTCGCCGCCGCCGGCGTCCTGTCGCTCGCCGCCTGCGGAGGCGGCTCGAAGACCGAGTCGAACACCGTCACCGTGCAGGGCGACGTGCCCATCGCGTATGCCAAGCGCGTCAACACGATCGCGCTGAACCCGACCAACTCCGGGCCGTCCGCCGACGGCGGCGACCTGATGATCCGCGAGAAGTCCTCGCCGAGCGCGCCCGAGCACAACATGACGGCGCAGTTCACGATGGGCAAGGGCGACGTCCAGACGCCCGAGGTGTCGTGGGACGGCAAGAAGATCCTGTTCTCGATGCGCTGCAACGCCGCCAACGCGGTGACGATCGGCGGCGTGCCGGCCTGCACCGGCCGCTGGAACATCTGGGAATACGACATGACCACCGGCGGCCTGACCGGCGGCACGTTCCGGCGCATCACGTCGTCCGCCGGCGACGACGACATCCACCCGGTCTACCTGCCCGCGGGGCAGGGCATCGTGTTCACGTCGAACCGCCAGACCGAGTCCATGCCGAACCAGGCGCTGGGCCACAGCTACTACGCGCTGGACGAATACGAGCGCGAACGCGTGTCCAACCTGCACACGATGGCCCTGGACGGCAGCAACATCACGCAGATCTCGTTCAACCAGAGCCACGACCGCAACCCCGTCATCCGGCCGAACGGCCAGATCATGTTCTCGCGCTGGGACCACGTCGGCGGCCGCAACCACTTCAAGGTGTTCACGGTCAACCCGGACGGCACCGACATGTTCGTGCTGTACGGCTCGCACAGCGACGGCAACAGCTTCCTGCACCCGCGCGACATGGATCCGAACGGCAAGTACGCGGGCTTCCTGACGGCCGACGTGATGCCGCTGCAGCGCACGCAGGAAGGCGGCGCGCTGATGATGGTCGACGCGGCGCACTACTCCGAGCAGAACACGCCGGCGACGCCGGCCGTGCCCGCCACGGGCGGCGAGGTGCAGGCCACGACCACGCAGATCACGCTCGACGAAGGCCTGTCGATTTACGGCCGCATCACCTCGCCGTACCCGCTGTGGGACGGCACCGATCGCGTGCTGATGTCGTACCGGCCGTGCGAGGTGACCAACAACGGCGTCGTCGTGCCGTGCTCCACGCTCAGCGCCGACGAGATCGCCCTGCTGTCCGACATGGACCGGTCGGTGGCCGACGTCGCGGCCGATCCGATCAAGAACAACGTGCCGCCGCCGTACGCGGTCTACATGTTCGACCCGGCCAACCAGTCGATGCTGCCCATCGCCACGCCGCCCGCCGGCTTCATGTACGTCGACCCGGTCGCCATCCAGGCGCGCACCGAGCCGGCCACCAGCTCGCCCGCGGCGCTCGACTCGACCCTCGCGTCGCAGCACATGGGCACGCTCGACGTGCGCAGCGTCTACGACACCGACGGCCTGGGCCGCATGGGCGAAGGCATGCTGACCGCCTCCGACGCGAATGCCGGCTGCACCGCGCCGCTGATCCCGCAGACGAAGCCGATCGACGTCAACGACACGCGTGCCTCGGTCGCCGACATCAACCTCATCAAGGATCCGGCCAACGCGGCCTACAACTGCGCGCCGGCGCGCTTCATCCGCGCGGTGCGCGCGGTGGCCCCGCCCACCAACATGATGAAGATGCGCAGTTCGCTGGGCGAGACCGACTTCGAGGCCCAGCAGGTGCTCGGCTACGCGCCGATCGAACCCGATGGCTCGTTCAAGCTGAACGTGCCGGCCGACACGCCGATCGCGCTGGCCGTGATCGACGCGCAAGGCCGCGCGCTGCAGACGCACACCAACTGGATCCAGGTGCGCCCCGGCGAACGCCGCACCTGCGACGGCTGCCACAGCCCGCGCCGCGGCGCGCCGATCAACTCGGGCGCGATCGCCAACACCGTGCCCGCGGGCATCCTGGCCTCGATGGCCGCCGCGCACCAGTCCGGCGAGACGATGGCCGACACGCACGTGCGGCTCGACCCGACGGCCGCGATGCTCAAGCCCGACATGGTGTCCACCGACATCTGGGCCGACACGACCAAGGCCGGCGTCACCGCCCGCCCGGCCGTCGCGCTGCGCTACACCGGCAACCCGAACCCCGCCGACGACCTCGTCACGCCGGCACCGGTCAACGGCGTCATCAACTACCCGACGCACATCCAGCCACTGTGGACGCGCGATCGCGGCGCCAACACCTGCACCTCGTGCCACAACATCTCCGACCACACCGACCTGAGCGCCACCATCGGCGGCGACGGGCGCGTCGTGTCGTACGACCGGCTGATGATCGGCGACCCGCAGCTCGACTCGTCCGGCCGCCCGATCATCTTCTTCGATGACGGCGTGCCGATGGTGCAGCGCCTGGACGCGCTGGTGAACACCGCCGCCAGCGAAGGAGAGGCCACGGGCCTGGCGCGCAAGAGCCGGCTGGTCGAGATCCTGTCGGGCCAGAACCTGATGTCCGACGACGCCGCGAAGGCCGCGCATCCGAACCCGCCCTCGACCGCGCCGGATCACTCCAAGATGCTCAATCGCGCCGAGATGCGCCTGCTGGCCGAGTGGATCGACACCGGCGGCAAGTACTACAACGACCCGTTCGACCCGACCAGCGGCACCCGCATCGTGCCGACGCTCGACGAGGACAGCTTCATCGCCTCGGTCTACCCGATCGTCGAGAGCACCTGCGCGACCTGCCACATGGCCCATGGATCCACCAACACGCCCACCGGCGCGACCTCGTTCACCAACAACCGCTACGTGCTCACCGGCGATCCCGATGGCGACTGGGGCGTGACGATGACGATGGTGTCCGACACCTGCCATCCGCCGGTGGACTACCTGCTGGCCAAGCCGTCGACCATCCCGCACCCGGACGGCGCGACCAGCCAGACCACTGCAGTACTGCCCGCGAACAGCGCGAACTATGCGACCATCGCCAACTGGATCGCAGCGGGCTGCCTGACTCCATGACGATGAAGCTCTCGAAGATGACTCTTTCTCTCGGCGTCCGCGCCGGCGCCATGGCGAACGCGACGCTCGCGGCCGCCCTGCTCGCCGGTTGCGGCGGCGGCGGCGACCCGCTGACCAACCCGGGCAACGTGACGAACCCGACGACCACCGGCGGCGCCTCGCTCGCGTTTCCCTATTTCGAGAAGTGCATCTTCCCGATCTTCCTGAAGCAGTTGCCCATCACGCAGAATGGCGTCACTTCGACGAACACCTGCGCGGGCTCGGGCTGCCATGACAGCAACACCGGCACCGGCGGCGCGTTGCGCGTGATCGTCGCGGCCTCCGCGGTGGCCGACTCCGACCTGACGGCCGCGGCGACCGACTCCGCCACGGCCACCGCGATTCGCGCCACGGACATGTACAAGAACTTCTATTCGGCGCAGGGGGTCACCGTGTTCGGCAGCCCGCTGCAGAGCCGGCTGTTCGACAAGCCCCTTGTCCTCAACGTGCTGCATGGCGGCGGCCGCATCTTCGCGAGCGAGGACGATCCGAACGCGAAGCTGATCAACTACTGGATCAGCCATCCCGTGCCCAACGGCCAGGACGAATTCAGCAGCTCCAGCTACAGCATGTTCACTCCTGCGGATCCGGCGACGGGTACGTGCAACACGCAATGAACGGCGTCCGCGCCGTGTCGTCGCCCTCCATGCCGCCCCGGGTGATCGCGGGCTTGCTGGCGTGCATGCTCGCGCTCGCCTGCGTGGGCGTGCGCGCGGCCGACGCGCCGACCCCGGCGCCCGTCGCCGCGGCTGCATCGGCGCCCGCTCCGGTCGCCGCCGCGTCGGCGCCCGAGGCCGCGGCTTCCGCGCCTGCCGAGGCGGCGTCCGCGGTCGAGGCCAGGCCGTTGATCGCCACGGTGCCGGTGCCCGGTTCGACGACGACCGTCGACATCCCCGCGCCGCTCGCGACCGTCTCGGCGCCGACGGTGCCGGTGGCCGACTCGGTGCCCGGCGGCGACAAGGTGGAGCGCGTGCAGGTCACCGATCCGTTCATCGAGCTGCACACGTTCCCGGGGCGCGGCTATCCGATCTTCTATGTCGCCGGCCGCGGCGAATGGGTGTCCATCGAGCTGCGCCACACCGACTGGTACAAGGTGCGCACGGCCACCGGCAAGGTGGGCTGGGTCACGCGCACGCAGTTGCAGACCACGCTGGCCGAGAACGGCCTGCAGACCGACTTCGGCGACGTCGCCTTCAACGACTACCTGGCGCGCCGCTGGGAGCTCGGCGCGGGCTACGGCCGCTTCCACCAGGAGCCGATGATCAAGTTCTGGGTGTCGTTCCGACTCTCGGACACGCTCAGCCTCGAATCGACGCTGGGCCAGGTGCAGGGCGTGTTCTCCGGCACCTCGCTGTGGCACGTCAACCTGCAGGCCGAGCCCTGGTCCGACCAGCGCTTCTCGCCGTTCGCGGGCATCGGCATCGGGCAGTTCAAGAACATCCCGAACCAGAGCCTGGTCAACTTCCAGACCACCAACGCGCGCCTGGCGGACGCCATCGTCGGCGCGCGCTACCACCTCACCGATCGCTTCATGATCCGGGCCGACTACGCGATCTACACCGCGTTCGTGTCCGAACAGCGCTCGCTCGAGTACCGCGCGGCCACCGCCGGACTCTCCTTCTTCTTCTGATGCGCCGCCCATGACCGCCAAGAGCCGCTCCAAAACCGCCGCACCTCTCGCGAAGCTCGCCATCGCCGCGCGCATGGCCGCCGCCACGCTCTCCACCGCGTGCCTGCTCGCGCTGCTCGCGCACGGCAGCGCGCACGCGGCCGACGCGCCCGCCGCGGACACGCCCGACCAGGTGGTCGTGCCCGAGGTCGACCGCCGCGACGTGCACAAGCCGAAGTACCCGTCCAACGACTTCGAGATCGGCCTGTTCGGCGGCACCTACTCGTCGCAGAACTTCGGCACCGCGTTCGCCTGGGGCGGCCGGCTGGGCTACGACATCACCGAAGACTTCTTCGTCGAGGCCACCTACGGCAAGTCCAAGGTGAGCGACAAGGAGTTCCGGCAGATCCTGCCGGGCGGCATCTTCACGGCCGAACAGCAAAAGCTGAAGTACTACGACCTGTCGCTGGGCTGGAACTTCCTGCCGGGCGAGATCTTCATCGGCAAGAACTGGGCGAAGGCCTCGACGATGTACGCGATCGGCGGCATCGGCAGCACGTCCTTCGATTCGCAACGCATGCAGACCTGGAACTTCGGCCTGGGCGCCAAGCTGTTCCTGGCCGACTGGGTCGCGCTGCGTGCCGACGTCCGCGACCACATCTACACGCTCGACTTGCTCGGCAAGCGCGGCTCCACGCAGAACCCCGAAGTCACGCTCGGATTCTCTTTCTTCTACTGACATTGCCGAACCCGCCCCGGCTTGATCGCTCGGTGCCGTCGTCGATATCCCTCACGACGCTTCCGTCTCCACCGTCCGTTCCAGCCAGGTGAACCCCATGCGCATGATCCGCTCCGTCTTTTCCGTCGTCGTGGCCGCCGTCCTTGCCACCGCCTGCCTCGCGGCGTCGGCCGCCTCGCCCGCGGCCAATGCCGTCGCGCCCGACTTCACCCTCCGCGGCGCCGACGGCCGCAACGTGCGCCTGGACGAACTGCGCGGGCAGGTCGTGCTGGTGAACTTCTGGGCCACCTGGTGCGGCCCGTGCCGCGAAGAGATGCCGCGCCTGGACGTGCTGTACCAGAGGTACCACAAGTCGGGTTTCGTGCTGCTGGGCGTCAACGTCGACGACGACCCGCGCACCGCGCTCGCCACGGCCGCCAAGCTGGGCGTGAGCTTCCCGGTGCTGCTCGACACCGACAAGAAGGTCAGCAAGCTGTACGACCTCAACACCATGCCGTCGACCCTGGTGATCGATCGCGACGGCAAGGTGCGCTACCTGACGCGCGGCTACCGCGCCGGCACGGAGCAGGACTACGAGCAGCAGATTCGCGGATTGCTGAAGGAATGACGATGGCACCCTTGCGATCAGTTTCGCGACTCCTCGCGCTCGTCGCTGCCGCCCTCGTGCTCGCGGGCGCGAGCGGCTGCGCGCTCAAGCCCATCGAGCCCTGGGTCAAGCCCTACGAGCGCGAACGCCTGGCCGATCCGGTGATGAAGACCTCGCTCAACGAGCTGCCGGGTCGCCAGCAGGACCACATCTACACGGTGCGCGAAGGCTCGCGCGGGGCGACGGGCGTGCAGGGAGGCGGCTGTGGCTGCAATTAGGAACGCCGCCAAGGTCGCGGGCCTCGTGGGCGGCGCGATCGCCGCGAGCTCGGTGCAGGCGGTCGACCTGCCCGAGGACCGCGCCGAGACGATGTACCACCTGTACGACGGCGGCGGCGTGATCGCGCAGGGGCCGGCGGTGCTGATCCGCAAGAGCATGCTCGATCGCGTCGCGTTGTCGGGCAGCTACTACGTCGACGCGGTGAGCAACGCGTCGATCGACGTGGTCACCACCGCCAGCAAGTACAAGGAGACGCGCGACCAGGCCAACCTCGGACTCGACTACGTCGTGCGCGACTCGCTGATCCACGTGTCCGGGTCGAAGAGCACGGAGCCCGACTACATCGCCAACACGCTCAGCATCGACCTGACGCAGGACGTCTTCGGCGGCATGACCACCGTCGTTCTCGGCTACAGCCACGCCGACGACAAGGTGGGCCAGCACGGCACGCCCGGCTGGATCGGCTCGGCGCACCACTGGCAGTACCGCCTGGGCGTCACGCAGATCCTCACGCCGCGCTGGACGGCCAGCGCCAACCTCGAGTCGGTCGACGACGACGGCTACCTCGGCAGCCCGTACCGTCTCGCCCGCGTGTTCGGCACCTTCGTCCACGAGAACGATCCGACCACGCGCGAGAGCAAGGCGCTCAAGCTGTCGACCACCGGCGACATCACGCCCGAGGGCGCCGAGCACCGCCGCTCGTTCCGCGCCGAGTACCGCTACTACTGGGACACCTGGGGCGTGCGCGGCCACACGCTGGAGCTGGGCTACAACCGCGACATCGCGCCGGGCTGGCTGTTCGAGAGCTTCATGCGCTACTACCGCCAGAACCACGCGCTGTTCTACAGCGACAACGCGCCCGACCAGACGCTGTACGTGAGCCGCAACCGCGAGCTGAGCACCATGCACGACTTCGGCCCCGGCGCCACGCTGTCGTACACGCTGCGCAGCGTGCCGGGCAAGTACGACGTCAAGCTGAGCGCGTCGTACCAGTTCATCGATTTCCACTACGCCGACTACACCGACGTGCGCACCGGCAAGCCGTACTCGTACAAGGCGAGCGTGGTCAACACCGTGCTGTCGGCCACGTTCTAAAGACAAGAGAGAGCCCGCATGCTGAACCTCACTCGCGCGGCGTTGATCGCCCTCGGACTCTGCGCCGCCACGGCGTTCCCCGCCGTCTTCGCGGCCGACGCCCCCGCCGCCGCGGCGTCCGCGCCGCTGCCCGCGGCGGTGGAGGCCGCGATGCCGGCCGTCACGTCGGCCTCGGCGGCCGTCACGTCGGCGTCGGCGCCCGTCACGGCGGCCTCCGCGCCGACGTTGTCGGCCTCGGCGCCGGACGCCGCCGCCAGCGGCGCCGCCCCCGCGCCCGAGAGCGCCGCGAGCGCAGCGGCCGCCGCCGCGGCCGCCAGCGAGCCCGCGCCCACCGGCAGCCTCGACGACCGCGTGCAGCAGACCAAGGCCGACGTGATCCGCCTGAACCGCGACCTGCTGGTGCTGGAAGAGGAACTGCTGTTCCCCGCCAACACGCAGGTGGCCGTGTTCGTGTCGATGGACGTCGGCCTGCTGTTCGACCTCGACTCGGTGCAGATCAAGCTCGACGACAAGGTGGTCACCACCTACCTCTACACGCCGCTGGAAGTGCAGGCGCTGCACCGCGGCGGCGTGCAGCGCGTCTACCTCGGCGACCTGAAGGCCGGCAGCCACGAGATCGTCGCCTTCTTCACCGGCAAGGGTCCGCACGACCGCGACTACAAGCGCGCGACGACGATCAAGTTCGACAAGAGCACCGAGCCCAAGTACATCGAGCTGCAGATCCGGGACGTGCAGCAGAAGCTGCAGCCGGAATTCGACGTCAAAGTCTGGCAGTGACGACGATGCGCCAGCGTTCGCGCTTCTCTCCCGGGCTGGCCGCCGCGCTCGCCGTCTTCATGGCGGGCGTGCTGGCGCTGGCCGGCGCGCGCGCCGCCGATGATCCTGACAAGGTGCCGGCCGATCCGCCCAGGCATCCGGTGCTGGATCCGCACTACGGCGACGTGCTGTTCGAGTTCTACCAGGGCCGCTACTTCCCCGCGATCACCAAGCTGGAGGTGTCGCAGCACTTCGACCGCATGCAGCATCACGCCGACGAGGCCGAGATCCTGCGCGGCGGGCTGCTGCTGTCCTATGGCCTGCACAAGCAGGCGGCCGAGGTGTTCGAGGCGCTGCTGGCGCGCGGCGCGCCGCCGTCCGTGCGCGACCGCGCCTGGTACTTCCTCGCCAAGATCCGCTACCAGCGCGGGCTGATGCCCGAGGCCTCGCAGGCGCTGGCGCGCATCGAGCATCGCCTGCCCGATCCGCTGGAGGACGACCGCCGACTGCTGCAGGCCAACGTGTTGATGGCGCTCGGCGACAACGCGGGCGCCAGCAAGATCCTCACGCCGATCGCCGGACCGCGCGGCGAGGACCTGTACGCGCGCTACAACCTGGGCGTCGCGCTGATCCGCGGTGGCGACGTCGGGCACGGCACGACGATCCTCGACGACCTCGGCCGCCAATCGATGCCCGACGAGGAAGGCCGCGCGCTGCGCGACAAGGCCAACGTGGCGCTCGGCTTCGCCGCGCTCAAGGCCAACAAGCCGCAGGACGCGCGCACCTACCTGCAGCGCGTGCGGCTCGAAGGCATCGACGCCGACGCCGCGCTGCTGGGCTTCGGCTGGGCCGCCGACGCGATGAACCAGCCCAAGCTCGCGCTGGTGCCCTGGGTCGAACTCGCGGGCCGCGACAAGACCGACGCCTCGGTGCTCGAAGCGCAGCTGGCCGTGCCTTACGCGTACGCCGAGCTGCATGCCGACGCGCAGGCGCTGCAGCGCTACGAGAACGCGATCGCCAACTTCGAGACCGAGGACGCCAACATCGACGCGACCATCGCCGCCATCCGCGCGGGCAAGCTCGTCGAAGGCCTGATGGGTCGCAATCCCGACCAGGACATGGGCTGGTTCCAGACCTTCCGCGACCTGCCGCTGATGCCGCACGCGCGCCTGCTCACGCCCGTCATCGCCGGCAACGAGTTCCAGGAAGCGTTCAAGAACTACCGCGACCTGCAGTTCCTGTCGCACAACCTCGCCGACTGGCACGACAACCTCGGCGTGTTCGGCGACATGCTGGCCACGCGCCGCCAGGCCTTCGCCGAGCGGCTGCCCAAGATCCGCGCGATGGGCCAGGCGAGCGGCCAGAACATCGCGCAGCTGCAGCAACGCAGCGACGACAACGCCGCCGCGCTGAAGCAGGCCGAGGACACGCAGGACGGCGCCGCCTTCGCCGACGCCAACGAGCGCGCGTTGCAGGACCGCCTGCAGCGCGTCACCGACACGCTGGCCAAGCTGCCGCCCGACACCGACCCCAGCCTGGCCGAGGCGCACGACCGCCTGCGCCGCGTGGCGGGCGCGCTCGCGTGGCAGCTGGCGCACGAATATCCGGCGCGCGACTGGACGGCCAGGAAGGGCCAGAAGCAGACCGAGGACGCGCTCGTCGACGCCCGCGCGCGCGACGAGCACCTGGCGCAGGCCCAGCGCGACGAGCCCGCGCGCTTCGAGGACTTCGCGCGCCGCATCGCCGAGCTCGATGCCCGGCTGGGCATCCTCGCGCCGCGCGTCGTCGCGCTGTCGACCGAGCAGCAGGCCGCGTTGAACGAGATCGCCGTCACCGAACTGAAGGCGCAGAAGGAACGCCTGGCCGCCTACACCGCGCAGGCGCGCTACGCCGTCGCGCAGCTGTACGACCGCGCCACCGAGCCGAAGGAGGGCGACCATGCGAAGCCCTGACCGCCGGATGACGGCCCCGCGACCGCGCACGCTGGCCGTGCTGCTGCTCACCAGCTCGCTCGGCGCTTGCTCGATGTTGCATGGCTGGTTCGGCGGCAAGCCGGGCGCCACGCCCGACAACGCGCCGACGATCGCCACGCTGAACAAGCGCGCGGTCGTCATCGCGCCCGATCCCGGCATCCCGGCCGACGAGGACAAGGCGATCGCCGCCTACCGCAACTTCCTCGCGGTGACGCCCGACGCCAAGCAGCGCGCCGAGGCCTTGCGCCGCCTGGGCGACCTGTCGATGGCCAGCGCCGACAACGCCAATGCCGCCACCCCGACGCCCAGCGGCACGCCCGACTACACCGTCGCGATCAAGCAGTACCGCGACTACCTCAAGACGTATCCGAACGATCCGGACAACGACCGCGTGCTGTACCAGCTGGCGCGTGCGCAGGAGCAGGGCGGCCAGCTCGAGGACGGGCTGAAGACGCTGGACCTGCTCGTCGCGACCTATCCGAAGACGCGCTACCGCGACGAGGCCGAGTTCCGCCGCGGCGAGCTGCTGTTCACGCTGCGCCAGTATCCGAAGGCCGAGCAGGCCTACACGCTGGTCCTCGACGGCGAGAAGGACAATCCGTACCGCGAGCGCGCGCTGTACATGCAGGGCTGGTCGAAGTTCAAGCAGGGCAACCTGGAGGAAGCGCTGGGTTCGTTCTTCGGCGTGCTCGATGGCAAGATCGTCGGCATCAAGGACGACGACCTCGACAAGTCCGATGCGCTCACGCGCGCCGACAAGGAGCTGGTCGACGACACGCTGCGCGTGATCGGCATCTCGCTGGCCAACCTCAAGGGCGCGGAGTCGATTCCCGTCTACATCACCAGCGACGACCGCCGCTCGTACGAGTTCCGCATCTACGAGCAGCTCGGTCAGCTCTACCTGACACAGGACCGCCCGAAGGACGCCGCCGACACCTACGCCGACTTCGCGCGCCTGAACCCGCTCGACGCGCAGGCGCCGGCCATGCAGGCGCAGGTGATCGCGATCGACCAGGCGGCCGGCTTCGACCAGCTGGCGCTCGCCGCGAAGAAGGACTACGTCGCGCAGTACGGCCTCGACGGCGAATTCCGCAAGGCTAATCCCGAGGGCTGGGAACACGCGCAGCCGCTGGTCAAGACCGCGCTGGCCGAACTGGCGCAGCGCTATCACTCGCAGGCGCAGAAGACCAAGTCCCAGGCCGACTACGTCGAGGCCGCGAAGTGGTACCGCGCGTGGCTGGCCGAATTCGGCAGCGATCCGGAGGCGCCGGAGAACAACTTCCTGCTGGCCGAGGTGCTCTACGACAGCGGCCAGTACGCCGCCGCGGCCCTCGAGTACGAGAAGACGGCCTACGAGTACCCGGCGCATCCGCACAGCGCCGACGCCGGCTACGCCGCGCTGCTGGCGCACGCCGCCGAACAGAAGGGCGTGACCGGCGACGCGCTGGTGCCGATGCAGCGCACCGGCGTCGACAGCGAGCTGCGTTTCGCGGCCGCGTTCCCGGACGACGCGCGCACGCCCGCGGTGCTCACCAACGCCGCCGACACGCTGTTCAAGCTGCACGACAACGATCGCGCCGCGGGCGTCGCGCAGCAGGTGCTCGCGCTGCAGCCGCCGGCCACGCCGGCGCAGCGGCGCGTCGCGTGGACGCTCGTGGCGCACACGTCGTTCGAGGCCGGCCGGTTCGACCAGGCCGAGAAGGCCTACGTCGAGGTGCTGGCGCTCGCGCCGGCCAACGATCCGGCGCGCGGCGAGCTCACCGAGCGACTCGCGGCGTCGATCTACAAGCAGGGCGAGCAGGCGCGCACGGCCGGCGACGACAAGGCCGCGGCGGCGAACTTCGCGCGCGTGGCCGTGGCCGCGCCGACGTCGGCCGTCCGCGTGAACGCCGAGTACGATGCCGCCGCCTCGCTGATCGCGCTGAAGGACTGGGCCGGCGCGGCCCGCACGCTGGAGGACTTCCGCCAGCGCTATCCGAACCATCCGCTGCAGCCCGAGGTCACCGCGCGCCTGGCGCTGGCCTACAGCGAGCAGCGGCAGTGGGCGCCGGCCGCCGCGCAGTACGAGCGGATCGCGCTGACGCCGACCACCACGCCCGAGGGCGCGACCCGCGCGCGCGCGGCGCTGTGGCAGGCGGCCACGTTGTACGAGAAGGCGGCGGCGAGCGATCCCGACAGCGTCCAGGCCGGCAAGCCGCGTCCCGCCGACGCCGCGGCCAACCGCGCGCTGGCCGCCAGGGACTACGACCGCTACCTGAAGCAGTATCCGAGCCCGCTGGAGCCGGCCGTCGAGGCGCACTATCGTCTCGCGCAACTGGCGCACATCGACGGCAACGCCGCCGCCGAGAGCGCGCAGATGCACGCGATCTTCGTCGCCGACCAGAACGGCGGCGCCGCGCGCACCGACCGCACCCGCACGCTGGGCGCGATGGCCGCGCTGGCCGCCGCGCAGCCGGTGTTCGAGGCCTACCAGAAGGTGCAGCTGGTCGAGCCGCTGGCCAAGAACCTGAACATCAAGAAGGCGAAGATGCAGGACACGCTGAAGGCGTACGCGGTGGCCACCGACTACGGCGTCGCCGAGGTCACCACGGCCGCCACGTTCCACGTCGCGACGCTGTACCAGGACTTCGCCAAGGCGCTCACCACGTCGCAACGGCCGAAGAAGCTGTCCAAGCTGGAGCTCGAGCAGTACAACGAGCTGCTCGAGGAACAGGCCGACCCGTACGTCGAGAAGGCGATCGAGCTGCACGGCGTCAACGCGCACCGCACCACGCAGGGACTCTACGACGAGTGGGTCAAGAAGAGCTTCGATGCGCTCAAGACGTTGCAGCCAGCGCGCTACAACAAGACCGAACACAGCGAGGCGACCGTCGATGCGATCCGCTGAGCACGTCCGCCTTCCGTTGCTGACGCTGGCGGCCGCGATGCTGCTGGCGGGTTGCGGCTCGATCGGGTGGCGCATGCCGGGGTCGTCGCCGGCGCCGGCAGCGGCGGCCGCTCCCGCGCCTGCGGCGAGCGTGGCGGCAGCCGTCCCCAAAGCCGCGGCCAGCGCGGCCGCCACGCCGAAGCCGGCGTCCACCGGCCCGATCGCGCCGGCCACGCAGCGCGCCTACGACGACGCGCTGGCGCTGATGCGCGCCGGCCACGCGGCCGAGGCCGAACGCATGTTGCGCGCGTTGACGCAGTCCGACCCCGACCTCGCCGGACCGCATGCCAACCTCGGCCTGATCGCGCGCGAGCAAGGCCACCTGCCCGAGGCCGTCGCCGAGCTCGAGAAGGCCACCACGCTCGCGCCTGGCCTGGCCGTCGCGTGGAACCAGCTCGGACTCGCGTACCGCGCCAGCGGCGAGTTCACGAAGGCGCGCGACGCCTACCAGCATGCGCTGGCGATCGACCCCAACTACGCCACCGCGGTGCTCAACCTCGGCGTGCTCGACGACCTGTACCTGGGCGACGGCGCGCACGCGCTGGAGTTCTACACGCGCTACCTCGCGCTGACGCCGGGCGGCGACCCGGTCGTCACGAAGTGGGTTGCCGACGTCAGGAATCGCCAGCCGAAGACGGCGGCACCCGCCGCGTCCGCGCCGGCTGCGGCTCCGGCCAATGCGCCCAAGGAGAAGTCATGATCCATCGCCTCGCTGCGCTGCTTACGATCGGTTGCCTTGTCGCCCCTGCCTTTGGCCAGGATCACGCCGAAATCGACCCCACGAAGATCATCGGCAACCGAGAATTGCCGAAGGTGCTCTATATCGTTCCCTGGAAGAAGCCGTTGCCGGGCGACCTGGCCGGCCGGCCGCCGGTGAGCGTGGTCGACGAGGCACTGGCGCCCCTCGATCGCGACGTGTTCCGGCGCCAGGTGCGCTACGACAAGCTCGAACAGGAGCACGCCGCCGCGGCGGCCCCTGCCGCGACGCCGGCCACGCCGGCGGCGCACTGAATCCGCGTCCATCCGTTTCACGTTCCAAGAATCTGTTCCCCCGGAGATTTCCAGATGAATTCCTTTGAGTCGATCATCAAGTTCTTCCAGGACTGTGGTCTGTTCATCTTCCCGAGCCTGGCCATCATGGCCACGGGCCTGGCGATCGCCATCGAGCGCTTCGTATTCCTGCAGAAGGCGCGCGTGGCCAACCGCCGCGACTGGGCGAAGGTCCTGCCGCTGCTGCAGGGCGGCCAGTGGAAGGAAGTGCTGGGGCTGACGGCGTCGTCGGATTCGGCCATCGGCAAGATCGTGCACAACGGCCTGTCGCGCCTGCAGTCCTCGCGCCGCCGCGACGACATCGACGCCGCCATGGAGGAAGGCATGATGGAGATCGTGCCGCGCCTCGAGAAGCGCACGCACTACATCGCGGTGTTCGCCAACGTCATCACGCTGGTCGGCCTGCTGGGCACCATCACCGGCCTGATCCACGCGTTCACCGCGGTGTCGCAGGTCAATCCGGCGGAGAAGGCGGCGCTGCTGTCGGCGTCGATCTCCATCGCGATGAACAACACCGCCTTCGCGCTGATGGTCGCGATCCCGTTCCTGCTGATCCACTCGTTCCTGCAGGCGCGCACCGCCGACATCGTCGACGGCCTCGAGGCCGCCAAGATCAGCTTCCTGAACCTCGTCCAGCGTCTGGCTCCGGAACACAAGGCGGCTTGATCATGCGCCGTTCCACCCACCCGCGACACCGGGGGTGCCGCCATGGCCGTTAGACGCTTGCGCAAGGGTTCGGAGGCGCTCGAGGTCAGCGCCTTCATCAACCTGATCGTCGTGCTGATCCCGTTCCTGCTGTCGACGGCGGTGTTCTCGAACATGTCGGTGGTCGACCTGACGCTGCCCGCGAAGTCGGGCAACTGGGACAACCTCAAGGCCAACGACCTGAAGCTCGAGGTCGTGGTGCGCCACGACTCGATCGAGGTCGGCGACAAGATCGGCGGCCTCCTGTTCCCGGCCATTCCCAACACGCCGACCGGCCCCGATCTCGTCACGCTCAACGCCGACATGTTCGTGGTCAAGAACAAGTTTCCGGACGTCACGGCCGCCTCGCTGCTGCCCGAGCCGAACATCCCGTACGACACCGTGATCCACGTGATGGACGCGATGCGTACAGGCAAGTCGGCCAACGGCGGCACCACGGTGCTCGACGTCGACCTGTTCCCGGCGATCTCCATCGGCGATGCGCCGGTGCGGCACTGAAAGGGGCGCGCGATGAAGCAGACCCCACTCGAGAAGCGCACCGCGCGCAAGGCCCGGCACGGCAGCGGCCTCGACATGAACCTCGTGTCGCTGATCGACGTCTTCACCATCCTGATCTTCTTCCTGCTGTCGAGCTCGGGCGTCGAGACGCTGCCCGCGGCCGCGGTGCACCTGCCGGTGTCGAGCGCGAAGAAGGATCCCAAGCAGACGGTCGTGGTCGTGGTCAACGCCAGCGAGATCACCGTCGACGGCCGCAAGGTGGCCGACGTCGCGCCGCTGGCCGCCGCGACGGACGACCTGATCCCGGGCCTGAAGGCCGAGCTCGACATCATGTCCGCGCGGCCCGTCGCGCTGGCCGAGAACGCAGACCAGGCGCACTCCGTCACGATCATGGGCGACAAGGACATTCCCTACCAGTTGCTGCGCAAGGTGATGTACACCGCGGCGGTGGCGGACTACACCAACGTGTCGTTCGCCGTGAACCGGGACGAGTGAAGCCCATGGCCGCCATCTCATTCCGAACGTCGACGCTGCCATGGGCCCTGGCCCACGACGACGAGGAGCGCTTTCGCAAGCTGTTCCTCGCGCTGCTTGGCTTCGTGATCGTATTCGGCATCGCGCTGCGCTTCATCACGCTGCCCGAGCCTGAACGCGTGGCGGTGACGACGCTGCCACCGATCGCCGCCAAGCTGCTGCTGGACAAGCCCACCCCGCCGCCACCGCCGCCGCCCAAGGCCGTGGAAAAGATCGAGCCGCCCAAGCCCGATGCCACCGACAAGCGCGAACCCGCGCCGCTGCCCACCAAGCCCGTGCCGCGCGAGCGGCCGGTCGTCGAGGCGCGCCAGCCGATCCCGGGCAAGCCGCCGGGCGAGGACCGCGACGCCGCGCGCAACAAGGCGGCCGGCGTCGGCCTGCTCGCCGCGTTGAAGGACCAGCCGCCCGAACTGCACGGCGCGCCGCTGGCGGTGCAGCTGAACCAGGACATCAAGAAGGGTGCGGGCGTGGGCACCGGCGCCGGCGTGGGCGTCGGCGCCGGCAAGGAGCAGGGCCTGCCCGATCGCAACATGATCACGTCCAACGCGGCGGGCGGCAGCGGCGGCATCAACACCGCCGGCTTCAGCCGCGACTCGGGCGGCGGCGGCCTCGCCGGCCGTTCGACGACGCTCGTCGCCGGCGTGGCCGGAGGCGGCGGTGGCGGCGGCCCGGGCCTCGGCGGCCAGATCAGCGGCACCGGCGGCCACGGCACGGGTGCCGGCAACGGCAAGTCCGGCGGCACCTTGACCAAGGGCGCCGGCGGCAAGGCCTCGCGCTCGCTCGAGGAGGTGCGCCTCGTGCTGGAGCGCAACAAGGGCGCGCTCTACGCGATCTACAACCGCGCGTTGCGCGAGGATGCGTCGCTGCAAGGCAAGGTCGTCGTCAGTTTCACGATCGAGCCCAGCGGCAGCATCAGCGAATGCCACATCGTGTCGAGCGAGCTGAAGAATGCCGAGCTCGAACAGAAGCTGCTCGCGCGATTCCGTGGGATGACGTTCACGGCCGAGGATGTCGGAACGCTGACGACCACGTATCCGATCGACTTCCTGCCGTCCTGATCCCACGCGCCCGGGCGCGAGACGCCGGCCCTCGCGACGCATCGCGGCGGCCGGCGAGACGTTCGGTCAGCACTTCCGTGACCGGGACTGCACCGTGAACGTGACGAAGCGAGGCTTCTTCCTGAACCGCGTCCGGGACGTACAGGTCACCCGCCACATGCTGACGACCCACGACGGCATCACCGCGTTCGAAGAAGAACTCGAACGGCAGGCGGCTCCCCCTGGGCGGCCGCAACGACGGCGGGGGCGACTTCGAGCCGCAGCCCCGCCGCTCACGCCGCCGCGATGCTGAACCGGTCCCGCCCGGCTTCCTTGGCCTCGTAGAGCGCCTTGTCGGCGCGTGCCAGCAGTTCGGTGGGCTGCGCGTGGCCGTCGGCCTGCCAGGCGATGCCGATGCTGGTGGTGACGGCCAGCCGCGTTCCGGCGACGTCGAACGGGCGGTTCATGGCCGCGAGGATCTTGTGCGCGATGACCTGCGTCTCGGCCGGCGTGTGCAGGCGCTCCAGGATCACGACGAACTCGTCGCCCGCGAGCCGCGCGACGGCATCGGTCTCGCGCACGCTCGCGACGAGGCGCTGCGCGAAGATCTTCAGCACCTCGTCGCCGGCGGCGTGGCCCCGCGTGTCGTTGATGCGCTTGAACTTGTCGACGTCGAGGAAGAAGAGCGCGATCGGCATGTTGCTGCGGCGGCTGCGCGCCAGCGCCTCGGCCAGCTTGTCGTTGAACGCGTAGCGGTTGGACAGCCCCGTCAGCACGTCGGTGCGCGCCTGCAGTGCCAGCCGGGCCTCGGCGGCCTTCTCGGCGGTGACGTCCGACATCAGCACGTACAGGCCTTCCACGCGCCCGTCGATGACATCGGGCACGTAGGTGCCGTGCAGGTGTCGATGCACGCCCAGCCAGGTGGACTCGATGTCGAAGTCGGAGCGCTCGCCCGACAATGCGCGGTCCACGTGCGCCGTGCGCTTGCCGAATTCCTCGGCGCCGAGCACGTCGATCATCGACCGGCCGACCATGCTGGCCGAGTCGACGCCCATCCACGTGCCGTACGTGCGGTTGACGAACTGGTAGCGCGCGTCCTTGTCGATGTAGGAGATCAGCACCGGCAGGTTGTCGGTGATCGTGCGCAGGCGCCGATCGCTGCGCGCCTGCGCCAGCTCGGCATCGCGGCGCGCGGTGAGATCCAGCACCATGCCGTAGATGCCCTGCACGCGGCCGTGCTCGTCGACGTCCGGGATGTAGTGCATCAGGCTGTGCATCGTGCGGCCGTTGACGGTCACGCTCGACTCGAAGCTGCGCGTCTCGCCGGCGAGCACGGCGGCCAGCTGGGACGCCACGCGCTCGTAGGCGACGTCGCCCACGACATCGCGCACCGGGCGGCCCAGCATGCGCTGCTCGTCGATGTCGAACCAGCGGCGATAGGTGGCGTTGGCGTACGAATAGCGCAGGTCGGTGTCGATGTGCGAGAACAGCGCCGGCATGTTGTCGGTGACGGTGCGCAGGCGGCGCTCGCTCTGCGCCAGCAGGCGCTCCGCGCGCAGGCGGTCGGAGATGTCGTGCAGGAAGGCGTAGGCGACCTCGCCCCCTTCCGTGCGCAGCGCCGCGGCCGACAGTTCGACCGGGATCTCGACGCCGCTCTTGTGCAGCACGCCCAACTGCACGCGGTGCGTCGCGCCGACGCCGCGGCGCGTGAACGCGGCGATGCCCGTGCGCGGCTGCGGGCAGCGCGCGGCCTCGGGCACCAGCAGCGTCGACAGCGGCTGCCCGAAGGCCTCGTCGCGCGTCCAGCCGAAGGTCTGTTCGGCCTGGCGGTTCCACTCGCTGATGCGGCCGGACTCGTCGATCGCGATGTACGCGTCGGGTGCGTGCGTGAGGATCGCGCGCAGGCGCTCCTCGCTGTGCCAGCGCTCGCGCACGGCCCACGCGAGTTCCTCGTTCGTGCGCTCCTGCGCGGCGGTGCGTTCGACGACGCGGGCCTCGAGGCTGGCGTTCATGTCGCGCAGGTGCGCGGCATCCTCGCGATGGCGCTGGGCATAGCGGTCGAGCGCCTGGCCCAGCAGGTCGGCCTCGCGATACAGCGGATGGCCGCGTGCCGGCGGTTCGTCCTCGGGTGGCGCCATCATCTGGGCGCCGAGCTCGCGCAGCGGCGTCGCGAGCCGGCGCGACAGCAGCCACAGCAGCGGCGCGAGGAACAGGCACAGCAGCCCCGCGGCCACGCGGGCGCGCACCTGCAGCGCGTGGAAGTCGGCCATCGCGACGGCCTCGGGCTGGCGCAGCACCACGTTCCAGCCCAGGCCCGGAAAGCGGCCCGACCCTGCGGTGCGAGATTCCACCGACAGCTCGCCCGCCCGCGGCGCCGGCAACTTCTTGCCTTGCAGCGCGGCGGAGCCGAGCAGCACGGTGCCGTCGCTGCCGACGACCATCGCCTCGGCCTGGTGCTTCGCGAGCGCGGTGTCGACCAGGTCGTGCTTGATCCCGGCGGCCCAGCTCCAGCTCAGGTGCGCGCCCAGCACGCCGCGCAGCCTGCCGTCGGGCGAATAGACCGGCGTGGCGATGTCGACGAAGCGCCACGGCTCGGCACGCGCCGGCAGCAGCCTGGACAGCAGCAGCGCGCTGTGCACGTCGCCCACGAACGTGCCGTGCTGCGCGCCCGCGAACCAGGGCCGCGCGGCAACGCTGGCGCCCTGAAGCAGGCCGTCGACCGACGCGATCACGCGGCCGTCGCGGCCGGCCAGCCCCAGCCAGGCGTATTGCGGGAAGCTCGCGTGCATCTGGTCGAGCGCGCGGCGGATCACCGCCGGGTCGCTCGCGCCGGTCAACTGGTCGAGCTGGCCGAGCACGCGCACCTGCTCGTAGTTCTGCGCCATGCCGCGGTCGAGCGCATCGCTCAGCGCGTCGGCGTGCGCCTGCAGGAACTGGGCCGCCTCGTGGCGCGCCTCGTCGCGCGCGAAGCGGTCGATCAGCAGCGTGCACATGAGCACGGCGGCGATGGTCGCGCCCAACACGCTGACGAACAGCCACGTGACCAGCGAGGGACGCGTGGAGCGGGCGGCGGGCAGGGAATGGGGCATCGTGCGGACAGCAAAGGACTTCAACTCGGGATATCGACCGCTCCGCTGCGTTCTGAAAAGGAAAGAGCGACTCCAAGGCCGCTCTTTGCGCAGTTTCGACGCTCAGCTGAGCCGCGACGCCTTGGGCAGGCGCGCCGCCAGCCACTCGTGCACGTCGGCGCGGATGTTGCGGCCGGCGAGCAGGAAGTCCTCGAAACGGCTGGGCACGTACGGCAGGTACAGCAGCGGCATGCGCGCCTCCTCGGGCGTGCGCGCGCCCTTGCGGCCATTGCACGACGCGCAGGCCGCGACCAGGTTCATCCAGCTCCATTGCCCGCCGCGGCTCTCCGGCAGGATGTGCTCGCACTGGAGTTCGCGTTCCGAAAGACGGAGGCCGCAGTACGCGCAGGTCAGCCGGTCGCGGCGGAACAGCTTTTCCTTGGCGACCGCCGGTGCATGGTCGAACAGGTTCACGCGCGCGGCGCCGCGCAGCGCGATGATCGGAAAGACCTCGATCAGCGACTGCCGCCCGGCGCCGACGTTCCAGTCGCCGCGCAGCGTGCGCAACGGGCCGGCGCCATCGCACCAGGCGACCGCGCCCGACGCGTGGTGCGTGGCTGCCTGCTCGATCGAGATCCACGCCTGCGGCGTGCCCTGGATGTCGAGTTGCAGCACGTGTTGATGCGGTGGGTGCACTTCACTGCCCTCCTTTCGCGGGCGTTCATCGAAAGACATGCGCTCGGGGGTGTCGAGACGCCATACGAAAGATTCCGGTCACGGGTTCCGGAGCCGCCCAATCGTTGCGGCCGGTTTGCGTCGCGTGGCGTGAGCGCCTGCGCGACTTCGGGTTGTTGGCGCCGTGTGCGGGATTCGAACCCGCGTTGCCGGCTTGAAAAACCGGAGTCCTGACCAAGTAGACGAACACGACATGACGACTTCCACTTCGGCTGTGCCCTCGCGCGAGCCCTCCCGTCGGAGGCGGCGTCTCGCTGCACGAGGCCGGGTGACCCGCCGCGCACATCCCGCGCCGCGTACACCTGGGGGTCTTGCGGCGTCGGAGTGCAAAGGCACACCCGAAGTGAAAGGACGAACTGGACAGACAAACGAAAAGGCCCGGATCCTTGGCGGGATCCGGGCCTCTGGAATTCAGAGTGCGGCTCAGGCGCGTCGTCAGACGCGGCTGCCTCCCGGATCGGGACGATCCTCGGACTCGCAATGCGCGGGCGCCTGCCCCGACGGCAGGCCGCCATGCGCCCGCGAAACAGCGCGGTCGCACGCACGGAAGCCGACGAGGGCTTGGGCGTTGCGAAGGGCGTTCCGGCTGTTCACGATGGATGTCCTGGTGCTGTTCGTTCGAGGCGCGACGAATCGCGCCTCATCCAAATGGTCGCCGCCTTTTCAAGCGACAGGACGCAGTGTAAATAGTCTTTACTGTTTGCGCAAACCCTGCGCGTTTCGGCGTGGCGTGCGATCCACGATCGTGCGTCGGGCACCAGGACGGTTCACAAGAGAAATCGATGAGCTGAAAGAAATAATTCGCGCTTGCGCGAGCGTGGCGGCATTTCCAGAATCGATGCACTCCGCGATCTCCGGCGTCGGGGGTCGCTCACAATCGTCCGGTCACTCGCAGCAGGAAATCGCCATGGCACCTGACGTCTCACTCTGGCCGCTCGTCGGCGTGGCCTTCATCATCGCGGGCTTCATCCTGCGCTTCAATCCGATGATCGTCGTCATCGGCGCGGCGATCGTCACCGCGTTCGCCGCAGGCTTCGGCGTCGTGGCCACGCTGGGTGCGATCGGCACCGGCTTCCTGAAGGCGCGCAATCTCACGCTGGCCATCATCCTGCCGCTGGCCACCATCGGCCTGCTCGAGCGCCACGGGCTGCGCCACCATGCGCAGCACTGGATCCAGCGCTTCCGCAACGCGACCGCCGGCCAGCTCCTGATCGTCTACCTCGCGGCGCGCGAGATCACGGCGGCCCTGGGCCTGACCGGCCTGGGCGGCCATGTCGTGATGGTGCGGCCGCTGATCGCGCCGATGGCCGAGGGTGCGGCCGAGGCCCGGCACGGCCCGCTGCCGGAGCGCATCCGCCACCGGCTGCGCGCGCTCGCGGCGGCCACCGACAACGTCGGCCTGTTCTTCGGCGAGGACATCTTCGTGGCGTTCGGCGCCGTCGTGCTCATCACCACCTTCCTGAAGGAGGCCGGCATCGCCGTCGAGCCGCTGAAGGTCGCGTTCTGGGGCCTGCCGACGGCGGGCTTCGCGTTCGTCGTGCACGCCGTGCGGCTGTGGCGCCTCGACGCCGCGCTCGCCCGCGAGATGCGCGAGGAACCCGCCGACCAGCCGCCCGCGACGCGCAACGACGGGAGCGCCGAATGATCTTCTCGCTCGCCCACCTGTACGTGCTGGCCGGCCTGGTGCTCGCCAGCGTGGCCCTGATGACCGCGCTCGATCGCACGCATCCCCGGCGCATCGGCAGCGCGTCGTTCTGGGGCTTCTACGCGCTCGTGTTCCTCGTCGGCGACTTGCTGCCGCCGTCGTGGATCGGCGGCGGCGTGGTCGCGATGGCGGTCATCGCGGGCCTGCGCCGCGTCGCGGGCGGCGTGCACGTCGCGCCGACCGTGGCTGACTACGCCGACCGTGCCCGCCGCCTCGGCAACAGGCTGTTCCTGCCGGCGCTCGCGATTCCCGTGGTCGCGGTCGCGGCCTCGCTGCTGTCGAAGAAGGGCGTGGTCGCGGGCATTGCGCTGCTCGATCCCGCCAACGCGACGCTGGCGGCGATCGGCTTGTCCAGCATCGTGGCGCTCGGGCTCGCGTGCTGGCTCACGCGCGAGACGCCAGCGCAAGGCCTGCGTGAGGCGCGCCGCCTGGTCGACGCGATGGGCTGGGCGCTGGTGCTGCCGCAGTTGCTCGCGATGCTCGGGCTGGTGTTCTCGGACGCCGGCGTCGGCAAGGCGGTCGCCTGGATCGCCACGCACTACATCGCGATGGACGTCCGCTTCGTCGCCGTGGCCGTCTACGTGATCGGCATGGCGTTGTTCACCGTCATCATGGGCAACGGCTTCGCCGCGTTCCCGGTGATGACCGGCGGCATCGGCGTGCCGGTACTCGTGGGCGTGTTCCATGCGAACCCGGCCGCGATGGCGGCCATCGGCATGTTCTCGGGCTACTGCGGGACGCTGATGACGCCGATGGCCGCCAACTTCAACATCGTGCCCGCCGCGCTGCTGGAGCTGCCGGACAAGAACGCCGTGATCCGCGCACAATGGCCGACGGCGATGACCGTGCTGGTCTTCAACATCTTCCTGCTCGACTTCCTGTTGCCCGCCACGTGACCTCGACCATCCTCCTCACCGGCTTCGAACCCTTCGGCGGCGAGTCCGTCAATCCGTCGTGGGAGATCGCGCGCGCGCTCGACGGCTGGGTCTGCGAAGGCCGTACGGTGCGGGCCGTGCAGCTGCCCTGCGTCTTCGGCGACGCGCTGAAGGCGCTGGACGACGCGCTCGCCGCGCATCGCCCCGAACTCGTGGTGTGCCTGGGGCAGGCCGGCGGCCGCGCGGAGATCTCGCTCGAGCGTGCCGCGCTCAATGTCGACGACGCGCGCATCCCCGACAACCTCGGCCGCCAGCCGATCGACGCCGCGGTCGTGCCCGGCGGCCCGGCGGCCTATTTCTCGACGCTGCCGATCAAGGCGCTCGCGCGCGACCTGCGCGCTGCGGGCGTCGCGGCAGCGGTGTCGAACACGGCCGGCACCTTCGTCTGCAACCACGTCTTCTACGCGCTGATGCACCGCCTGGCCACCGCGCCCGCGCTGGCGCACGCGCGCGGCGGCTTCATGCACGTGCCCTACACGCCCGAGCAGGTCGCGCACCGGCCGGGCGTGCCCGCGATGGCGCTGGCCACGCAGGTCGAGGGCATCCGCCAGGCATTGCGCTCGGCCGTGCTCACGCGCGCGGACGTGCGCGAGACGGCGGGCCGCGAGCATTGACCCCGCCGCAGTAAATAGTCTTTACGATCGTCCCGGTGGCGGCGACAATCGGGGTCGACTTCTCCGCCGGCCTTCCTCGCTCGTGACCGATCCCACCGTTTCCCGCCGCCGCAACGTGCTGGCGCTGTTCCAGGCCTATGCCGAGAACGCCGTCGCCACGGGCGCGGCCCCCAAAGGCCTCGAGCAGGCCTTCGCCGCGCACGTGGAGATCTCGCCGAGCATGTGGAGCCAGATCAAGTCCTCGCGCCCGATCGGCGACAAGCTCGCGCGGCAGATCGAGCAGCACTGTGCCAAGCCCGCGGGCTGGCTCGACGAGGAACGCGAGGCCGCCGGCCTCACGCCGGGCGAGCAGCAGTTCCTCGCCATCGCGCTGCGGGCCTGGCGCGCCACCAACGCCGAGGGACGCAAGGCGTTGAAGGCGCAGATGAAGCAGATCTCCCAAGGCTGAGGCGAGCCGACACGCCATGAACCAGCGATTCGTCGA
>CAIMXF010000344.1 GCA_903845345.1 uncultured beta proteobacterium
GGCGGCGCGGAGGGTGCCGCGGCGCAGCCGGCCAGCAAGGTCATGACGATCCATCCCAGGCGACCCGCGATTCCAGCGTTCATGAAGTTTCCCCGTTTCATTGTTTGAACGGAGGAAATTCTGCGCGACTTCGCGCGGAGGATGTGTCGGTTGCGCTTGCCCGCAGCTTGCCCGGTGGCGTTAGATTCGGCGGGCCTTCAGTGCACGTCGACCGGATACGTGCCCAGGATCTTGAAGAACCCGCACGCCTTGCGCAGTTCCTCCAGCGCGTGGCGCACGTTCTCGGTGTCGGGGTGACCGTCGACGTCGATGTAGAAGTAGTACTCCCACTGGCCCGAACGGGCCGGGCGCGATTCGAAGCGCGTCATCGACACGCCGTTGGCCTTCAGCGGCACGAGCATGTCGTGCAGCGCGCCGGGGCGGTTGGAGACGGTGACGACGAGGCTGGTGCAGTCGTGGCCCGACGCCTTCGGCGCGGGATGGCGCTCGGGATGCGTCACGACGGCGAAGCGGGTGCGGTTGTTGGCGTCGTCCTGGATCGCGGGCGACACCACGTGCAGTCCCCATTCGCTGCCGGCGCGCAGGCTCGCGATGGCGGCCAGCGACGGGTCGAGCGACGCCAGCCGCGCGCCTTCGGCGTTGCTCGCGACGGGTCGGCGCTCGGCGTGCGGCAGGTTGTCGTTGAGCCACATGTGGCATTGCGCCAGCGCCTGCGGATGGGCGCAGACGGCCGTCACGCCGTCGAGGCGGTTGGTCTTGCGCAGGAGGTTCTGGCGCACGAACAGGCTGGTCTCGCCGATGATGAACAGCGGCGTGACGAGGAACTGGTCGAGCGAGCGCGCGACCATGCCTTCGGTGGAGTTCTCGACCGGAACGACGCCGAAGTCGGCAGCGCCGGCGGTGGTGGTGCGGAACACCTCGTCGACGCTCGCGCACGGCACGCGCACGATGGACGAGCCGAAGTAGCCGAGCGCGGCCTCCTCGCTGAACGTGCCAGCGGGGCCGAGGTAGGCGACGCGCGTGGGCGTCTCCAGCGCGCGGCAGGCCGACATGATCTCGCGCCAGATCGGCGCGACGTTCTCGTTCTTCAGCGGCCCGGTGTTCTCGGCCTTCAGTCCGTCGATGACCTGCGCCTCGCGCTCCGGCCGGAACGCGACCGAGCCCTCGCGCTTCTTCACCTCGCCCACCGTCTGCGCCAGCTTGGCGCGGCGGTTGAGCGCCGCGAGCAGTTCGCGGTCGAGGGCGTCGATCTGCACGCGCAGCGCGAGCAGCTCGGGATTGGGCGCGTCGTTCTCAGCCATGGGTCTTCTCGAAGTCCTGCAGCCACGCGACCAGCGCGCGCACGCCGTCGACGGGCATCGCGTTGTAGATCGACGCACGCATGCCGCCCACGCTCTTGTGGCCCTTCAGCGCGAGCAGGCCGCGCGCCCTGGCGCCGGCGAGGAACGCGTCGTCGAGCGATTCGTCGCGCAGCCAGAACGGCACGTTCATGCGCGAGCGCGAGGCCGGCGCGACGCGGTTGACGTAGAAGCCGGTGGCGTCGAGCGCCTCGTACAGCATGGCCGACTTCTGCGCCGCGCGCGCGTCCATCGCCGCCACGCCGCCGTTGGCCTTGATCCACTTGAACGTGAGGCCGGCCACGTAGATCGCCCAGGTGGGCGGCGTGTTGAACATGGAGTCGTTGTCGGCGACGAGCCGGTAGTCGAACGCGGACGGCGTGATCGGCAGCGCGCGGCCCAGCAGGTCTTCGCGCACGATCACCATCGTCAGGCCGGCCGGGCCGACGTTCTTCTGGGCGCCGGCGAACGCCAGGCCGACGCGCGACCAGTCGATCGGGCGCGAGAGGATGTGCGACGAGCAGTCGATCACCAGCGGCGCGTCCGAGCCGAGCGCGGCGAGGTCGGGCAGCGCGTGGAATTCGACGCCGTCGATCGTCTCGTTGGAGCAGATGTGCAGGTAGGACGCGTCCTTGCGGATCGCCCACGTGGCCGGATCGGGGATCGCGCTGTCGGCGCTGGCCGCATTGCTCGCCACGACCGCGACGTCCGCGTAGCGGCGCGCCTCGGCGATGGACTTCTTCGACCAGCTGCCCGTCTGCACGAAGTCGACCTGCCCGCCGCGCGACAGGTTCATCGGCACGATCGCGTTCTCGCCGAGGCCGCCGCCCTGCAGGAACAGGATGCGGAAGTGCGACGGCACGGCCAGCAGATCGCGCAGGTCGGCCTGCGCCTCGGCCGCGATCTGCGTGAACTCCTTGCCGCGATGGCTCATCTCCATCACGCCGACGCCGCAGCCATGCCAGTCGAGCATCTCGGCCGCGGCCTCGCGAAGTACCTCATCGGGTATCGCCGCGGGGCCCGGCGCGAAGTTGTAGGGACGCGTGGTGTCCGCCATCGCGTCAGGCTGCCGGGTCGGTACCGCCGTCGGCCGAAGCCTCGCCGTCGGCTGCCGCATCGCCGTTATCGACGACGGCGTCGTTCTCGACGATGCGCTGCAGGCCCGACAGCTTGGAGCCGTCGTCCAGCGCGATCAGCGTGACGCCCTGCGTCGCGCGCCCGAGCTCGCGCACCTCGCTCACGCGCGTGCGCACGAGCACACCCTTGTCGGTGATCAGCATGATCTCGTCGTTCGGACGCACCAGGGTGGCCGCGACGACCTTGCCGTTGCGCTCGCTCTGCGAGATCGCGATCATGCCCTTGGTGCCGCGGCCGTGGCGCGTGTACTCGACGATCGAGGTGCGCTTGCCGAAGCCGTTTTCCGTCGCCGTGAGCACGCTCTGCGTCTCGTCCTCGGCCACGAGCATCGCGATGACCGTCTGGCCGGCCTCGAGCGTCATGCCCTTGACGCCGCGCGAGGTGCGGCCGTGCGGCGTCACGTCGGCTTCGTCGAAGCGCACGGCCTTGCCGCCGTCCGAGAACAGCATCACGTCGTGCTGGCCGTCGGTGAGCGCGGCGCCGATCAGGTGGTCGCCCTCGTCGAGGTTGACCGCGATGATGCCGGCCTTGCGCGGGTTGCTGAAGTCGTCGAGCGGCGTCTTCTTGACGGTGCCCAGCGCGGTGGCCATGAAGATGAAGTGATCCGACGGGAACGTGCGGAACTCGCCCGTGATCGGCAGCACCACCGTGATCTTCTCGTCCTTCTGAAGCGGGAACATGTTGACGATGGGCTTGCCGCGCGACGCGCGTCCGCCCTGCGGCACTTCCCACACCTTGAGCCAGTAGACGCGGCCGGCGTCCGAGAAGCACAGGATCCAGTCGTGCGTGTTCGCGATGAACAGCTGGTCGACCCAGTCGTCTTCCTTCGTCTGCGTGGCCTGCTTGCCGCGCCCGCCGCGGCGCTGCGCGCGGTATTCGGCCAGCGGCTGGCTCTTGAAGTAGCCGGTGTGGCTCAGCGTGACCACCATGTCGGTGGGCGTGATCAGGTCCTCGGTGCCGAGTTCCTGCACGTTGTGCTCGATGTGGCTGCGGCGCACGGCCAGCTTGGTCGTGCCGAACTCCTGCTTCAGCGCGAGCAGCTCGTCGCTGATGATCGTGGTGACGCGTTCCTTCTTTGCGAGGATGTCGAGCAGGTCGGCGATCTCGTCCATGACCTCCTTGTACTCGCCGAAGACCTTGTCCTGCTCTAGGCCGGTCAGGCGCTGCAGGCGCATCTGCAGGATGTCCTGCGCCTGCGTGTCGGACAGGCGGTAGCCGCCGTCGGGTTGCAGGCCGTAGTGCGAGGGCAGGCCATCGGGGCGGAAGGCCGAGCTGTCGGTGGCGCTGTCGGACGCGGCGCGCGCGATCATCTCGCGGACCAGCGGCGATTCCCAGCTGCGCGACATCAGGGCGGTCTTGGCCACCGGCGGCGTCGGCGATTCCTTGATGACCTTGATGAACTCGTCGATGTTGGCGAGCGCGACGGCCTGGCCTTCGAGCACGTGGCCGCGTTCGCGCGCCTTCTTCAGCTCGTACACCGTGCGGCGCGTCACCACTTCGCGGCGGTGCTCGAGAAACACCGTGATCAGCAGCTTCAGGTTGCACACCTTGGGCTGGCCGTCGATCAGCGCCACCATGTTCATGCCGAACGTGTCCTGCAGCTGCGTCTGCTTGTACAGGTTGTTCAGGATGACCTCGGGCACCTCGCCGCGCTTGAGGTCGATCACGATGCGCATGCCCGACTTGTCGGACTCGTCCTGGATGTGGCTGATGCCCTCGATCTTCTTCTCGTGGACGAGCTCGGCGATGCGTTCGAGCAGCGTCTTCTTGTTCACCTGGTACGGGATCTCGTCGACGATGATCGACTGGCGCTGGCCGCGGTCGATGTCCTCGAAGTGGACCTTGGCGCGCATCACGACCTTGCCGCGGCCCGTGCGATAGCCTTCGCGCACGCCGTTGACGCCGTAGATGATGCCGCCGGTGGGGAAGTCGGGGGCCGGGATGATCTCCATCAGCTCCTCGATCGACGCCTGCGGATTGCGCAGCAGGTGCAGGCAGCCGTCGACGACCTCGTTCAAGTTGTGCGGCGGGATGTTGGTGGCCATGCCCACCGCGATTCCGGTGCCGCCGTTGATCAGCAGGTTGGGCAGGCGCGTGGGCAGCACGAGCGGTTCGTTCTCGCTGCCGTCGTAGTTGGGGCCGAAGTCGACGGTTTCCTTGTCGATGTCGGCGAGCATCTCGTGCGCGATCTTGGCGAGGCGGATCTCGGTGTATCGCATCGCCGCGGCGTTGTCGCCGTCGACCGAGCCGAAGTTGCCCTGGCCGTCGACCAGCATGTGGCGCAGCGAGAACGGCTGCGCCATGCGCACGATGGTCTCGTAGATCGCGGAGTCGCCGTGCGGGTGGTACTTGCCCATCACGTCGCCGACGATGCGCGCCGACTTCTTGAACGGGCGGTTCCAGTCGTTGTTCTGCTCGTGCATCGCGAACAGGCAACGGCGGTGGACGGGTTTCAGCCCGTCGCGTGCGTCGGGCAGGGCCCGACCCACGATCACGCTCATCGCGTAGTCCAGATACGAGCGCCGCATCTCCTCTTCGAGGCTGATGGGCAGGGTTTCCTTGGCAAATTGGGTCATGGCCTACAGACTGACGCGCTGCGTTCCCGGGTGAATCCCGGCGCAGGCGGAATATGGGATTCTACGGGCTGGAGCCTGTCGCTGGCACACAACACTCAGCGGGTGCATTCGAGGGGCGATTGTCAAAATGAAGCCCCTGTCATACGCCGATGGCACAATGATTTTTGTCGGTGGTGCGCGCTAGCCCAGGCGGGCGTACGCCAACGTTACTCAGATCCGATTTGGACGTATCGCAGGCAACTGCGGCTTTCCTCGAGAGGAGAATCATGAAGAAATTGAACAAGGTCGCGATGATTGTCGCCACCGCTTTCGCGGTTGTTGCTCCGATGTCCAGCGTGTTCGCGCAGCCCGCGACGACCGCTCCCGGCCGCATCGACAACTGGCGCAACGTCGACGGCGAAGTCTGGAAGAACGGCACGCGCGAACTCTGCTGGCGCGACAACTTCTGGACCCCGGCGACGGCGTTCACCGATTGCGACGGCGCTCTGAAGCCCGTCGTGGCTGCTGCCCCGGCTCCTGTGGCCCCGCCGGCCCCGGAGCCCGCTCCGGTCGCTCCGCCGGCCCCGGCTCCGGTCGCTGCCATCGCTCCGGTTCCGTCGAGCGAGAAGGTCACCTACGCCGCCGACGCGTTCTTCGACTTCGACAAGTCCGTGCTGAAGCCGGAAGCCAAGACGAAGCTGGACGACCTGGTCAGCAAGACCAAGGAAATCAACCTTGAAGTGATCATCGCCGTCGGCCACACCGACAGCGTCGGCACCGATGCGTACAACGACAAGCTGTCGGTCCGCCGCGCCGAGGCGATCAAGACCTACCTGACGTCCAAGGGCCTGGAAGCCAACCGTGTCTACACGGAAGGCAAGGGCAAGAAGCAGCCGGTCGCCGACAACAAGACCGCCGAAGGCCGCGCGAAGAACCGCCGCGTGGAAATCGAAGTGGTCGGCACCCGCGCCACCAAGTAAGACGAGACTGCCGCGAAGCCGTTCGGCTTCGCGCACCCGGCGACTGCACACGCGCAGTCTGGCTTCCCAAAGACCCGCTCCGGCGGGTCTTTTCATTTCAGCTCCGCGGTTTTGGCCGGGGCCACGCCCGCGACGCGCTAGCATTCGATCCATGACAAACGCCTACCCCCAGGAACTCGAGAAATTCGGTGAGCTGGCCCACAAGTGGTGGGACACCGAAGGCGACTTCAAGCCGCTGCACCGCATCAACCCGCTGCGCCTCGACTGGATCGCCCAGCGCGCGCAGCTGCATGGCAGGACCGTGCTGGACGTCGGCTGCGGCGGCGGCATCCTCGCCGAATCGATGGCGCAGCGTGGCGCGAACGTGCTCGGCATCGACCTGTCGGCCAAGCCGCTGAAGGTCGCGAAGCTGCATGCGATGGAGTCGGGCGTCGGCGGACTCGACTACCGCGATGTCGCCGTCGAGTCGCTGGCTGCGGAGCGTCCAGCAAGCTTCGACGCCGTCACCTGCATGGAGATGCTGGAACACGTGCCCGATCCGTCGTCCGTCGTCGCGGCCTGCGCGCGGCTGGTGAAGCCGGGCGGCATGGTGTTCTTCAGCACCCTCAATCGCAACGCCAAGGCCTTCCTGTTCGCGATCGTCGGCGCCGAGCACGTGCTCAAGCTGCTGCCCAAGGGCACGCACGAATACGCCAAGTTCATCCGTCCGAGCGAGCTGTCGGGCTTCGCGCGCGACGCGGGCCTCGAGACGCTGGAACTGGTGGGCATGGAATACAACCCGATCACGCAGCGCTACTGGCTGTCGGGCGATACCTCCGTCAACTACATGGTGGCCTGCCGCCGTCCGCAGCCCTGATGGCGGCCGACGTCCGTGCCGTGCGCGGCGTGCTGTTCGACCTCGACGGCACGCTGATCGACAGCGCCCCCGACCTCGCGGGCGCTGCAAACCGCCTGCGCGCCGACCACTCGCTGCCGCCGCTGCCGCTCGAGACGCTGCGCCCGATGGTGGGTGCCGGCGCGCGCGGCATGGTGGGCGTCGCCTTCGGCGTGGCGCCGGGCGAGCCGCGGTTCGAGGCGCTGCGCGATGGATTCCTCGCACACTACGAAGCCAGGCTGCTGGAGCACACGCAGCCGTTCGAAGGCGTCGACGCGATGCTGTCCGCGCTGGAGGCCGCCGGCATCCCGTGGGGCATCGTCACCAACAAGGCGACGCGCTTCGCGCTGCCCATCGTCGCGGGCCTGAAGCTCGCGCAGCGGGCAGCGGTCGTCGTGTGCGGCGACACCACGCCGCATTCGAAGCCGCACCCCGAGCCTCTGTGGCACGCGGCGCGCGCGATGGGCCTCGCGCCCGAGGGCGTGGTGTACGTGGGCGACGACCTGCGCGACGCGCAGGCCGCGCGCGCCGCCGGCATGGCGATGGTGGCCGCCACCTGGGGCTACCTGGGGCTCGGCGAGCCCGTGCACAGCTGGGGCGCGGACGTGCTGATGGATTCGCCGATCCAGTTGATGGCGTGGCTGCACGCCGCTGGCGAGTAGGCGGCCGGTCCGGGCGTCACGATCCAGGCAGCACTCTTCCGAGCCGCGCGACGCTTCGGAGGACGCACACCCGGCGCGCATTCTCGGCAGAGTTGGTCTTCAAATTAGGGGGCGTCGCCGCCGGCTGTGACTTTGATCACGATAAAGCCCCGAACTCGCCGATTCCGAAAGTCCGGGAGATAGGGTGGCGACAGCTGCGCCGGCTACATTGGTTGTATCAATATGTGAGGGAATCGAACATGAAGAAGATCATCGCGCTGGCCGCCCTGGCTGCCATTTCAGCCACCGCCTCGGCGGCCGGCAACCTGTTCGTCGATGGCGATTTCGAAGCCGCGACGCTGCAGCAGACGCCGGGCACCTGGTCGCTGCACAAGAACGTGCCGGGCTGGATCGTGACGGCCGCCGGCAACCCGTTCGAGACGATCGGCGGACTCGAAGTGCGCAACGATGTCGCTGGCAATGACGGCAGCGACTTCATCGAGCTCGATGGCAACGAGAACGATCGCATCACCCAGTCCTTCGCCACCACCATCGGCAAGGAATATCAGATCACGTTCATGTACGCCGATCGCGCAGGCGTTGCCGCCGGCTCGCTTGGCTTCGACGCCACCGTGCTGACCGGCAAGCCCGGCAACTTGCACGTGACGACGCTGGACGACGGCGCCTTCGGCGACAACGGCGCCCAGTGGCACGAAGCCGTCATCGACTTCACGGCCTACAGCAAGCTGTCGGTGTTCTCGATCGCCGCTGCCGGCACGTCCGACAGCTACGGCACGTCGTTCGACAACTTCACCGCCATGGCCGTTCCCGAGCCGGCTTCGCTGGGCCTGTTCGCCGCCGGCCTGGCCTTCCTCGGCATGACCGCGCGCCGTCGTCGCCAGCAGTGATATCCGCGGCCGTTGAAGGCCGTCGACCATCGCGCCGGGGCGTTTCGCAGCGAAGCGAGGCGCCCTTTGTCTTTTTTCGGGGCGACGCGGCGTCAAATCGGGGCAAATCGGCAATTGAGCCAGGCCGATGTCTTGAAGGCGTGCCGCTTGCCCTAAAATGATCGTCCTGGGGCCGACCAGGTTTCGACGTGGGTACGGATCCGGCGCAGGGCATGCCGAGCACCAGTTCGCTCGTAAATCCACTGGAA
>CAIMXF010000345.1 GCA_903845345.1 uncultured beta proteobacterium
AGGCGCTTCGCTACGACCACTGGGTCGCGCGCCGGCGCAATCCTCACGACGAGCATCTGGAGCCCGCGCGCGCCGCGATGCGCCACGCGTTCTTCACCGACACCCCCGAGTGGAAGCAGGCGGTGCTCGCGCAGACGCGGGCCGCGGCGGTGCAGGCCATCGACGGGATGGCCGAGTGGCGATGATGTCCTGAACTGTCCGCAAGCGGTCGCGCCACGGCACTGCGCTGAATGGCGTCCGTGAGTGATGATCCGGCCATCCACTCACAGGAGAACACCTTGCAGACCGCCTTGCTGATGATCGACGTCCAGGAATCCTTCCCGCAACGACCGTACTGGTCTCAAATCGGCGCGGACGTGTTCCTCGGGCACGTCAACGCGCTGATCGCCGGCGCGCAGGCGCGCGGCATCCCGATCGTTCGCGTGTTCCACACCGACGGCCCGCAGACGCCGGACAATCCGTTCGCGCACGGCAGCGAGTTCGTGCGTCCGCTGACCGGCCTCGCGCCGTTCGAGGCCGCGTTGACGGTGGAGAAGCATCGCCACAGCGCGCTGGTCGGCACGCCGCTGGCCACCTGGCTGGTCGAGCACGGGGTCCGCCGCGTGATCGTCGCGGGCATCCGCACCGAGCAGTGCTGCGAGACCACCACGCGCCACGCCAGCGACGAGGGCTGGGAGGTCGACTTCGTCGGCGATGCCACCCTCACCTTCGACATGCAGACGCCGTCCGGCAGGACGCTCTCCGCCGCCGAGATCCGCGAACGGACCGAGACCGTGCTGGTCAACCGCTTCGCGACGCTGGCGACCGTCGACGAGGCGCTCGCGCGCGCCCGTTGAACGCGAGGCGGCCGTGATCGACGTCCTGTTCCTGGTGCTGCCCGAGACGCTGCTGCTCGACCTGGTCGGCCCGGCCGAGGCGCTCCGGCTCGCGAACCAGCAGCTCGCGGCGCGCGGCAGGCCGCCGGCGTTCAACCTGCGCTACATCGGCGCGCAGCCGGAAGTCTCGACGTCGATCGGCCTCCAGCTCACCCGGCTCGAGCCGCTGCCCGCGACGCTGCCGCCCGGCGCCTGGGTGGTGCTGCTCGGACGGCCCGGGCTGAAGGAGACGCTCGAGACCCTGCAGCGCAACGGCTGGATGGGCGCGCGCCACTGGCTGTCGTCGGTCGTCGCACCCGCACTCGCGCGCGCGACAACCGCGGGCGCGGGCTCGCATCGGCTGCTGACGGTGTGCGTCGGCACGCTGCTGGCGGCCGACGCCGGGCTGATCGGGCGCCGCCAGGTCACCACGCATCACGAGCACCTGGCCACGCTGGCCGCGCTCGCGCCGCAGGCCCACGTCTGCGCCAACCGCGTGTTCGTCGTCGACGGCCCGGTGTGGTCGAGCGCCGGCGTCACGGCCGGCATCGATCTCGCGTTGCATTGCATCGGCGACGTCTGCGGCGAGGCCGTGGCCGCGGCCGTCGCCGAGACCATGGTCGTCTTCCAGCGCCGCGGAGCCGACGACCCGCAGCGCTCGCCGCTGCTCGATGGCCGCAACCACCTGCATCCGGCCGTGCACCGCGTGCAGAACGCCGTCTGCGAGCATCCGGGCCACGACTGGGGCATGCCGGCGCTCGCCGAGGTCGCGCACGTGACGCCGCGCCATCTCGCGCGGTTGTTCAAGGATCACGCCGGCATCTCGCCGCGCGACTACGTCGAACGCATCCGCCACGGCCTTGCCGAGCAGGCGCTCGCCCGCGGGCTGCCGACGTCGCAGGCCGTCGAGATCGCCGGGTTCGGCACGGATCGGCAGTTCAGGCGCGCCCGGGCGCGCAGGCGCGGGGACACCGCCATCGACACCTAGTGCGGCCCGCACCCTGCGCTGCCGGCAAGGGTTGGACGCGGGTGCGGCCGGCCTTCCATGCGCCGCGAAAGGTCGTCGACGATGGTGATCAGCACGTTGAAGTCGGCCGGCTTCGTCACGTAGAAGTCGAAGCCGGCGTCGTCGGCACGGCGCTTGGCGTCCGGCCCGGACACCGCTGTGAGCGCGACCAGCACGGGAGGCGTCTCGGTCATCACGCGGCGCAGCGAACGTGCGGCGCCATAGCCGTCGAGGATGGGCATGTTGATGTCGAGGAAGACGATGTCCGGCCCGAACGACTGCGCCGCCTCGACGGCCTGCTGGCCGTCGTACGAGGTCATCGTCTGGTGGCCCAGCGCGTCGAAGAGCAAGGCGAGGCTGTCGGCACTGTCGCGGAGATCGTCCACGACGAGGATCTTTGGCATGGAATGGGGTCCCTGAGCGGCAGCCCTCCGTTCGTCCGGGCTCCCAGCGGTGCAGTGCACACCGCCTCCGGACGCGAGCGTCGCCGCGAACCGCTAGGTTACTTCGTCCTGGACAAGACAGGTGCGGCTGCGTGAACCTGGCGCGACATTTCTGCGCGCGTCACCAGCGCATCACCAGCGCATTGCCAGCACGTCGGCCTCGGCCTGCGCCGCGTCCACGAAATGAACGGCCGCCCAGCCGGCCTCGCGCGCGGCCACGATGTTGGGCAGGTGGTCGTCCAGGAACAGCAGGTCGGCCGGCGCGCGCCCGAAGACCTGCGCGGCGTGCGCGTAGATCTCCGGCTCGGGCTTGAGCAACCGCACCCGGGCCGAGAACACCCCCGATTCGAACAGCGACATCAGCTCGTGCGTGCGCTCGAAATGCGCCGCGAACGGCTCGGGCATGTTCGACAGGAAATGCAGCGGCCGGCCCTGCGCGTGCAGGCGGCGCAGCCAGGCTTCGGTGTCGGGCAGCGGCACCAGCTCGCGCGGCGCGGCCTCGATGATCGCCGCGGCCTCGGCCTCGGCCAGCCCGGTGCGCGCGGCACTGCGCCGCGCGAGCTCCGGCGGCTCGACGACGCCGCGGTCGAAGTCGCCCCAGTCGCCGCCGTAGGCCTGGAAGATCTGCTCCACCCAATGGCGCGTGGCCTCGGCATCGGTCGCGCGATTTGGCAGCACGGTCGACACCAGCACCTCCGGACGCCAGCGGAACACCACGCGGCCGAAGTCGAAGACGAAGGCGCGGGCGCTCATTGGGCCCGCAACCGCGTCAGCAGGCCGGCCGTCGAGGCATCGAGGCCGTCGGTCGCCCCCGTCTCGAAGCGCGGCAGCAGGGCATTGCACAAGGCCTTGCCCAGCTCGACACCCCACTGGTCGAAGCTGTTGACGCCCCACAGCGCGCCGCTGCAGAACACGCGGTGCTCGTACAGCGCGATCAGCGCGCCGAGCGTGCGCGGCGTCAGCGCGTCCAGCACCAGCGTCGTGCTCGGGCGGTTGCCGGGGAAGCCGCGATGCTCGGCGATCACCTCGCGCGCGATCGTGCGCGAGGCCGTCGGCGGCGATTCGAGCGCGGCCTCGGCCGGCGCCTTGCCCTGCATCAACGCCTGCGACTGGGCGAGGCAGTTGGCGAGCAGCTTCGTATGCAGGTCGGCATAGAGGCCGTCGTGGCCCGCGGCGGGCGTCTTGATGGCGATGAACTCCACCGGCACGACGTCGGTGCCCTGGTGCAGCATCTGGAAGTACGCGTGCTGGCCGTTGGTGCCGGGCTCGCCCCAGACCACGGGGCTGGTGGCGAACGGCACCGCGTGGCCGTCGAGGTCGACGCGCTTGCCGTTGGACTCCATCTCCAGTTGCTGCAGGTAGGCCGGCAGGCGCCTGAGTCCCTGGTGGTACGGCGCGACGCTGCGGCTCGTGAAGCCGTGGAAGTTGCGATACCAGACATCGATCAGCGCGAGCTGCACCGGCAGGTTGTGAGCGAGCGGCGTGGTGCGGAAGTGCTCGTCCATCGCGTGCGCGCCGGCCAGGAACTGCCGGAAGCCGTCCGCGCCGATGGCGATCGCCAGCGACAGCCCGATCGCGCTCCACAGCGAGTAGCGGCCGCCGACCCAGTCCCAGAAGCCGAATGTCGACGTGATGCCGAACTTCGCCGCAGCCTCGATGTTGGTGGTGACGCCGACGAAGTGCGTGGCGACGTCGGTGCCGCCGTTCGCGGTGAACCAGTCGCGCGCGACGTTCGCGTTGGCCAGCGTCTCCTGCGTCGTGAAGGTCTTCGACGCGACGATCACCAGCGTGGTCTTCGGATCGAGGCGTGCCAGCACCGGCGCGATGTCGTGGCCGTCGACGTTGGAGACGAAGTGGAAGCGCAGCTTCGGATGCCGGAACTCCTCCAGCGCGATCACCGCCATCTGCGGGCCGAGGTCGGAGCCGCCGATGCCGATGTTGAGGACGTCGGTGAATTGCGTGCCCGCCTGCGTGCGCACGCGTTCCGCGTAGGCGAGCAGGGGCTCGAGCACGGCGTGCACCTCGGCGACCGCGGCATCGGTGACGACGCCGAGCGACTTCGCATCCGTCGGCGTGCGCAGCGCCGTGTGCAGCACCGCGCGGCCTTCGGTCAGGTTGATCGGCTCGCCGGCCAACATCGCGTCGCGTCGCGCCTCGAGGCCGCATTCGGCGGCCAGGCCGGTCAACAGCGCGCGCGTGCTGGCGTCCCAGCGATTCTTCGAGAGGTCGGCGAAGACGCCCGGCGCCTGCAGCGCGAAACGGTCGAAGCGACCGGCGTCCGCGGCGAACGCGGTGCGCAGGTCGAACCGACGGCCCTTCGCCTCGTAGTGCGCCTGCAGCGCGCCCCAGGCTTCCGTGTTGTCGCAGCGAACCAGGCTCATGCCTGCCCCGCCTCGATCAGCGCGTCGAGCTTGACTGAATCTGCCGCGAAGGCGCGGATGCCTTCGGCGAGCTTCTCGGTGGCCATCGCGTCGTCGTTCAGCGCGAAGCGGAACGCGGCCTCGTCGAAGTGAACGCGATCCAGCGTCAGCGCCTTGGCCGCGTCGGCATCCAGCGCCTTGGCCAGCGGGCCTGAGTCGGCCTGCAGCGCACCGAGCAACTCGGGGCTGATCGTCAACAGGTCGGAGCCGGCGAGCGCCTGGATCTGGCCGACGTTGCGGAAGCTCGCGCCCATCACCTCGGTCTTGATGCCGAACTTCTTGTAGTAGTTGAAGATGCGGGTGACCGACTGCACGCCAGGATCGTTGGCGCCGGCCTGCGCGGCCTCGTCCCACTTCGCGCCGGCCGACTTCTTGTACCAGTCGTAGATGCGGCCCACGAACGGCGAGATCAGCGTGATGCCGCCGTCGCCGCAGGCCACGGCCTGCGCGAAGCTGAACAGCAGCGTGAGGTTGCAGTGGATGCCGTCGGCCTCGAGCTCGCGCGCGGCGGCGATGCCTTCCCACGTCGACGCGATCTTGATCAGCACCCGCTCGCGGCCGATGCCGGCGGCCTCGTAGAGCTTGATGATGCCGCGGGCGCGCGCGACCGTGGCCTGGGTGTCGAACGACAACCGCGCGTCGACCTCCGTGCTGACCCGGCCCGGCACGACCTTCAGGATCTCCAGCCCGAAGCGCACCAGCACCTGGTCGACGATGTCGGCCAGCGGCTTGCCCTTGTGGGCGGCGACGGTGTCGCTCAGCAGCGGCGCGTAGTCGGCCTGCTGGACGGCCTTCAGGATCAACGATGGATTGGTGGTCGCGTCGCGCGGCGCGTACTGCGCCATCTGCCTGAAGTTGCCGGTGTCGGCCACCACGACGGTGAAGGCCTTGAGTTGGTCGAGCTGGTTCATGTCATCCCCTGGAGAGAAAGCGGGTGGCGGATTTGACCGCGGGAAGAAACTTCGGCATCATTATTCCTGAAACAAAGTTACACCACCACACC
>CAIMXF010000346.1 GCA_903845345.1 uncultured beta proteobacterium
ATGATCGCGTTCTTCTTGACGATGCCGATCAGCAGGATGATGCCGATGATGCCGATCACGCCGAGATCCTGTCCGCCGATCAGCAACGCCAGCAGCGCGCCGACGCCGGCCGACGGCAGCGTCGACAGGATCGTCAGCGGATGCACGTAGCTCTCGTAGAGCACGCCCAGCACGATGTAGACGCAGATGACGGCCGCGAGGATCAGCCACAGCTGGTTGGAGAGCGACTTCTCGTAGGCGCCGGCGGCGCCGAGCGGCGTCATCGTCACCGACGACGGGAAGCCGATGTCCTTGGCCGCGGCGCGGATCGAGTCGACCGCCGTGCCCAGCGACACGCCGTCCGCGGTGTCGAAGCCGACGGTCGTGGCCGGGTACTGCGCGACGTGCGTGACCTGCAGCGGCGACTGCACCGTGCGTATCGTCGCGAAGGCCGACAGCGGCGTGGCGGCGCCGCTGGTGGTGAGCACGCGCAGGTCGCCGATCGATTCGGGCGTGCGCGCCTGGTCGGGACGCGCCTCGAGGATCACGCGGTACTGGTTCGTCTCGGTGAAGATCGTGGAGACGATGCGCTGGCCGTAGGCGCTGTACAGCGCGTCGTCGACGGTCGAGGCGCTGATGCCCAGGCGCGATGCCGTGTCGCGGTCGAGGTCGACCTCGACGGCCAGGCCGGTGGCGCCGACGTCGGTGACGACGTTGCGCACCTTGGTGTCCGAGCGCAGCCGGTCGACGAGCTTGTGGGCCCACAGCGCCACGCTGGCGTCGTCCGCACCCTCGATCGACACGCGGTACTGCGTCGGGCCGGTGTCGGAGTCGATGGTCAGATCTTGTGTCGGCTGCACGTACAGCGTGACGCCGGGAACGCTCTGCGCGCGCTGGCGCAGCCGGTTCATGATCTCTTCCTGCGAGCCGCTGGCGCCCTGCTTGACGTCGACCAGCATGGTGCCCGCGTTGAGCATCGTGTTGTTGGCGCCGTCCACGCCGACGATGGAGGCGATGTTCTCGACGGCCGGATCCGCCAGCATCGCGCGCGCCGCCTGGCGCTGCAGGTCGGACATGCGCGCGAAGCTGACGGTCTCCGCGCTCTGCACGCGCACCTGCAGCTGGCCGGTGTCCTGGGTCGGGAACAGGCCCTTGGGGATCAGGATGTACAGCAGCACGGTGAGCGCGAACGTGGCCAGCGCCACCAGCAGCGTGGTGGTCTGGTTGTCCAGCACCCAGAGCAGGCCGCGGTCGTAGCGCGCGATGATCCAGTCGAACATCTGCTGGAACTTCAGCGCGTAGCCCCTCGGCTTCCCCTCGGTCTTGAGCATGCGGCCCGACATCATCGGCACCAGCGTCAGCGACACCACCGCCGAGATCAGGATCGTGATCGCCAGCGTCACCGCGAACTCGCGGAACAGGCGGCCGACGATGTCGCCCATGAACAGCAGCGGGATCAGCACCGCGATCAGCGAGACGGTCAGCGAGACGATCGTGAAGCCGATCTGCGTCGCGCCCTTGATGGCCGCGGCCATCGGCTTGTCGCCCTCCTCGATGTAGCGCGAGATGTTCTCGATCATCACGATCGCGTCGTCGACCACGAAGCCGGTGGCGATCGTCAGCGACATCAGGCTCAGGTTGTTGAGGCTGTACCCCAGCAGGTACATCGCGCCGCAGGTGCCGATCAGCGAGATCGGCACCGACAGGCTGGCGATGACGGTCGCGCGCCAGCTGTGCAGGAACGCGAAGATCACCAGCGTCACCAGCACCACGGCGAGCACCAGCTCGAACTCGACGTGCTCGACCGACGCGCGGATGCCCGCGGTGCGGTCGCTGAGGATGCGCACGTCGAGGCCGGCGGGCAGCCCGGCCTGCAGCCCGGGCAGCTGCTGCTTGATCGCGTCCACGGTCTGGATCACGTTGGCGCCCGGCTGGCGCTGCACGTTGACGATGATGGCGGGGGTGTCGTCGGCCCAGGCGGCCAGGCGCAGGTCCTCGGCGCTGCTGACCACCTGGGCGATGTCGCTCATGCGCACCGGAGCGCCGTTCTTGTAGCTGACGATCAGGTTGTTGTAGTCGTCCACCGAGACCAGCTGGTCGTTGGCGTTGATCGCGTACGAGCGCGACGCGCCGTCGAAGCTGCCCTTGGCGCTGTTGGCGTTGGCATTGCCGATGGCGGTCTTGACGGCCGCCAGGTCGATGCCGTACGAGGCCATCGCGCGCGTGTCCGCCTGGATGCGCATCGCCGGGCGCTGGCCGCCGGCCAGCGTGACGAGGCCGACGCCCGCGACCTGGCTGATCTTCTGCGCGAGCCGCGTGTTGACGAGGTTCTGCACGTCGGGCAACGGCATCGTCTTCGAGCTGATCGCCAGCGTCATCACTGGCGCGTCGGCCGGGTTGACCTTGGCGTAGACCGGCGGCGCGGGCAGGTCGGCCGGCAGCAGCGAGTTGCCGGCGTTGATGGCGGCCTGCACCTCCTGCTCGGCGACGTCCAGGGACAGCCCGAGGTTGAACTGCAGCGTGACGATGGACACGCCCGCCGCGCTGGTCGAGCCCATGCGCGCGAGGCCCGACATGTTGCCGAACTGCTTCTCGAGCGGCGCCGTGACGATGCGGCTCATCACCTCGGGGCTGCCGCCCGGGTAGAGCGTCTGCACCTGGATCGTCGGGTAGTCGACCTGGGGCAGCGCCGACAGCGGCAGGAACCGGAAGCCGACGATGCCCGTGAGGACGATCGCCAGCATCAGCAGCGACGTGGCGACCGGTCGCTGGATGAATGGCTTGGACGGGCTCATGGGCGAGGCAGGTTCTTCGTTTCGGGGCGGGCGTGCGCGCCCATCACGATTGCGCGTCGCTCGCGCGATGGCGGTGCGCGCCGCTGGCGCCATCGTGCGGCCACGACGCGCCGCCCGCGGGTCCGCTCGCGCCGTCGCGGTGGTGATGAGCCCGGCTCGAGCCGTCGGCCGGTTGCGGTGCCGCGTTCAGCGCGCTGGCGCTGGCCGCCTCGTCGGGACTGCGGGCGTGGCTGGCGCCGCCTGCTGCAACAGGCGCGCCGCCGTCGGCGCTGGCGGCATCGCGGCGATGGTGTCCGCCCCGCGCGCCGGAGGCGCCGAACGCGCCGCTC
>CAIMXF010000347.1 GCA_903845345.1 uncultured beta proteobacterium
CCGACAGCGCGCAGGCGAGGTTCTTCGGCGAATGGAACGGGCCCCAGGCGCGCGCGAGGGCGAAGGCGCGCAGGCGGTCGCGCAGGGTGGCGAGATCGGCGGTCATGCGCCGGAGCATAACGTCGCGCGGCCGTGACATAGTGCGAGGCTGGACTGGCCGTCTCCGCGCGACCCCCGCTGCGTGCAGGCCGGTGCTTCCAATCACTCGCAAGCAAAGGAATCCGCCCATGCAGCATGCTCTTGCCCGCCGCGTCGTGCCGGCCCTGGCCACGGCGATTCTCGCCGGCGTGGCCGGCGCCGCGACGGCACCGGCCGCCGCCGCCGTGCACGGCTACGACCAGCCGCCGAAGAACATCCTCGACGTGCTGCACGCGCCGTCGCCGCCGGTCGCCTACGTGAGCCCGACCCGCCAGGCGATGTTGCTGGTCGCGTGGCAGGATTTCCCGCCGATGTCACGCGTGGCGACGCCTTACCTGAAGCTGGCGGGCACCCGCATCGAGGTGGCCAACCACAGCAAGCACGACACCCCCGGCGGCTATGGCGTGACCCCGTGCGCACAGTCGTTCGAGCTGGTGGCCGTGCCGGGCGGCGCGTCGACCAAAGTGACGTTGCCGGCCGGCGCCTGCGCCGCGCGGCCCTACTGGTCGGCCGACGGCAAGCGCTTCGCGTTCGCGAACACCGCCACGAATTCCGTCGAGCTGTGGATCGGCGATGCCGCCACCGGCGCGCTGCGCAAGGTGCCGGGCGTGCGCCTGAATCCGATGTTCGACGGCGAACTGCAGTGGATGCCCGACCACCGCGCGCTGCTCGTCAAGGCGGTGCCCGACCACCTCGGCGCGCCGCCGGCCGAACCGCTGGCGGCCATCGGCCCGAGCATCCAGGAGACCGGCTCGGGCAAGGGCGAGAGCAGCACCTACGAGACGCGCGACACGCTCAAGGACACCCACGACGAGGACCTGTTCGACTACTACGCCGCCTCGCAGGTCGAGCTGGTCGACGCGACGACGCTGGCCGTCACGCGCGTTGGCAAGCCGGGCAACGTCGCGGACGTCGATCCGGCGCCCGACGGCCAGCACCTGCTGGTCTCGACGATCCACAAGCCATACTCGTACGTGACGACCGCCGAGCGCTTCCCGCGCGAGGTCGAGGTGTGGACGCTGGGCAAGCGCGGGGCGGTGACGTCCACGACGATCGCATCGATCCCGCTGACCGACCGCGTGCCGGTGGCCGGCGTGCCCACCGGTCCGCGCGAATTCGCGTGGCGCTCGAACGACCCGGCCACGCTCGTCTGGGCGGAGGCGCTGGACGGCGGCGACTGGAAGGTGCAGGTGCCGATGCGCGACAAGGTGATGCTGCAGAAGGCGCCGTTCACGGCGCCGCCGCAGGAGATCGCGCGCACGGGTTCGCGCTTCGTCGGCTTTGGCTGGACCGAGAAGCGCGACATCGCGCTGCTCGAGGAGTACGACGAGAACCGCCACTGGCGCCGCACGTCGCTGATGGACGTCGACCATCCCGCGGCCGTGCCGCGCGTGCTGTGGGATCTGTCGAGCGACGAGCAGTACGCGAACCCGGGCAGCCCGGTCTATCGTGTTCAGCCCGACGGCCAGTACCTGATCCGCATGCAGGGCGACGCGATCTACCTGTCCGGCAACGGGGCCTCGCCGGACGGCGACCGGCCGTTCCTCGACCGCTTCGACCTGGTCACGCGCAAGTCCGAGCGGCTGTTCCGCAGCGACCGCGATGCGCTCGAGCGCTTCGTCGCCTTCACCGGCGACAATGGCCACAGGTTCCTCACCTGGCACCAGTCGCCCTCGAGCCCGCCGAACGCCTACCTGCGCACGCTCGCGGGCGCGGCGTCCGCGAACGCGCCGGCCGGCGAGGCGGTGTTCCAGTCGGAGCGCGTGGCCGTCACGCACATTCCGGATCCGACGCCCGCGGTGCGCGCCATCAAGAAGCGCCTGGTCACCTACAAGCGTGCCGACGGCGTCGACCTGTCGTTCACGCTGTATACGCCTCCGGGGTATGTCGAAGGCACGCGCGTGCCGACGATCCTCTACGCGTACCCGCTCGATTTCGCCGACGCGTCCAAGGCCGGGCAGGTCACGGGCTCGCAGGCGACGTTCACGCGCCTGCGCCAGTACCAGCTGCTGCTGCTGGCGGGCTACGCGATCATCGACCGCGCGTCGTTCCCGGTCATCGGCGATCCGAAGAAGGCCTATGACGACTACCTGCCGCAACTGGTGGCCGACGCCAAGGCCGCCGTCGACGAGGCCGTGCGCCTGGGCGTGGCCGATCCCGACCGCATCGGCGTGACCGGCCACAGCCACGGGGCGCTGATGACGGTCAACCTGATCGCGCATTCCGACCTGTTCCGCGCGGGCGTGGCCACCAGCGGCTCGTACAACAAGACGCTGACGCCGTTCGGCTTCCAGAACGAGCGGCGCTCGGTGTGGGAGGCGCCGCAGGTCTACCAGACCGTCTCGCCGTTCTTCTCGGCGGACAAGACGAAGCTGCCGCTGCTGATCATGCATGGCGAGGACGACGCGAACCCGGGCACGACCCCGCTGCAGTCGCAGAAGCTGTTCGAGGCGATCCGCGGCAACGGCGGCACGGCGCGCCTGGTGCTGCTGCCGCACGAGCCGCACTGGTACTCGGCGATGGAGTCGCAGGAGCAGCAGATCTACGAGATGGTGCGCTGGTTCGACATGTACGTGAAGAACGCGGCCCCGCGTGCCGCGTCGGTGGCGGCGCCTGCCGCGTCGGCCGCCTCCGCGGCCAAATGAGCACCGGCGGGCGGGGCGTCGGGAGACGCCTTGCCCGGCCGGCTCGCCCTCAGCCGGTCAGCGAGCGCCACGCCGCGGTGGCGAAGCGCTGTGCGTGGGTCGCTGGCGCGGCCTGGCGGCGGCCGGCGAGCCAGCCGCGGGCATAGAACTCGGCGGCACCCAGCACCAGCGACGGGATGAGGTCGGGCGGCAGCGGCCGGATGCGGCCGGCCTGCGCGTCGCGCGCGAGCAGGTCGTCGATCGGACGGTAGCGCGCCTGCAGCCGCTCCGCCAGGTCCGCGCCGTGCGGGCCCTGCGCGACCGAGTCGCGCGCCAGGAACACGAAATAGGCGCATTCGGGCTGCGCGGTGATCCACGCGGTGTAGCACTCGAGCAGCGCCTCGATGACGGCGCGGCCGTCGTCCAGCCCGGCGATGTGCTCGGCGATCGCGCGGCTCTGGTCGTCCAGGGCGACGAAGAACAGCGCCGCCACCACGCCTTCCTTGTTCTTGAAGTGGTGGTAGATCGTGCCCACGCTCTGGCTGCTGGCCTTGCGCAGGTCGTCGATCGTCGTCGCCTCGACGCCGTTCTCGTTGAACAGCGTCAGCGCATGGCGCAGCACGCTGCGCCGGCTGGCCTGGCGCAGGTCGGGCAGGGCGCGCTCGAGCAGGCGATCCGCGGCGGCGGCCTGCTGAGCCGACAAATTCTTTCTGGGCATGCATGCAGTCTAGACGAATTTTGTTCTAGAATTATGTTCTAGAAGGTGATTCTATTCACGGTCGTGCCAGAAGGCTTCCGACCTGTGGTGGAAGTCACGCCGGGCCACAGGCCTGTTGCCACTCGACGATCCCCGCTCGCCCGCAACGGCGAAGCGCCGCTGGCCTCTGGCAGCCAGCCCCCGCGCGGCCCGCGATGGCCCGCCGACTGACTGCTGACGAGGATTCCGTGATCGACCACCGTTACGCGACCATCAACGCCCTGGGCGTGCTGGACAACCCGAACCTGCCCGTGGCGACCGATGCCGGTGCCGGAGACGACGCGGTCGCCGTCGACAACCCGGGCGACGTCAGCGGCACGCGCGGCATCGACGCGCGCGCGCTGGCCGACGCGCGCAGCGCGGGGTTGTCGGCCGTCAACATCACGCTGGGACACGTCGCCGGCAGCGGCGACGCGTTCTGCGAGACCGTGCGCGACATCACCGGCTGGAACGCCTTCATCGGCAGCCACGCCGGCGCGCTGCGCCGGGTGCACAACGTCGGCGACATCGACGCCGCCGTCGCGGCCGGCCAGGTGGGCGTGATCTACGGCTTCCAGAACACCGAGATGCTGGGCCGCGAACTCGATCGCGTGCGCCTGTTCGCCAAGATGGGCGTGCGCGTGATCCAGCTCACCTACAACGGCCGCAACGCGGTCGGCGACGGTGCCACGGTGCCGGACGACCGCGGTCTTTCGCGCTTCGGCGCCGAGGTGGTCGAGCGCATGCAGTCCGAAGGCGTGCTCGTCGACCTGAGCCACAGCAGCGAGAAGACCTGCCTGGACGCGCTGGGCGTCGCAAAGCGCCCGCTGGCGATCACGCATTCCGCCTGCCGCGCGGTGGCCGACCACCCGCGCAACAAGACCGACGCCGAGCTGCGCGTGCTGGCCGCCAACGGCGGCGTGATCGGCCTGTACTTCATGCCCTACCTGCGGCTGTCCGGCCAGCCGATGGCCTCCGACCTGGTCGCGCACCTCGAGCACGCGATCGACGTCTGCGGCGAGGATCACGTCGGCCTTGGCACCGACGGCGGCATCACCGCCCACGATGACATGACGGCCTATCGCCGCCAGCTCGAGGACGAGATCGCGCAGCGCCGCGCCCTGGGCATCGGCGCGCCGGGCGAGACCGCCGACGTCGCCACCTTCCTGCCCGACCTGTGCGGGCCGCAGCAGTTCCAGCGCCTGGCCGACCTGCTCGCCGCGCGCCGGCACTCGTCCACGCGCATCGAGAAGATCCTGGGCGGCAACTTCCGCCGCCTGATGGCCGATGCCTGGGCCCACCACTGACAACACGAGGACGTCCCATGCATCACGGGTTGCATCGCCTGTTCGCCGCCGTCGCGGCGCTGTGCCTGATCGTCGGCGGCACGCAGGCGCTGGCGCATGACGACGACGTGCGCATCCACGGCGTGGCCGTCGGCACCCAGAAGCTGCAGTCGCTGCCCGGCGGCGCGATGCAGGCAGACTACGGCTTCAGCGAGCGCGGGCGCGGCGACCTGATCCACGCGCGCTGGACGCTCGACGCGCAAGGCCTGCCGGCCCGCTACGAGGCCGAGGGCAACGACTACTGGAAGGTGCCGCTCGCCGAGCACTTCGACGTCACTGCCGGCAAGGCGAGCTGGAAGAACCGCATCGAGGTCGGCTCGACCGACTGGATCGCCCCGGGCGCGTTCTACCTGCCGGCCAACGCACCGCCCGAATTCATGGGCGTGCTGGCGCGCGCGCTCATGAAGGCACCGGGCCGGCGGCTGAAGCTGCTGCCCGCCGGCGAGGCGTGGCTCGAGCGCGGCACGCACCTGGCCGTCGGTGGCCATACCCTCACCCTGTATCGCATCGGCGGCATCGAGTTCACGCCGGTGCCGGTGTGGCTGGACGAGAAGGACGCCACCGCGGCCGTCATCGACGACTGGTTCGAGGTACTGGGCGATTCGCTGAAGGCCTCGCTGCCGACGCTGCAGGCGCTGCAGAACGCGGCCGACCACGCGTGGAGTGCCGATGTCGCCAGGCGCCTGACGCACAAGCCCGCCGGCGCCTTGATGATCCGCCACGCCCGCCTTTTCGATCCGCGCGACCTGACGGTGCGCGACGACATGCGCGTGCTGGTCAGGGGCGAGCACGTCGTGCGCGTCGATCCGGACGACACGAGCGCGGCGCCGCCCGACACCGAGGTGATCGACGCCGCCGGGCGCTTCCTGATGCCCGGCCTGTGGGACGTGCACCAGCACATCGCCGGCGTCGACGGCACCTTCGACCTGATCGCCGGCGTCACCAGCGGCCGCGACATGGCCAACGACAACGAGCCGCTGCTCGCGCGCGTCAAGCGCTTCGACAACGGCACCGAGCTGGGCCCGCGCATGGTGCTGGCCGGCATCTGCGAAGGCACCGGCCCGCTCGCCGGCCCGACGCCCGTGCGCATCGAGAACCTGAAGCAGGCGCAGGCCGCCGTCGACTGGTACGCCGACCACGGCTACGAGCAGATCAAGATCTACTCGTCGTTCCCGCCGGCGCTGGTCAAGCCGATCGCCGACATGGCGCACGCGCGCGGCCTGCGCGTCAGCGGCCACGTGCCCGCGTTCATGCTCGCGCACCAGTTCATCGAGGACGGCGCCGACGAGATCCAGCACCTGAACTTCATCGTGCTGAACTTCTTCCCCGACGTGAAGGACACGCGCAGCAAGGATCGCTACACGATCACCGCCGAGAAGCTGCAGGACCTGAAGCTCGACTCGCCCGAGTTCGCCGACTTCGTCACGCTGCTCAGGCAGCACCACACGGTGCTCGATCCGACGTTGTCGGTGTTCCAGGATCTCTACTCCGGCGCGCCCGGCCAGTGCGCGCACAGCCTGTGCGCGATGATGGCCCGCTTCCCGCCGGTGACGCGGCGCCGCCTGCTGTCCGGCGCCGTGGCCGTGCCGCCGGGCAGGGAGGCCGTGTATGCGCAGGCGCTGCCCCGGCTGCAGCAACTGCTCAAGACGCTCTACGACGACGGCGTGACCATCATGGCCGGCACCGATTCCTTCGCCGGCTACACGCTGCACAACGAGCTCGAGCTCTACGTGCAGGCCGGCATCCCGGCGCCCGAGGTGCTGCGCCTGGCCACGCTGACGCCGGCGCAGGTGGTCGGCCAGGCCGGCCCGAGCCAGCGCGGCTTCATCGCCCCGGGCCGGCAGGCCGACATGGTGCTGATCGACGGCGACCCGGCCAGGAACATCAGCGACATCCGCCACGTGTGGCGCACGATCAAGGCCGGACAGGTCTACGATCCGAAGGCGCTCGAACACGCGATGGGGATGAGTCCATGAGAAATGCCGTGTCAACCTGCTTGCGGGCCAGGCGCCGGGCCGCCCCGGGCGAGGCCGCAGTCCCCGTCGGGGACCTAGCGACGGACTCGGCGCGGGAGGAGCTCGAGTGACCGAGATCGAACGCTTCAACAGCGGACGCGTGCTGCCGCGCGCGGTGCCGTTCTCCGAAGGCACGGCCATTGGCGGCTTGCTGTTCCTGTCGGGCCAGCTCGGCAACGTGCCCGGCACGATGACGCTCGTCGAGGGCGGCATCGAGGCGGAGACGCGCCAGGCGCTGAACAACATCCGCACCGTGCTCGAGGGCCAGGGCCTGGGCCTGGACAAGCTGCTGCGCTGTACCGTGATGCTGGCCGACATCGCCGAGTGGCCGGCCTTCAACGCCGTCTACGCCGCGTTCTTCAGCGACCTGCCGATGCCCGCGCGCAGCGCATTCGGTTGCAACGGGCTGGCGCTGGGGGCTCGCGTCGAGATCGAGTGCACGGCGGCGCGCTGAAGTCTCTCGACGCCTCGCGCGAACGCCGGACATCGTTCAGGCGTTTTCATGACCCAGAAAGCGAAAAGCCCAACCGTCTGGCTGGGCTTGAAGCGTTTCCTTCGCGTGTCCTCTGGGAGTGATGGCTCCCCGACCTGGGCTCGAACCAGGGACCTACGGATTAACAGTCCGGCGCTCTACCAACTGAGCTATCGGGGAACTGCGAAGCCTCTCAGTATAGCCAGTTTTTTGGAAACGTCAAAACTTCGCTTCGAGCGATGCGTGGAAAGTACGCGGGGCCAGGGGGACGAGATATGCGTGGTCGTACTGGTACGGCGCCTCGCGCCAGGCGCGGCGGTCGAACAGGTTGTCGACGCCGGCGCGCCACACGAGCGTGGTGCCGCCTGCGGCCTGCGTGTAGCGGGCGCCGAGGTCGTAGCGCGTCCAGCCGGGGATGGTCGCGCTGTCGTCGGGCAGCACCTCGCGGCCGCCTTCGTAGTCCAGGTTGGCCAGCACGGCGAGGCCCGGAACCGGCGTGACGTCCCAGGTCGCGAGGATCTTCAACGCCTGGTCGGGGATGTTGGTCGGACGCCGTCCGTCGTACGACGGATTGGCCGCCTGCTCGCGGCGCACGCGTTGGCCCATCGCGCTGGCGCGCAGCGTCAGCGGGCCGACGCGGCCCTGAGCGCTGGCCTCGAGGCCGATCGCCCGCGTGATGCCATCGTGGCCGAAGGTGCCGTCGTCCAGGCCGTCGTCCAGCGGCTGGTCGACGTCGTAGGCGGCCAGGCCCCATTGGCGCGCGTCGCCGCCGTGCTTGTAGCCGAACTCCCACTGTCGGCTGATGGTCGAGGACAGCGGCCTGCCGCCGTCGGGGAAGCCGTGCGTCGGCACGATGTCGCTCTCGACGCCTTCGCCCCAGCTGACGTAGACCATGTCGTGCTCGCCGAACTGGCGCGAGACTGCGAGCCAGGGCGTCGTGAACGACTGCGTGTAGCCGGTGCTGGCGGTCGGGTCGCCGGTCGAGGTCTCCCACGACGTGCGGTGGATGGACGTGCGGCGCACGCCGCCCCAGGCGCTCCAGTCGGGGCCGATCTGCACGGTGTCGCGCAGGTACAGCTCGGTGTTGCGTTCGGTGCGGTCGACGTTGGGCGAGGTCGGCGTCGGATCGGACGGCACGACCGCCGTGCCCGCGATGTTGCCGATGCCCACGAAGTTGTAGGCCTCGTCGTTGAAATACCCGACGAAGCGCGACTCGAGCACGCCGGCGGTCAGCGCGTGCCTGAGCGCGCCGGTGGCGAACTCGCCATTCAGGTGGACATCGAAGTCGCGCGTCAGGCGGCGCTCGTCGTCGCTGCGGTAGTCGTAGATCGCGTAGGTGCCGTCGCTGGCGAAGCGGTCGCAGGGATCGCAGGCCGCGTTGGCGCCGAAATCGAACGCGAGGTGGTCGTTGCTCACGAGGCGTTGCTGCAGCGCCTGTGCCTGCAGTTTCCAGTTGGCATCCAGCGCCTGCGTGAAGCGCAGCGACATCGTGTTGCCCTGCGTCACCACCGGCAGCGACCACGGCTGGTCGTTGAGGTTGATGTGCGGGTCGATGGCATGCGGATCGGGCACGACGTCGCCGAGCATGCTGAACGCCGGCACGCTCGGTTGCGACTGCACGTTGTGCTCGAACTCGAACTCCAGCAGGCTGCCGTCGGCGATGCGCCAGTCTGTGGCCAGCGCCACGTTCTCGCGATGGCCCCTGGCGTCGCGGTAGTTCGGGTCGAGCCGATCGGCCGACACGCCCAGCCGCGCGCCGAACGCGCGATCGACGCCGAAGCGCTGGCTGAGATCGACCGCCGCGCCGACCGTGCCGTTCTGCGACCAGCGCAGCTGCGCGTCGCGCAGGTCGGCATCGGGCCGCTTCACGACGAGGTTGACGAGCCCGCCCGGCGCGCTCGTGCCGGCCTGCGCGCCGCTCAGGCCCTTGAGGATCTCGACGTCGGACAGGCTGTCCGTCGGCAGCACGGTCTCCGCGTTGATCGGCAGGCCGTCGCGCCGGAAGTTGTAGCGGTTGTCGACCTGGAAGCCGCGGACCGCGAACGTCGTCCAGTAGCCGGGCGCGTTGTACGAATCGGTCACGCTGGCGTCCAGCCGCGTGAGGTCGGACAGCGACATCGCGCCGATGTCCAGCAGCGTCTTCGCGTCGATCACGTCGGCCTGGATGGGCGTGCGCGAGAGCGGCTGCGAGAAGCCGGTGACGCCGGCCGCGTCGGCCGTGCCGTGCGCGGTGACCTCCACGGTCTGTGCAGGCGCAGCGTCCTGCGCGCGCGCGGCGCCCGAGAGCGCGAGAACCGCCGCTGCCAGCGGCTTGAGGGTGGAACGGAAACGGAGGATGGAAGCCATCGAGCTCTTTCAAAGCGATGGCAGGGGAACGGAGTCGGGATCGGGGACGCGAGTGGTCCCTGCAGTGCGACCGCTTCCCTGCGCGAGGATTACCTCGGATCGGCGGATGCCGATCTGGCCGCTCGCGACGAATCACTCGCGGCCAATCAGGTTCAAAGGGACTTTCTCAGCCAGTCTCTCGACCAGCACCCCTAGCGAAACTCACCGCGGGATTGCGGCGAGCGGTCTGGATTGTGCCGCAACCGCGGCGGACGCGCGAGTCAGACCCCCAGCAGCCGATGGATGCGCGGGCTGCTCGTCGTGTAGTCCAGCGGCCCGTCGTCGCCCGGGCTGAGGTGCCCGGCGACGCCCGCGGCGGCCAGCGTCGCCTCATGGAAGGCCGACAGGATCAGCCGCTGCTTGCCGGGGTAGTGCACGACGTCGCCGATGGCGAACAGGCCCGGCACGCTGGTCTGGAACCTCGCGGTCTCCACTTGCACCTGGCGGCGTTCCAGCGCCAGCCCCCAGTCTGCCAGCGGGCCCAGCCTGGGCGACAGGCCTTGCAGCACGACGACGGTGTCGGCCGGCAACGAAACGCTCGCGCCGGCGGCGTCGAGCAGCGTCAGCGCGGCCAGGCGGCCGCCCTCGACCTCGATGGCCGTCGGCTGGCCCGCCACGAAGTGCAGGGCGCCGGCGGTGCAGGCGGTGCGAAACGCGGCGACGGTGTCGTCCCCGGCATCGAAGGCATCGCGGCGATGGATCAGCGTCACGCGCGCGGGCGCGTCGGGCGCGCGGCGCGCGACCGCGTCGCCCAGGCGCGCAGCGAACGCGAGCGCCTGCTCGGTGGCGCCGGACACGAGCACCTGCCTGCCGGCGAGCGCGGCGGCGGGGACGAGGTCGGCGCGGTGGAACAACTGCCGCCCTTCGAAGGCGTCGAGGCCGGCGACCTTCAGCGTGCGCGGCACGAACGCGCCGACTCCCGCGGCCAGCACGATGGCGCCGCAGTCGAACCGCAGGCCGGCGCGCGTGCGCACGTCGAAGCGGCCGTCGTCGCGGCGAGCGACATGGCTCACGAGCTGGTCGAGATGCAGCGTCGGCGCGAACGGCCTGATCTGCGCGAGCAGGCGATCGACGAGCTCGCGTCCGGTGCACGCGGGCAGCGCCGGGATGTCGTAGATCGGCTTGTCGCCGTACAGCTCCACGCACTGGCCACCCGCGAAGGGCAGGGCGTCGACGACGTGCGCGGAGATCTCGCGCAGTCCGAGCTCGAAGACCTGGAACAGGCCCGCGGGGCCCGCGCCGATGATCAGCGCGTCGGTCTTGACGAGGTGGGCCATCGCGCGGCTGCAGGCCAGCGAACGATCACTTGATCAGTTCGCCCAGCTTGTCCTTCTTGTCTTTCCAGTCGTCGGCATCGGGCAGTGCGGGCTTGCGCTTGGTGATGCTGGGCCAGTGCCTGGCGAGGTCGGCGTTGAGCTTGATGAACGCGAGCTGGTCGGCCGGCACGTCTTCCTCGGGCAGGATCGCGTTGACCGGGCACTCGGGGATGCACACGGCGCAGTCGATGCACTCGTCCGGATCGATCGCGAGGAAGTTCGGGCCTTCGCGGAAGCAGTCGACGGGGCACACGTCCACGCAATCGGTGTACTTGCAACGGATACAGGCTTCGGTAACGACGTGGGTCATGGCAACGGGTGCGTGGCGAAAGGCTGGGCAGCTGGGGATTCTAAGGCTTGGCGCCGCTGGGCAGCGACGGCAGGGAGATGGCGTCGGCTCGGGGCGACGGCGACGCGGACAACGCGCTTGCGCCGATGCCGACGATGACCACCGTCGGCCGGCCGCCGTGCAGCACGACGGCCTCGGGCAAGGTGTCGACGCGGTGGTCGCTGCCATGCTGGTCGGGCCAGCCGGCGCGCGACACCACGGCCACCGGCGTCTCGGGCGGCCAGCCGGCGCCGATGAGGCGACGCGACAGCGCCGCCAGCTGCCGTCCGGCCATGTAGAAGACCTCGGTGTCGGCGCCGCGCGTGGCCACCAGCTGGCCGGCGCGCGTCATGGCCGTGCTGAGCGCCACGCTGCGGCCCGAGCCGCGGCGCGTCAGCGGACGCTTCAGGTCGGCGGCGGCGGCGACCGCGGCCGTCACGCCGGGCACGACTTCGCACGCGATGCCGGCCTCGGCCAGCGCTTCGAGCTCCTCGTCGAGCCGCCCGAACACGCTCGGGTCGCCGCCCTTGAGACGAACGACATGGATGTCATGACGAGGCGCGCGCGCATGCTGCACCAGCAAGGCGTTGATGCGCGCCTGGGCTGTGGAGTCGCAGAAGCCGCGCTTGCCGACGTCGATCCACTCGGCCTGCGGCGCCATCTCGCGCAGCGCCGGGTCGACCAGCGCGTCGTGCAGCACCACGCTCGCGCTCGCCAGCGCGCGCGCGCCGCGCAGCGTGATCAGGTCGGCGGATCCGGGGCCGGCGCCCACGATGGTCACTCGGGTCATGGTGTGGGACGGTAGTGCAGCGGGCGTCCGCCTGCAAGCATCAGGGGAAGGGTCGGGCCGTCGAACGTCCCCGGCATGTGGCGGCCGGGTTCAGGCCGCGGCGGCCTCGGCCGCCTTGGTGGCGTGCAGGCCGCATTCCTTGGCGGCCTCGTCTTCCCACCACCAGCGTCCGGCGCGGAAGTCCTCGCCGACGGCGATCGCGCGCGTGCACGGCGCGCAGCCGATGCTGGGCATGAACTCGTCGTGCAGCGGGTTGTACGGCACGTCGTGCGACGCGATGTAGTGCCAGACGTCGTTCCAAGTCCAGTCGGCCAGCGGGTTCACCTTCGTGCGGCCGTTGGCCTCCGTCTCGATGAACGGCACCGCGCCGCGGTTGTTCGATTGCTCGCGGCGCAGGCCCGTGACCCACGCGGTGCGGCCTTCCAGCATGCGGCCGAGCGGCTCCATCTTGCGAACGCCGCAGCAGGCCTTGCGCAGCTCGAGGCTCTTGTACATCGCGTCCTCGCCGTTGGCGCGCACGAAATGGATCACCTGGTGCTCGCGCGGCCGGTACACCTCCACCGGCCGCTCGTAGCGCTGCTCGATGCGCGGGATCAGCGCCGACGTCTCGGGATGCAGCTTGCCGGTCTCCAGCGTGCCGATCGCGATGCCCAGGCCGAGGCGCGCGATCAGGTCGGTGACGACCATGTCCTCCGCGCCGAGGCTGGTGGCCTGCACGATGGTGCCGCGGTGCTCCTGCACGGCGGCCCGCAGCAGTTCGATCGTGGCATCGAGCTTGGCGTCGAAGTCGGCGCCAGCACGCGCATACAACGCGATCGCCGACGCCTTCGCCGGCGCCTGCAGCGTCGAGAAATTCGAGTTCTGGTCGGCGCTCATGTCAGGCCGCCTGGCGCGCGAAAATCGGATCGGGCTGCAGCACGTCGCCCTGGTAATGGCCGGCCGGGAAGAAGCCCAGCGCGCGCTCGGCCGAGGCCTGGCGCTCGCCCTCGCGCAGCACGACGGCGTCCACGCCGCAGCGCTGCAGCAGCGGCATCATGTCGACGACCACCTCGCCCGTGGCGCGGATCTCGCCCGCGTAGCGCAGGCGTGCGCGCAGCACGTGGGCCTGCGAATACGCGCGGCCGTCGACCCACTTCGGGAATTCGAGCGCGACGAGCGCGATGCGCGGCAGGTCGGCGGCGATGTCCTCGACGTCGGCGGTGTTGGGCAGCAGCAATCCCACCGGCACGCCGACGGGCCAGTTGTCGCGCACGGCCTCCCATTGCGCCAACGTCAGCAGGCGATGCGGCGCGGGGCCGGCGATCTCCGAGTCGGGCATCAGCAGCCAGGAATCCCTGGAACGGTCGATGAATTTCATGGAGTGGCTCCGGGCTCAGGCAGCAATGGCGGTTTCGCGGCGCACGGCGTCGGTGGCGGCGCGGAACGGTGCGATGCCGATACGGCGGGCGGTATCGACGAAGCGCTCGTTGGCGGCGCGCTGCGCGCGGAAGGTCTCGATCAGCGCCTGGATCACGGCCGGCACTTCCTCGGCCGCGAACGACGGGCCGATCACCTTGGCCGGCACCGACGCGCCGCTGATCGTGCTGCCGTCGGAGCCGCCCACGCTGACCTGGTACCACTCGGCCCCGTCCTTGTCGATGCCGAGGATGCCGATGTGGCCGGTGTGGTGGTGGCCGCAGGAGTTCATGCAGCCGCTGATGTGCAGGTCGATGTCGCCGAGGTCGAGCAGCGCGTCGAGGTCGTCGAACTGCTCGGTGATCGCCGCGGCGATCGGCAGCGAACGGGCGTTGGCCAGCGCGCACAGGTCGCCGCCGGGGCAGGCGATCATGTCGGTGAGCAGGCCGATGTTGGCCGTGGCAAAGCCGTCCTCGCGCGACTGCAGCCACAGCGCGCGCAGCTCGCTCTCGGGCACCCAGGGCAACAGCAGGTTCTGGTCGTGGGTGACGCGCAACTCGCCTTGGCTGTAGCGCTCGGCCAGCGCGGCGGCGGCGTCCATCTGGTCGGCGGTGACGTCGCCCGGC